>JAYPDO010000017.1:8403-14959 GCA_038125285.1 Opitutia bacterium
CGATGGCGTAGTAGACCCCTTTGGACAAGGAGTCCCCGAAGAAGTCCATCAACTGGAGTGTGACGAGGAAGCCGACTACGGCCGCCCCGAGGATCCCGAACTCAGAAAGCATCTCTTTGTAGGAAACCCCTGCGGCTTCCCGCTCTTGGACGGGGAATTTGCAGCGGAGGAGCATAAGGAGGTAGATGACCGCAGGAACCAGGATGATGCCGACTTTAATGTTCCAGGTAGCGTCGCCCATGAAGATGGTGATGATACCGGCAATGACCAAACCGCCGGGCCATCCTGCGTGGAGAATGTTCAGCCATTTTGTTTTGTTGGTGCTGAACATCGTGGCCACAACGGGGTTGATGAAGGCTTCCACCGTCCCGTTCCCGAGAGCCAGGATTAGGCTGCCCCAGTAAATCATTTGGTAGGCTTTTTCTGTGTCCCCGTCTTGGGAGACCCCGTAGGCCATGATGGCCAGGACGCCCCAGATCGCGTGGCCAGCGAAGGCGAATATCATGGCTACACGGTAGCCGATTTTGTCGATTACCAAGCTGAAAAGGATGATGCTGACAGCGAACGGCCAAATCCCGATACCAGCAAGCCGTCCTGCCTGTGCCGGGTCGAGGTTGAATTCCCCTGCCCATTCGCCAATCAGGAACATTCGGGCAATGAAGCCGAAAGCGGTCGTAATGAGAGCGATGAAGCAGCCCCAGAATAGCTTCATGTCGGGGGCACCGGTCGTGGTATTGTTGTCAGTCATTGTTGTGCAGGGTTGGGATCAGGTAGGTGGGTTAAGCTTTGTAAAATCCAGGGGTAGTTTTAAAGGACGGGGTTGTGTTTATGTGTGTTTGGGGTTCCCTTGCAAGCGCAAAGGCGATACCTCCTGTCCAGTGCAAGGTTCCTGCCAACTTCATTGACAGGGCGGGCGGAATCCTTAGTAATCCCGTGCTTTCTGATGACCGCCTTGCTACCCTTGCGTCCCTGCCCCGGGCAGGCTCCTAACTTCTTTTGCAAACACTAAGTATGAGCGCTTTCCTTTCTTCCGGGGGAACCCGGCTCAGACTCTCCATTTCCTTTGCTCTTTTTCTTCTAACGTGCGTGCGCGCAACCGCAACTACATTTTTTGTCGGATCCGGTAAGGATTTCGCAGATTTGGAAACTGCCCTGGCTGACGCCCAAGTGTTGGACGGTGACACGATCCTTGTGGATGCCGGAACCTACATACACTCCGTCGGTGTCCGGAATGACAAGCCAGGCCTTGATATCGACAAGGCTGTGACGATCAAGGCGGCGGGAAACGGGGAAGTCATCCTTGTCCGTTCAGGAAAACCGGAGAAGGTCCGTAAGAGCACTGCGGGCAGCAAGTGGTACTTCCCGGAGAACTACCCCTACTCCATCCAGGCGAAAAAGGCCGGGATTGTCTTTGACGGTGTTACAATTGCAGGCTGGGAGACCCAGGAAGTTGCCGAGGGGTGGATCTTCGGGGTATTCGCCTCGAACGTGACCATCAGGAATTGTTCTTTCCCCGGTTTAAACGTACGGTCTGCCGTTGTTGTCGCCGCCGAAGTGTCCGGTTTGTCAATCGAGGGTTGCACTTTCTCCGGGGCCTACTACGAGGCGGCTGTCCGGGGTGGGGCTACTGGCATGAACCTGCAGGGGAACGACTTTGTCGAGAGGCATTGGTATGGAGGGCCGGTCCATATAGACGACCGTTTCCCTGCCAGCGGGACCATCGCCTATAACTATTTCGCATCTTCCCTGGGGAATACTGATTTTGAGTCCGAGTTCAACCGCCCAGGCGTCGGGTTCGATTCGATCGCGATCTTTTCATCCAAAGTGGACGGGGAGTTGCTGATCCAACATAACACCTTCGCTTGGGAAAAATCTTTGGTGAAGAATGATTCTGGGTTTCCTGCCCATGTCACTGCGGTCCATGCCAAGGAGTTCCCAGGGCTGGATGGCTCCAACATCGTGATCCGGGACAACATTTTCAATGGCTACCAAACCCCGGTGACCGATGCCTCAGGGGCGACCTATCCCAAGACCGGCCAGACCGGGAAGCACAACTCCGGCTATTTTTTTGATGGGCAGGCGGATTATGCCACCTTTACCAGCCCTAGTTTTGATTTTGGGGGCAAGGGAACGTTCGCCTTATGGATCCGTCCGTTGGATGTTGACCACAGCAATATCTTCGTCATCGGGCCGTTCGGGGAGTCCCTGGCAGCCAAAAATGTCAGGACGGCCACGGATAAGGCATTCGACTTCCAGCTCAAGGCCGGGGGCGACCTCTTTTTCTACCCCAACTACAGCGACCAAATCGACGGGGGAAACAACTTGGTGTACACATCCAGCGCAGTTTCCGCACTTTCCCAATGGTACCATTTCGCCTTCACCTGGGACAAGTCTACTGATACTGGCCGGATCTACCGCAACGGTGAAGAGCTGACCTATTCCACCAAATACACGGAAGACCTTTCCCCTGACTGGCTCAACGGTGCCGTTACTGCCGACGGGCTTTTCTACCTTGGCGCCGACCCATCGCCCCCGTTCGATTCCAAAGAGCAAGAATATGAGAATCGTCACTTTTCAGGCTACATGGACGAAGTGGCTTTTTTCAACGATGTACTGGACGCCTCCCAGATCACCAACATTGCGAATGACACCGTGGCCGCCCACATGGATACACTCACCGGCAAAGTGGAAGCCTATTGGCCGATGGACGAAGCTGCCGATGCCGGCCCGGACATCGTTGATAACACTGGTAAGGCCACCCTCCGGTTTGGCCGCGCCTGGGATGGCTATGCCCTCATCATTCCGGCTGATGCCCAGGCCAACAACAACCTCTTCAACTCCAACAGCATCAACAGCAACCGCACCCTTCCATTCGGTAACAAGAATGGCGACCCGCTCTTTGCAGGGGCTCCCGGAGCCAGTAACCAAAAGTTCGCCCTGAACAATGGATCCCCGGCAAGGCAAACCGCTTCGGACGGTACCAATATTGGCGCATTCCAAGGTGCCGAGCAGACGATTACCTTCAACCTCGACGGGGCTCAATTCCAGGGGAAGAACTATGGTGACACTGTTACCCTTGGCGGTGTGTCGGATAGCGGCCTGACCGTCAGCTATGTGGTCACCTCCGGACAAGGTACAGTTAGTGGCAACCAACTGACCCTCGGTTCCGTGGGGGATATCACCATCGAGGCGCGGCAAACGGGAAATGCCACTTATGCCGCAGCCGACCCTGTTTCCGCTACCCTCATGGCCGGGAAGGCCTCTCTGACTGCGACGGCCCGCGATGTCTCCAGGACTGAAAACACCCCCAACCCCATTTTCGAAATTGATTACGCCACCCTCCTGTTCGACGACTTGCCAAGCGATATCGACACCCCTCCCGATGTCGCCACGACCGCACAGACCAACTCTGCCACAGGGGATTATCCGATCACTCTCTCGGGAGGTTTTGACGACCTTTACGACCTCGTCCTTGTGGACGGTACCCTTACCATCAACACCAATTCCGCCCAAAACCTCTCCCTCTCCCAACCATCCGACATTGACTATGGGGGCTCACTCACCTTGTCGGCGACCAATGATGCCGGGAACCCTATCCTTTACGAGGTCGTCGATTCAGAAAGCAACGGGTCGGCCACCATCAACGGAACCCAGCTAACCGCAACTTCCCCCGGCTTGGTCACTGTCCGCGCCTACAGCGACGCCGTCGCCGGGTTCAATGCCGGGGAAGACCGCAAGTCCTTCACCATCAATAAAATCGCACTTACCGCGACTGCCCAGGACGCGGCACGGGCCTTCGGAGAGCCGAACCCGGCATTTACCATCGCCTACTCCGGGTTTATCAACGCGGATGACGCGACTGGCCTGGACATTGCCCCTACCGCCTCCACTACTGCCACCCTCAACTCGCCTGCCGGTGCATACCCTATCACGGTCTCCGGCGGTTCGGATGACAAATACACCTTCACCTACGTTTCCGGTACTCTCACGGTTTCTGACGTCCAGCAGCAGACCATCACTTTCCCTGCCGTGAGCGGTTTGGTGTATGGCGGGGCGGCCACCTTGTCGGCCTCTTCGGATTCCGGCCTTCCCATCACCTATTCCATCGTTTCCGGCCCAGGGACAATCAATGGCAACCTACTATCCGCAACTGGAACAGGTACGATCAATGTACGTGCTTCCCAGGCCGGGGACTTGACCTGGCCGGCCGCCAGCAAGGAACTGGAGGTCGTCGCGGGCAAGGCCACCCTCACTGTCACCGCCCAGGATGCCCAACGAAACACCACCTCCCCGGATCCTTCCTTCGTGGCTGTCTATTCCGGTTTTGTCGGTACGGACACCGCATCCGTCCTGGACACCCCGCCTACTGGCTCCACCACTGCCAACGGTTCATCCCAACCGGGCGATTACCCCATCAATTTTTCCGGTGCTTCCGATGACAATTACGATTTCAACTACGTCGCCGGGACATTGACGATCAACACCCTTGCAATCCAGAACATCACCTTTGGCACCATCCCCCAGACCACCTATGGCGACACCACCACCCTAAGCGCCACTGTGGATTCCGGCCTCGACCTTACCTATGAATTTGTCCCCACCGGGAGCACCGGCACGGCCACCATCAGCGGAAACCAGCTTACCGCCACTGGAGCAGGGACTGTCGTTGTCCGAGTGTCCCAAGCTGGGGACGCCACCCATAACCCTGCTTCCGTGGAGCAGTCCCTCACCGTCAGCAAGAAGACCGTCACGGCCACCGTCGATTCCATTACCCGCCTGGCCGGGGAGGACAATCCCGACCTCGTGGTATCCTACACTGGCTTGGTCGCCGGGGATACTGCTTCTTCCATCGACGTCCCGCCCACCGCATCCGTTTCGGCCACGACCAACTCCCCGGTCGGCACCTACCCCATCCTCCTTTCCGGCGGGTCGGACAACAATTACGATTTTACCTACCAAGCCGGGAACTTGATCGTCCAGTCCAGCGGCGGGGGAGCCGCCCAGTCCATCACCTTCCCGGATCCCGGGCCAATCGTGTACGGGGACTCGCTCTCCCTTTCCGCCACGGCGGACTCCGGCCTCCAGGTCACCTACTCCATCGTTTCCGGTTCCGGCCAAGTGTCCGGCAATACCTTGACCGCGACCGGGGCAGGGGACATCACTGTCCGCGCCTCCCAAGCCGGAAGCCAGAATTACCAGGCCGCCGCCCCAGTGGACCGGGTTGTCAGCGCATCCGCGGCCATGCTGACCGTTACCGCCACCGAAGCCTTCCGCAATGTCAACCATGCCGACCCCGTCTTCCTGGTCACATATGACGGGTTTAAACTTTCCGACACCGAGGCCGTCCTTGATGTCAAGCCCACTGTGGCCAGTAATGCCGCCCCAGATTCCCCTCCTGGAATTTACATCCTCACCCCATCCGGTGCTTCCGATGCCTCTTACCAGTTCACCTATGTAACTGGCCGTTTTACCATTAACGACCTCCTCTCCCAGGTCATCACATTCCCCGCCATCCCCGATATCAACTATGGGGCGACCACCCAGCTCAATGCCACTGTGGATACTGGCTTCCCCTTGGTTTACAAATTCCTCCCATCCCTCAGCACCGGGAGTGTCACGATCAACGGCACCACTGTCACAGCCACCAAGGCGGGTTCGGTCACCATCGAAGTAACCTCCGCCGGGAACGGATCCTACAACCCCGCCTCCTCCAGGCGGACATTCACAGTTGCCAAACTCCCCCTCACTGTAACCGCAGACGACCTTTCCCGGCGGGTCAACCAGGCCAACCCAACCTTTACCCTCAGTTATTCCGGTTTCCTTTCCGGTGAGTCCGCGCTGGATCTTGGCACTGCCCCGACCGCCATCACCAACGCGATTAGCTCCTCCCCAGCAGGGGACTACATCATCACTCCGACGGGTGGCCAGGATTCCAACTACACCTTCACCTATGTGAACGGCACCCTGACCATCAATACCAAGATTGACCAAACCCTGGTTTTCCCAGCAGTCGGTAGCCAGGAAAAGGGGACATCCATCACCCTTGCGGCCACCACGACCTCCGGCCTGCCCATCACCTATTCCATCGTACCCGGAGAAAGCAGTGCCTTGGCTACCATCAGCACGACCGAGCCAGGCAAAATCACTTTCGATACCGGGGGCATACTGACCCTCCGTGCCGAGCAAGCCGGCGACGATACCTACAATCCCTCTGTACCCGCCAACATCACCTTGAAGGTCCTCGAACGGGTATCCAACCCCATGACCTGGGACATCAACCACGATGGCACAGGGGATTTTCTTTCCCCAGAAGAAGCTGTCCTCCACTCCGTTGTCAGCGATGGCGACACGCTTAGTATCGCCGCCGGTACCTACATCCATCAAAACGAACTTGTCCTCGACACACGTCTCACCCTCGAGCCAGACGGCTCCGGTGAAGTCATCCTCATGCGCTCAGGCCAACCTCCTGTCGTCTCCAAATCTTCCGATCCCCGCTGGCACAATACCCCGGATTACCGCTACTCCGTCCGCGTGACAGCGGACCAAGTCACAATCA
>JAYPDO010000017.1:14969-27702 GCA_038125285.1 Opitutia bacterium
ATCACCCTGGCGGCCTGGGAAATAGAGCGTGAAGGGTTCGGTTGGGGGCTCGGTATCGGAGCGGACGACCTGACCCTCGACGGCGTCACCTTCGACGGCCTGGACATCCGCAGCGGCATTATTATCTTCGACGTCGTCGACGGCCTCATCCTCCAAAACAGCACCATCCGAGGCTACTACCACGAAGCCTTTCTCCGGGGCGGCGCACGGAACATCCTGATCGAGCACAATACCTTTGAGCAAGGCCAATGGTATGGCGGATGCCTCTACTTTGACGACCGCCACGACGTCAGCGGGTCCATCCGCTACAACTTCTTCACCTATACCCCCGGGACTACCGGCCAACCCGACAACTTCAACCAGTCCGGCCTCGGGTTCGACACCATTGCCATCTTCTCCTCCAAGATGCCAGCCCAACTTCTCATCCAGCACAACACCTTCTCCTGGGAAAGCGCTGACTATGTGAACGATTATGGCAACCGGCCCCAAGTCTCCGCTATCCATGTGAAAGAGTTCCCCGGCCTCCAGTCCCAGAACCTCGTCATCAAGGACAATATCTTTTTCGGCTACCAAACCATCGAAAAGGACGACGGTTTTAAAAAGGCCCCCCTTATCAATAAGACCGGCAAGTATGGCGGGGCCATCGAATTCGACGGGGACGACGACTTCGCCACTTTCATCCACCCCCAGTTCGATTTCGGCTCCAAGGGCACCCTCTCCATGTGGGCGTATCTTTACAACATCAACAAACGCAACACCCTCCTTCTCGGCCCCCAAGGCGAAAACCTTGCCGCCGCCAACACCCGCAATGCCAACGACAAGTCCTTTGAATTCCAAGTCAATGACAGGGGAGCCGCCTTCTTCTACCCCAATTACAGCGACCATGTCGGCGGTGGCGACGCACTGGTCATGGCCGATACCCTCGTCACCATCCCGGAAGAGTGGTACCACATTGCCTTCACCTGGGACAAAGATGCCAACGGCGGCGAAGGCCACATCTACCTGAACGGGTTCGAGGTCGATTATAAAATCAGCTCGGCCAACCCGCCCGCCTACCGCTACGATTCCGCCCTCGGGGACGAGTGGATCAACTCCGCCATTACCACCAACGGCCTCTTCTACCTTGGCCGGGATCCCAACGATGCCAATGCCGCCGACCCGAACCTCAACCGCATGCTCTATGGCCGGATCGACGAACTCATCCTCTTCAACGAAGCCATAGATTTCCAAGCAGTGGAAAACCACAAGATCCGCCAGGCACAGTTCAAAGACAACATGGCCGAGTATGCCGACAAGCTCATCGCTTACTGGCCCTTCGACAACATTTCCGGTTACGAACTTCTCGACGAAACCGGGAACATCGAACTCAAACTAGGCCGGGGTTGGCCCGGCTTCGCACTCCTTGTCCCCGAAGCCGCCAGCGTAAACAACAACCTCTTTTTCCAAAACACCGTCCACAGCACTGTCGCCCTGGCCGACGACAACATCTTCGCCGATCCCATATTCATGCAATCCGCTGGCGGCGTCCTCAAACGCTACGCCCTCCAAGACGGTTCCCCCGCGGCCAATGCCGCCACCGACGGGATCTCCAACATCGGAGCCCGCCAACCCAGCACCCAGTCCATCACCTTCGAAATCGACGAGCGTTTTAACGGCAAACGCTATGGCGACACTGTTGACCTCACCGCTTCCTCCGACGCCAACCTCCCGGTCACCTTTGAAATCGACCAAGCCTCCAGTGCCGGGAGCGGTACTTTCAATGGCAACACGCTTACCATTACTGGCGCGGGCAAGATCGTCCTCCGTGCGGTCCAGGCCGGGAATGCCAATTACTTCCCCGCTACTTCCGCCCCGATCTCCTTCACCGCCCTCAAGGCCGTGCTTACCGTAACCGCAGACGATGCCAAACGCGGCACTACGGACCCGAACCCGCAGTTCACCTTGAGTTACGACGGGTTTGTCGGTTCGGATACCCCCGTCGTCCTCGACACCCCGCCGACGGCTACTACCACTGCCACCCCCGCATCCTCTGCCGGGACCTATGACATCATCCCTGCTGGTGGCGTGGACAACAACTATGACTTCACATACATAAACGGCACCCTGGAAATCAACACCCTCCTGCAACAAACGATCACTTTTGCCGATGTCGACGACCTGACTTATGGCGAAGAAGTCACGCTTACCGCCAGCACGGACTCCGGACTCCCGGTCACCTTTGCCGTCCGCGGCGGCCAACGCACAGGCCCTGGGGAGGTTCTCAGCGGTCAGTGCATAGCTACGAAAGTGGGCGAAGTCACAATCCGTGCCACCGCAGCAGGGGATGCCACTTACAACCCAGCCACCCCAGTGGACAAAACCTTCTCCGTTTTCAAGCGCCCCCTTACCGTGACCGCCCTCAATACCGACCGGCCTTACGGTGACGCCTACCCGGACTTTTCCTGGCTCGTTTCCGAGGGCGATACCCTGGCCGCAGGGGAAACCAATTCCGCCGGCATTGCTGTTGGCCGCACTGGCGACCTTTATTGGGCGGGGACTTTTGACGGGAGGATCCAATTTGGCGGCCTGGCCTACCAGTCCGTCGGTAGCCCGGACATGTTCCTGGCCCGATACCAGGAGGACGGCACCTTGGAATGGTTCCGCCATGCAGGCATCGGAGTCGAAGGGGGCAACGGGGCCATTTTCCCAGTTTCCGTGGATACGGATACCAACAACAATGTGTACATCATTGGTACGTTCCAAGGGATCGTCACCCTTGGCAACCGCACGATGACCAGTGTCTCCGAAAAGGATGTCTTCCTCCTTAAATACAGCGAGACCGGGAACTTCGTCTGGGTCGCCCAGGCCTCCGGTGCCGGCCCTGGGGACGAAGCCGTGGCTGTCGCCGCCGCCGTTGATTCCGTGGGGACTACCTACGTGGTAGGGGAGTTCAAGGGCAGCATCAGCTTCGAAGGTACGACCGCCCTGCAAAGCGAACCGGCCAACAATCCTGGCGTGGACATTTTCCTTGCCCGCTTCAACGTCAATGGCCGGGCAGACTGGGTCAAACAAATCGGCGGTCCCAATGAAGACATGGCCGGAGGGATTGCCCTGGATACAGAAGGCCAGCCCGTGGTCACAGGGAGTTTCTCCGGGTTCGGGATCCTTGATGCCTCCACTACAATTACGGCTACCGGGGCCAGCGAGATGTTTGTCGCCAAATATGATACTACTGGCGAGTTGCTCTGGTCCAAGCAAGCTGGGGGGGCGAACCTCACCTCCCTCCAAGTAAACGGCGTGGCCACCGGGCCAAACGGTGCGTCCGTCGTGTCCGCCACCTTCGAAGGGGAAATCGAGGTCCAGGATATGGCTTATCCCTCGGCCGGCCTCAAAGACGCGTTATTCATAATGTACGACTCCTACGGGGATGTCGTCTGGGCGGAATCCCTTGGCGGGCTTGGTGACGACACGGGTCTTTCCGCTGCAATCGGCGATAACCGCACCGCCTTGCTGAACGGCACTTTCACCGACACCCTTACCCTTGGCACTGCGGACAGCCAGGTACTCAACGCCAAGGACCAACTGGAGGACATTTTCATCGTCAAGATCGACTCTTCCGGCAAGCAGAAGTGGGGAAGGCAAAGCTTCGGGGCAGGGGCAGTGCCTGGCCTCCAGATGGGGGTGGATGCAGAAGGCAGCGCCTACCTGGCCGGATCCTTCTCCGGGGGTATCGAGGCTGGGAACCTTTCCGCAACCGCCCTCGGCTCCAGGGACGCATTCCTCACCCAGCTCAACCGGGACATTCCCAAGCTCCCCCTTGCCTTCGAAGGGTTCATCACTGGCCGTGACCCTATCCTCGGCCCCGAGGACGAATCCTTTTTGGACGAACTTCCCGTCGCCACAGTCCCGGACACTCGTGGGTCCGACGCAGGTTCCAAATTCCCCATCACGATCTCCGGTGGCAGCGACGACAACTATGTGTTCACCTTTGTCCCGGGTGTACTCACCATTGTCAAAGCCGAGCAGTCCATCAACTTCTTCCAGGATCTCACTGGCGTTCAGTACCAGGACATTGTCCCGCTTACCGCCGTTGCCACCTCCGGTTTGGACGTCACCTATACCATCCTGACCGGAAAGGACATCGTCTACATGCCCGATGACAAGACGCTCGTCATTGAAAGCGTCGGCCCTGTCCGGATCAAAGCCTCCCAACCTGGCAACCATAACTTTCATCCCGCATTCTCCGTATTCCGGGATATCGATGTCGCCAAAGCCCCCCAGGAAATTGAATGGCTCCAGGACTTTGCCGGGAAGACCTACGGTGACACTGTCAAACTAAGCGGTACAACCACCTCGGGCCTGACTCTCACCTACAATGTCAAGGAAGGGGAAGCCTTGATCGAGGACGGCAAGGTCACCTTTACCAAGGCTGGTACCGTTACCCTCCAGGCCACCCAGCAGGGCACATTTGTTTTCGAAGCCGCCGAACCCATGGACAAGACCTTCCAGGTCGCCAAGGCCAAGCTCACCGTCCAGCCCAATGACGATATCCGCACCACTGGCGACCCGGACCCCGAATTCGTCCTCAACTACTCGGGTTTCAAATTATTGGACGACGTGACGGACATCGACGTGCTCCCTGTCGCCTACACCGATACGGGCGCCGCAACCCCTGAGGGAGAATACCCCATCCTCATCATGGGTGGCTCGGACGACAACTACTCCTTCGAGTTCGTCCCGGCGAACATGATCATCACTGACCTCCTGGTGCAGCGGATCTTCTTCGACCAGGATTTCTCGGGCTGGGATTACGGGGAAACCCATGAATTCACCGCCTTTAGTGATGCCGGGCTCCTCGTCACCTACACCCTCGAAGTCGGTGACGCCACCCTCAACGGTTCCTCCATCACCTTCCACGAAGCGGGGGAAATGGTGGTCACCGCCCACCAGGTCGGCAATGACAACTACGCCGCGGCAATCCCCGTCCAGCGGACGATCGAAGTCGGCAAACTCGTCCTTCAAGTCATCGCCGATTCCCAGCAGCGCAACCAGGGCGACCCCAACCTGCCCCTTACTTGGCAGGCCAAAGGGTTCTTCGGTTCCGACTCAGACGCAGGGATCGACGCCCCCCCCAACATTTCTACCTCCGCCACGGAATTTAGCCTGCCCGGCGATTATCCGATCGTCCTCGACGGGGGATTCGACAACAACTACCGCTTTGAATTCACTGAAGGCCTCCTCACCGTGCTCGACCCGGACAAAGCGCTCCAGGCCATTTCTTGGGACCAAGACCTGTCCGGTCTGCAATTCGGTGACGAAGTGACCCTCACCGCAGCCTCGGATTCCGGCCTTCCGATAAGCTATAAAGTCATCAATGGCCGGGACGTCATACAGGTACAGGGCGACAAGTTGATGGTCATCGGGGCGGGGGATATCACGATCGAAGCCTCCCAGCCCGGAAACTCCCAGTACAACCCCGCGCTCAAAGTCACGAGGCAGTTCCAGGTGGGCGAAGTCGCCCAATTAATCACCTGGGACCAAAGCATCGGTTTCCTCGAATACGGCAAACAAATCTTCCTTGAAGCCACATCAGCCTCCGGGCTCCCGGTATCCTACACTGCCGTCTCAGGGGACGCCATCATCGACTTCAACCTCCTCATCCCCCTCCAGGTCGGCCCATTGGTCATCCGGGCGGTCCAGACGGGGAACGACGTTTTCCAGGCCGCCGACCCGGTGGAGCGGACCTTTGTCGTCCAGAAAGCCCCGCTCCGGGTCACGGCAGTAGATGTCGTCCGCAAAGTCGGGGTCGCCAACCCGGTGTTCCAAGTCATTTATGACGGCTTCCGGCTCGGGGATACATCCGCCATCCTGGATGTCGCGCCCGTAGCCTACACGGATGCCTTCCCAAGTTCCCCCCCAGGGGTTTACAGTATCCTCTTCAACCCCGGCGAATCCGACAAATACCGCTTTGCTGCCTACACCCCGGCCACCCTGACCATCGTCGGCCCTGGAAAAACAGACCAGTCCATCACCTGGAACCTCGATCCAACTGGCATCGGTACCGGCGACTTTTTCCAACTCCGCGCCACGGCATCCTCCGGCCTGCCGGTTTCCTATGAAACCCTGGCCGGGGCGGACAAGTTCCAGTGGTCCAAGGAAAACGAAATCCTCATCAAATCCCCTGGGCAGATTACCATCATGGCCACCCAAGCCGGGGATGATTTGTACAACCCGGCCAACCCCGTTGCCCAGAACCTCGTGATCCCGATGGCCTCCCAAGCCATTTTATGGGATCAGGATATCGACGACCCCCGGTATGGGGACACCGTCCAAATGGGCGCCGCCTCATCATCAGGCCTCCAAGTCCGCTACATCCTGAAATCCGGCCAAGCCAATATCGAAGGGGATGAAATTACCTTCACTTCCGCCGGGACAGTAGTGGTCGAGGTCATCCAGAAAGGGGACACCTTTTACGAAGAGGCCACCCCGGTAGAGCGGGAGTTCCTCGTCGGCAAGGCCGAACTTACCGCCTGGCCCTTGGATGTCCGCCGTTTCCAAGGAGATACCAACCCTCGTTTAACTATCGAGTACGATGGGTTCAAGTTCGGGGATGACGAGACCGTCCTTCTCCAACTCCCCCAAGCCCGCACCCAAGCCACCGAGGACAGCCCCCTTGGCTCTTATCCCATTATCCTCTCCGGTGGCCTTGCCGCCAACTACACCTTCAACCTTCTGGACGGCGCGCTCCATGTCGTCGATACTGGCAAGAGGGACCAATGGGTATTTTTCGACCAGAACCTATATGGCTTCCGCCCAGGCGACTTTGTCCGTCTCACCGCACGTTCATCCTCCGGGCTCCAGGTGACGTACGATCTCGACGAAGGCCACCAGCTAGTCCGTTTCCACGAGGCCGATGTCATCGAGTTCCTCGCGGCCGGACATTTTCTCATCAAGGCACAGCAACCAGGGGACGACGAATATTACCCCGCACCAACCGAATACCGCTCCATCGAAGTCGTCGGCCGGGAACAGCAGATCCTATGGGACCAGGATTTTTCGGATGTGGTTTATGGGGACACGGTCGGCCTCGTTGCCTATGCCACCTCAGGCCAACCGGTCCAGTTCAAGCTTTTGCAAGGCGAGGCGACAGTTGACGGCGACAACCTCACTTTTACCTCCGCGGGCCAGGATGTCATCATCCAGGCTACCCAACCCGGTGATAACCACTTTGCCGCCGCCCAGCCCGTTATCCGGACCTTCCTGGTCAACAAAGCACCGTTGGAAGTCGTTGCCCGCGACTTGGTATGGAACCCCGGCAAGTCCAGGCCCAAACTTGTCTACGACCTTGAGGGGTTCCTTTTTAGCGACAAGGCCAGCGTACTTCTTTTCGACCCCGCGATCAAGACCACCGCCGAGGACAGCAGTCCTTCAGGATTATATCCAATCACCGTCAGCGGGGGATTCGCCGACAACTATGACTTTGTCTACCGCCATGGGGTCATGCTCAAACGGGACGCCGCCAAAACCGACCAGTCGATTGTCTGGAACCAAACCTTCTCCAACGTTTTCCCTGGCACGCGTCTCGACCTCACAGCCACTGCCACATCCGGCCTCCCTGTCTCTTATGAGATTAGCAGTGGTGAGGGCTTGGCCACCTTCGTCTCTTCCAATGCCATCCGGATCGACGGCACCGGCACTATCATCATCCGCGCCTATCAAAGCGGGAGCAACTCCTTCAACCCCGCCCAGATTTCCAGGGAAATCGTTCTCTCCAAACAAGCCCAGGGCATCATCTGGACCCAGAAATTCACTAATGTGAAATACGGGGACAGTATTGAACTAACCGCCGAGGCCACATCCGGCTTGCCGGTCGAATACGTCGTCACGGCCGGTGAAGTCAGTTTCCAGGACGATGTGATCACCGTCCTTTCCCCGGGCACTGTCTCCCTCCTTGCCAAACAAGCAGGGGACACCACATGGTTGCCCGCCTCGCCCGTGGCAGTTTCCTTTGTCGCCGGGAAAGCCAAGCTCACCGCGATTGCCGATGGCAAGCAAAGCCTTGTAGGGCAGCCGTTTCCGCAATTCACAGTAGGGTACCAAGGATTTGTCCTCGGGGACACGGCGGCGGCTATCGACGTACCGCCTACAGCCTATACCACTGCCGACGAGAGCAGCCCTGCCGGGGTTTACGACATATTGCTCAATGTCGGGTACAGCGAACTATACGACCTCAAGTACCAGCAAGGCTTCCACATCCTTTCCGCCAAAAACCAACAGCCCCAGACCATCATTTGGAACCAAACTTTCGCGGATGCTCTCTATGGCGACATCGTGGCCCTGGAAGCAGTTAATGAAAACTTTGCAGGCCATCTCGAGTACCGGGTCATCGGCGGGGAAGCGGAGGTGACAAAAGACGGTGTGAACCTGGAGCTCCCCGGGGCCGGGGATGTGGCCGTCGCCGTGTTTGCCGATGCACGCGGCAACCTTAACGCCGCGCCTCCAATCGTGAAGGTCATTGAGGTCGGCCAACGTCCGCTGGTGGTTCAGGTCAAGGATGCCTTCCGCCTTTACAACACACCCAACCCCCCGTTTCAAATCGAGTATGAAAACCTTGCCCCATGGGACCAGGACGAGCACATCTCCATTGTCCTCAAGCAAGTTCCCTATACCTACACCCACGCCACCCAGTTCTCCCCGGAAGGGGTCTACCCAATTCTGGTCGAAGGCGGGAAAGACCCCAACTATCTCCTCCGTTACGGCAGTGCCCTGTTGACCATCAGGGATTGGGCGCATCTATGGGATCCCTATCCTGTCGAGGAGGACGGGATGAAGACTGTCCCATGGTTCGGCCGGATCTATGATTACCCTGGAACCCACTGGATCTGGCATGAGACCCATGGTTTCCTCTATGGCCTCGGCTTTTCGGAAGAAAGCATCTGGTTCTGGGACGAGGTAATGGGCTGGGTCTGGACAGGCAAGAATGCGTACCCATGGATGTACCGGGCCGGCCCAGGAATTTGGTATGAGGAAATCTCCGGGACATTCAGCCCGAGATGGTATTATTACGGGATCGGTACGACCAATTCTAGGTGGTTCTATGATGCCACCCTTGGCAGGTGGACCACCCTCATCCAAGATGACAACGATGGCGACGGGATGGCCGACGCATGGGAAATAGACCACTTCGGCACAACGGACGTGGACGGTACCAAAGATACCGACCAGGACGGCTTGTCCGACTTGCTCGAATACCGGAACCGACTCGACCCTCGTCACCCTGATTCCGACAGGGACGGCTTTACCGACAGTTGGGAGGTGGCAAATGGCTATGACCCCCTCGACCCCACTTCCCCCAGTACCCAATAACTTCCCGACACCCGTCCCACACCCGTTTGACTCCCTAGTGCGAACTTGTCTCAACGCTGATCTTTGCCGCTAAGAATTGTTCTTGAGTAGAATTGAACCCTCAATAGCTTTCCAGCCTATGATTTCCCCCCGCTATTTGCGGATTGCCATCCTACTGATCCTCCCCCTCAGAGTTGTTTTTGGGCAGGATGGCCTACGCAACTTTACTGATGACCAAGGCCGTACGATCCGCGCCCGCATCGTATCGACCGATGGCAGGCTCGTCCAACTGGAGTTGGAAGACGGCACTGCTTTCGAGACCCCGGTTACTGTTTTTTCGGACAATGACCAAGCATTCCTCCGGGAATGGAAACCCGAACTTGTGGCCGGCAGCGACCAAGAGCGCGTTGAAATTTCCGGTGTCGAAATCAGGGAGGGCTACTACCATAAAATCGGGGACGACCTTGGCATAACCGGCGTCGTCTATGAAAATTTCTCAGATGACACTCCCAAAGTGGAACTTCACCTGAAGTATGGCGTCCAACATGGCCCCTACACGGAGTGGTATGAAGAAACCGGAAGCAAGCGGTACCAGTCAGAATACTACCAAGGGAAACAGGAAGGGGTGACAACCTTCTGGTATCCTTCCGGGAAAATGAAATCCCAGAGTTCTTACAAAGCCGGCCTACAGCATGGCCTTGCCACGTTTTGGTACGAGTCCGGCCAAGTCAAATCCGAGGGGGTCTGGCACGGTGGCCAACGCTTGGGCGTCCGGACCGAGTGGCATGAGAACGGGAAGAAGATGTCTGAAATTTACTATCTTAATGGAAAGCCCGATGGCACCGGGACTGCTTGGCATCCCACAGGTGCCAAGCGGATGGAGGGGACTTGGACGAATGGTTACAAGACCGGCACTTATACCGAGTGGCACGAGAATGGCCAGAAAAGTAAGCAGGCCGAATATGACGACCAAGGCATCCAGGTAGGTGATATAAAATACTGGGACAGCGAAGGCGAGGAGTACGAGCCTGAGAAAGCCGCCCCGGACTCAGACAAACCCGCAAAGGAAAAGAAAAAGAAGAAACGATCGGGTGGATTGTTCTCGTTCTTTGGCAAAAAAGACAAAGAGGAAGGTACCGAAGCCGCCCTTGCCAAGGAACCTTCCGGGGAGGATCCCAACCCGGTTTTGGCGGTCAAACCCGTCAAACAACCAAAGTCAAAGTCATCGTCGAGCACTATTTTGACCCCAAAGGGGGACAGCAAGTATTACGTCCGGCTCCTGGGCATGGTCTCTCTTCCTGCTGATGCTACGTTTAAGGGTAGAAAGGATAGACATGAAGTCGACCTCGACAGCTCGTTTGTCTTTGGTGCCGCTTGGGGCAAAGACCTCGGTTCCTACCGGGTCGAAATCGAAGGAACCTATGCTAGTTACTCGATTTCCGATTTCTTCTTCCAAGCCCCTGACGGAAGCATTAGACAATTAGCGGCATCTGGGGATATCGAAGTGTTCTCCCTCCAAGTAAACAACCTATACGAGATGGAGTTCACTCCGAACTTCGAGCTTTATGGCGGAGCCGGCGTAGGCCTTGCCTTTCGTTCCGCACAAGGTTTTGCCTGGAACAGTAAGATCCAAGAGGACGAGCATCGCACCGGCTTGGCTTGGCAAGTCCTGACCGGGATGAAATATAAAATTCTTGGCCGCCATGACCTCATGGGAGGATACCGCTATGTCTCCTATGGGGATCTGCGGAGGTGGGAAAGCTTGTCCTCACATAACCTGGAGTTCGGGTACCGCCTCAACATGTGATCCACTTTTCCAATATTATGAAACACCTGTTTACCCTCCTCCTTGCCTCCCTCTTCCTTTCCACAGCCGCCATGTCCAAAGAACGAGTCCTCCGCCATGTCGTCTCCTTTAAGTTCAAGGAAGACGCCTCCGATTGCCAGGTACAAGAGATTGAGAAAGCTTTTGTCGCCCTCAAGGGCAAGATCCCTGGCATACTCGACCTGGAATGGGGCAAGAACAACAGCCCGGAAGGCCTGGAAAAGGGTTTTACCCACTGCTTCATCGTCACGTTCAAGGACGAGAAAGCCAGGGAAACCTATTTGCCCCATCCAGACCACAAAGCGTTCGTCAGCATCCTCAAGCCCATCCTCGCGGACGTTTACGTCATCGACTTTTGGGCGAATTAATTCCCCTCCACCCCAGCCATGGTGGATCTCCACGCCGTAAGATTTTACGGGATCCTGGATACTGGGTACGTTTCCCCGGATGGGTGGGAAGCCAAATGCCTCGCATTGATCGAAGGCGGTGCCGGGGTTATCCAAATGAGGGCTAAGAAAGAGAACCATGCCCAACGCCGTGGGCTCTTAGAGAGGATCCTCCCATTGTTTGAAGGCCTGGATGTCCCATTAATCGTAAACGACGACTTGGAACTCGCAACGTCATACCCTGGCCTTGGCCTACATATTGGACAGGATGATGTTTCCCCGGAAGCCGCACGGGAACGCCTTGGCACGGATAGGATCCTCGGGCTTTCTACCCATTCCCTTTCCCAAGCCATGAACGCTATCCGGAAAGCCGCATTGCTGGACTACTTCGCAGTCGGACCCATTTTTGCAACTGGTACCAAGCCGGACTACATACCTGTTGGTACAAGCCTGGTCACCAAAGTCCGGTCCCTGGAACCCCCGCTCCCATTCTTTTGTATCGGCGGAATCAACCGAGATAATGCCGGGGAAGTCCGTGCTGCGGGAGCATTTGGCGTCGTCGCGGTGTCAGATGTGCTCATGGATCCGGGTACGGCCAATGCCACTAGGGCTTTCCTCGCTTAGGCCTGCGGAGGTTACGCCCATCAGGCTTTGGAGCTTACTTGATCTTTTCCGGGCGCGGTGTCCCGTGGAGTGCCAGGGGGCAGTCACTGTCTAGGATTTGGCTTCCTGGCAGGGCGAGCGTATCTGGGCGGAAACCGGAAACTGTGAATTCAATGTTCCCAATCTGCTCCAGTCCCAAATGGGCTTCCAGGGTATCCTGAATCCTTCCCTTCAAGCCGATCTGGACTTCTTTGAGGTTGGCCGCACCCCCGAGGGAAAAATAGATATGCGGGCTGATTCGGTTTTCCGAGTCAATGTGAACCTTGGTTTTGGTGCACTGCACTCCTGGGTAACTGGAGCATGCCATGTGGAGGAGATCCTGTAGCCCTGAGTGTGAGATGTAGATGGTCAATGAATCATCCTGGGTATTTACCCCCAATGGGCGGTTGCGGATCCGGGCGATCCAAATGGCCAATACGACCAATAGGAACCCCGCCGACAGGGCGATGTACACCCAGTGGATTTGTCCCAAGGATCCTGAAGCAACTGCAACTGGGTGAACCATCGGCTAGGCTTTTTTAGTGGGTCAATCGGT
>JAYPDO010000017.1:27712-36595 GCA_038125285.1 Opitutia bacterium
GCCTTGGTGGTGGGACCATTCCGGCGGGTGGTCGTTGCCATCGCTTGGCTTGTCCATCACGATCCCTTCGATGATGACATCTATCTTGCTGACCGGTTTGCCTGTCATGATCTCCACTTGGTCGCTCACCCGTTTTTGGATCTCCTGGGCCGTGCGCCCCATCTCTACCCCGAAATTCATGATTACCCTCACTTTCAGGACGTAGGTCTCGTTTTCGTCTTCGCGCACAGATACTCCCTTGCTACCCATAAGATCCGAAAAAGAGAATCCCCCTCCGACTTCGTGAACCCCTGGCACCTCGCGGCAGCAGAGTTGTACGATCTGTGCGATTACAGCGTTATTGATTTCAATCTTGCCCAGTGGGTTGGCTTCTTCCGTCACGATGGGGATGGTCGCGGGTGTGTCGTTTGGCATGGTGGTGGGCTTTCCTGGTTCTTCTTGTTGGATAGTGGGCTAGTTAGAATCCTTGCAACCTAGAATGTCGGGCTGAACATTTCCTTGGGGGTACGGATGAGGAAATCTTCCACGTAGCGGGTTGTCGCCTTGCCTTCCCGGAAAACCGGATCCTTAAGGATCGCGCGGCAGAAGGGTATGTTGGTGCGGATGTGCTTTCCTTTACAAATGTATTCACCCAAGGCCCGTTCCATCCGGCTGATCGCGAGTTGCCGGTTCCGCCCGTAGCTGATGAGTTTGCTGATCATGCTGTCGTAGAACGGGGGGATCATGTAGCCGGAGTAAACATGGGAGTCCACTCGGATCCCATGGCCACCAGGGGCGTAGTAAAGGTCGATTTCCCCAGGCGTGGGGAGGAAGTTGTTCACCGGGTCCTCTGCGCATATCCGGCACTCTATCGAGTGGCGCATGAACTTGATCCCTTTCTGGTCGAAAGAAAGTTTGTCACCGTTGGCGATCGTGAGTTGCTCCTTTACCAAGTCGATCCCGGTCACTTCCTCAGTGACGGCATGCTCCACCTGGATCCGAGTGTTCATTTCTATGAAGTAGAAGTTTTTGTTCCGGTCGACCAGGAACTCGACCGTACCGGCATTTTGATACTCTGCTGCCTGGGCTGCCTTGATGGCGGCCTTACCCATGACTTTCCTCATCTCCGGGGAGAGGAAGGGCGATGGCGCCTCCTCAATGATCTTCTGGTGACGGCGCTGGACGGAGCAGTCCCGCTCCCCGACGTGAACCATACGGCCATGTTCGTCCGCCATGATCTGGAATTCTATGTGGCGCGGGGCTTCGATAAATTTCTCAATGTAGAGGAGGCCGTTCCCAAATGCTTTCTCTGCCTCTGCCTTTGCAGTATCAAACTCTTTGCCAAAGGACACTGCGTTGTGGGCCACGCGCATCCCGCGCCCCCCTCCCCCGGCCACGGCCTTGATGATCACGGGAAACCCGATTTCCTTTGCCCATTTGAGGGCTTCCGTTTCGTTTTCTACCGGGCCGTCACTCCCAGGAACAGTCGGGACTTTGAATTGGCGGACGGTTTCGCGGGCGATGGCCTTATCCCCCATTTGCCGGATGGTGGTAGATTTCGGACCGATGAACTTAATGTTGCAGCTCTCGCATTGCTCCGCGAAGTCCGCGTTTTCGGATAGGAACCCGTATCCTGGGTGGATGGCGTCTACGTTTGCGATTTGGGCGGCGGAAAGGATGCGATCCGCCCTCAAGTAGCTTTCCTGGCTCGGCGAGGGGCCGATACAGATCGCTTCGTCCGCGAGCTGTACGTGGAGGGACTCTTCGTCCGCATCCGAATATACGGCCACAGACTTTACCCCCAATTCCCGACAAGCCCGTATAATGCGAAGGGCGATCTCACCCCTGTTGGCAATGAGTACTTTGCGGATCATGCAACTCGGGGTAGGTTAATTCTTGGCAACCTTGAAGAGCGGCTGGCCATATTCGACGCCATTGCCGTTCTCGACGAGGATATCTACGATGGTTCCCGCGCACTCTGCCGGCAACTCGTTCATAACTTTCATTGCTTCGATGATGCATACGGTGGTTTTTTCCTGCACTTTCTGCCCAATTTCGACGAAACTGTCCGCCTCCGGGCTGGGGGAGCGGTAGAATGTCCCGACCATCGGGGCTTTGATATAAATGTGGTTCGGATCTTCTTCCGGGATTGTGGGCGAAGAAGTTTGTCCTCCTGGGGCAAGTGCTGGTGCAGAGGCAAATTGGGGCATTTGGATGGTTGCCGGGGCACAACCCGCCTTGCCCAACCGGATGAGGAAATCCCCTTGACTCACTTCAAATTCACCAAGGTCCGACTCTTGGAATAAGGAGATCAAATGCTTAACGAGTTTGACGTCCACAGGGGAGTTGCTGAAATCGTCCTCAGAAGAGGAGGGAAGCGATACTCCAGGAGCCGCTGCCTTTTCGGAGTTTGGCAAAGGGATCTCTACTTCAGATTTTTCCTGTGATCTTTCCGGTAGTTCCGGGGGGGTGGGGGAGTCTTCTGTTTTGGGCATTTTTAAATTTGGCTGGTTGGGTTTAAAGGCGCAGGATGGCTTTGATCCCGTTTGGATTGGCACGGGTGTGCCTCTGTAAAAGCTTTGAAACAATGTTTGATTTTGCCGCCGAATCAAGGCAGGAGTTTGGTTGTGAGAAATGAAGATTCCGAACTATGGTGCCGGAAGGGTCGCTTCTACCTGCTGCCCATGCTGCTGGCCGCACTGTTGCTAGGGGGGTGCCTGGGCTTGCCTTCCCCTGGGAGTTGGCAGGAAGCGCCCGTGGAGTATTGGGACTGGTTCAGGGGCATGACCAACAAGAACTCCTCGTTCCTTCTGCTTGCCATTGCCATCCTGCCCGGATTCGGATTCCCTGTCAGCCCCTTGCTGGTTCTCTGCGGTTCCCTGACGGCGAAGACGGGTTCCTGGGTTGCCGCATGGCTCCTGACTTCCGCCGCCATGTGGACCAATGCCGCCTGGACATACCTCTTCGCAGTGGGGCCGGGAAGGAAGTTTGCCAAAGGGTTCCTGGACAAATTCAACAGCAAAGGTATCAAAGTCCCCCAGGTGGAGGGCTACCAACTGGCCTGGATCCTTAGGGTGACTCCCGGCATTCCGCTCCCAGTGCAAAATTATTTGATGGGGGTTACCGGGGTGTCTGCCAAAGTGTATTGGGGCGTCAGTTTGCCTGTGCTGTCACTTTGGTCGCTGGGATTCGTCCGTTTTGGGGAGGGATTACTGGAAGGGGACTCCAAGTTGATTATCACCGGCATCGGCTTACTCGTAGTAATTTCCGTCATAGCGAGGATAGTCTACGCACGGTTTACTAAAAAAAGCCCTCCGGTGGATCCCCCCATTACATGAGCCAACAAAAGGCACAGGTCTGGTCCGTCGGGCAGTTGACCGCCCGGATCAAGCAGCTCCTGGAAGGGCAAAGCTGGGAATTTTGGATCCGTGGGGAAATCTCTAATTTGCGTGGTTCCCCACGGGGGCATTTTTATTTTACCCTGAAGGATGAGCACGCCCAGCTCTCCTGCGTGGCATTCGCTGGCCGGGCTCCTGCTTTCCATGCCAGCTTGCAGGAGGGGCGCCAAGTGCTGGCCTGGGGGCAAGTATCCGTATATCCTCAGCGCGGTAATTACCAACTGGTCGTCCAGCACATGATGGATGATGGTGTGGGGAAGTTGCAACAGGAGTTCGAGCGCCTAAGGCAGCAACTTTCCGCCGAAGGGTTGTTTTCCAAGGAGAGGAAAAAGCCCCTGCCCAAAGTCCCCTCCACCGTTGCTTTCCTAACCTCTCCCACAGGAGCCGCCATCCAAGACTTTATTAGCAACTTGCATGGCCGTGGCTGGCGCGGGCGGATTTTGGTCATTCCGGCACTCGTCCAGGGCGCCGAAGCCCCTTCCAGCCTCCGGGCCGGGTTAAGCCTTGCAAAGGAGATCCCCGGGCTGGAGTTATTGGTTATCGGCCGGGGCGGCGGTAGCCTGGAAGACCTGTCTTGTTTTAACGACGAACACCTCGTGCGCGATGTCGCAGCCTTCCCCATTCCCATTATTTCTGCCGTCGGCCATGAGACGGACACGGTTCTGACTGATTTCGCAGCTGATGTCCGGGCTGAAACCCCGACCGCCGCAGCCACCCTCGTCCTCAACAGCTACCTTGATTTCCTCCAGCGCACCCAACGGGCTTCCAATTCCCTCTTACACTTGTTCAGGCACCACTACCGCCAGCACATGACCGGCCTCCTCCACATCCGTCAACGCCTCAACGCCTTCCGTCCTGCCAAAGTCCTCCAGGAGAGGGAGCAATATGTGGACGACCTTGCCCACCGGCTTCGCCTCGCCATGGCAAGATGCCTGCAAGGCAAAGTTGCCAGCTCCCGGGAAATTGTCCATCGCCTCACCATTGCCGCTACCCAATCCCAACTCCCCGCCAAGGAGGGACGTTATTTGCGTGCTTTTGAAAAGCTCCGCTCCCTCGTCCTCTCCAAAACCGAGGCTTGCGGCGTCCGGGTGAGGGAAGTCAGTGGTCGCCTTGGTGCAGCAAGTCTGCCCCAGACATTGGCGCGGGGGTATAGCATCACGGCCACGGAGGACGGCAACGTCGTCCGGAATCCCAAGGGTTTGTCAGCAGGAGACCTGCTCCGGACACGATTTGCCGATGGCTCTGTCCAGTCCCGTGTAGAGTAATTGCAACCCGTTGGGAAACCTTTGGAATCGTTGCTTGACAAAGGGTTAAAACCAACATTTCTCGACCTCTTCATTTTAGGTTCAGGCTGGCTCCAGTCCCTTTTTTAACCCCTACAACTTTCCAGTTCGAAGTCATGGCACAACGGAAACCCGCATCCCAAAAAACGACTCCCAAAGCCTCCAAATCCAAATCTAAGGGCGGCCCGAACAAAACTTCTGAAACCTCAGCTTCCCCGGTCCAGGGAACCGACCTCAAGGATACCCTGACCCGGCTCACCTCCCGCCGCAGGAGTGGTTCCGGGGGGCACAAAAAAGGCCAATTGCTGATTTTCACGGTTGATGACGCGAGGGAAGAACTCGCTCGCATTCGTAAGATCAAAGTGGCTAAGGCTCAGGAGCAAGCCGTCCTTCAGCCGAAGCCTTCCGCTACCACGGCAGCTGTGTCCTCAGAGCCTGCCCCTAAGGCCCGTGTCGTGGCCGCTGCCTCACTAATGGACATCCTGGGCTTTGACCCTACGGCGTCCTCAGGCAACAAAGAAGAGCACGACCGTGAAAAGGTTCCCTCCAAGTGGCTTGAATTTTATGATTCCCTCCTTGAGCTTCGGAGGCATTTTAAAGAGGAACTGGAGATCCACACCAAAGACTCCCTTGCCCTTGACGGAAGCGATGATTCCTCTAGATACTCAGGTTACGGTAGTGAGCAAACCGATTCCGACTCTGGCCAGTTCGACCGTGAAATCGCAATCAACATGCTCGCCCATGAGCAGGACGCCCTTTTTGAAATCGAAGAAGCCCTCCGCCGCATTATGTCCGACCGCTATGGGGTTTGTGAGATTACTGGCAAGTCCATTCCCAAGCCCCGCCTGAGGGCTGTCCCCTTTACCCGCTATTCCATCGAAGGACAACTGCAACTGGAGTCGCGCTCACGCCTCGGGAGCCGGGGTGCCGACACTTTCCTCGAACGTGACGACGACTCGCCTAAAATGATGGCCTCGGACGATGACGAGGATTAACGCATTTCGCTCCTACCGTTTGTTCTGGGTGGTTGTGGTAGTGGCCTTTGCCTTGGATCAGGCAACCAAATATTGGATTCACACTAATTTGGAAGAGTACACCCGGATTACCGTGGTCCAGGGGTTCTTTTGGATCGCCCATGTCCACAACGATGGAGCTGCCTGGGGGATCCTCTCCGGCCATGGCTGGTTCCTCTCCTCCCTCGCGTTGGTCGCCCTTATTGCCATCTATGTCTACCGAGAAGCCCTCGACCTTACTTCGGCCTACATGCAGTGGGTCTTCGGGCTCATTGTCTCCGGCATCCTTGGAAACCTTGCCGACCGCGTTCGCTTGGGCTATGTCATTGACTTCCTGGACTTTCTCCTGGGTACCTACCGTTGGCCCGCCTTCAACATCGCCGATTCTTGCATTTTTTGCGGCGTTGCCCTCCATCTCTGGCACACTTGGCGCCACCCCTCCCCGAAGGCTGAAAGGTAAGGCCGTTCGAGGGCGAACGGAATTCCGCTTACTCCACGTTCAGGGCTTGTTCGCGGAGTTTCTCCACTTCGGCCTTGGCGTCGATAACGGCCTGGATGATGCGGAGGTCGCTGGATTTATTGCCGAGGGTGTTGAACTCCCGGAAAATTTCCTGGAGGATGAATTCGAGTTTGCGGCCGATGGTTCCATCTTCTAGCAGGGTGGCCTTCATTTGGGAAAGGTGGCTTTGGAGCCGTGTCACCTCCTCGGAGACGTCGCATTTCTCTGCGTACAGGGCGATTTCCCTCAGGACGCGGTCGTCTTCCACGTTGAGTTCCAGGCCGGCTTCCTTGAGCCGTTTCAAGAGGGTTTGGCGGTAGGCCGGGGCTTGGCCGGGAATGAAGGGGGCGAGGGTTTCCAGGAGTTGGCCCAGGGCTTCGAGGCGCTGTTCCATGTCGGTTTTCATGGCGCTGCCCTCCGTTGCCCTCATGGCTAGGAATTCTTCCACTGCTTCGTCCACGGCTTGCCAAAGGGTCTCTTCCATCCCTTGCCATGCCGGTAAGGTGGAGTCGACTTGCTCATTGACGATTCGGAAGAGGAGCATGGCGTCCGGGGCGAAGGGGATCCCGTTGTCATCTGCCACCGTGCGGAGGTTTTGGATGGATGCTTTGATGCCGGGGTGGTTTGCGGCCACTTGTCCGGCGGCCTCCTGGTTTGGAGTGATTTTTAAAGTCCCGTTCACCCGTCCCCGGAGGATCTTTTCCCTAAGTCGTTGTTGGAGTTTGGGCTCCAGGTCTTGCCACTCCTTAGGCAAGGAGAGGAAGATTTCGAGGTTCCTTTTGTTGACGGAGGCAAGCTCGACCTGGGCGGTATGCGTACCTAGGGAGACGGTTCCCTGGCCGTAGCCAGTCATGCTGTTCATGGTAAGTTAGTGCGGTGGTTAATTTTGCAGGTGCCCGATCAGCCTTTGGGCTTCGATCATGTCCTTGTCCCCCCGCCCGGAGAGGTTGACGCAAAGGATCTGGTCCTTGGACATCTCCGGTGCACGCCGGATCGCGTAGGCGACGCCATGGGAGCTTTCCAGAGCGGGGATTATGCCTTCCAACTTGGAGAGGGTTTCGAAAGCGTGCAGTGCGTCGGGATCCGTGGCATGGGCAAACTGGATTCGGCCAAGGTCGCGGTAGTACGCGTGTTCTGGCCCGATGGCCGCGTAGTCCAGGCCAGCGGAGACGGAGTGGGTCAGCTCGATCTGGCCTTCCGGGTCTTGGAGGATCCAGGTTTTGCATCCTTGGAGGACTCCGAGTTTGCCTCCTTCGAACCGTGCAGCGTGTTCCCCCCTTTTGATTCCGTGGCCACCTGCCTCGATCCCTGTCATCTTGGTGTCCAGGTCGGCTAGGAATTCATGGAAAAAGCCTATCGCATTGCTTCCGCCACCAACGCAGGCTACCAGTTCGTCCGGTAGCCTTCCTTCTTTTTCCAGGATTTGTTGCCTGGCTTCCCTGCCAATGACGCGGTGGAAATCCCGCACCATCATTGGGTAGGGATGCGAGCCCAGGGCAGAGCCCAAAATGTAGTATGTGCTACGGACATTGGTCACCCAGTCCCGCATGGCTTCGTTAATGGCTTCCTTGAGTGTCTTTTGGCCGGCCTCCACCCCGATAACACGTGCCCCGCAGAGTTTCATCCGGTAAACGTTGAGGGATTGGCGGCGCATGTCTTCCGCGCCCATGTAGACCGTACATTCTAGGCCGAACCGGGCGCAGGCGGCAGCAGTCGCGATCCCATGCTGGCCAGCCCCAGTCTCCGCGATGATGCGTTTCTTCCCCATCCGGATGGCGAGGAGGACTTGCCCCAGGACGTTGTTGATTTTGTGCGCGCCAGTGTGGAGGAGGTCTTCCCGCTTTAGGTAAATTTTTGCGCCACCGAGGTGCTCGGTAAGGCGGCTTGCAAAGTAAAGCTCCGTTGGGCGTCCTGCGTATTCTTTGAGTTGTCTGGCAAATTTGGCCTGGAAACTTTCATCCTGCCTGGCTTCAAGGTAGGCCTTTGTCAGGTCGTAAAGCGGAGCCATGAGGGTCTCGGGGACGTACATCCCGCCGTAAGGGCCGAAGTGGCCTCTATCGTCGGGCAGGGAATCAGGGTCGATTTTGACTGGCGCTTCGATTGGGTCGCTCATTTTGGATCGGTCGGGATTTGTCTGGGGTTATGGCAGATGGTCAGGAGGGTGATGTCATCGGGTTTATATCCTGCCCCTTTGCTGAATTCTTGCAGAGTGTCGAGGATGGTTTGGTTTGTTTGTTCTGGGGGAAGCAAGGCGGAGCAGGTAACCAGCGCAGAAAGCCGGTCGGTGGAAAATTCGTTACCCCCAGGGTCGAGGGTCTCCGTCGCGCCATCCGTATAGAAGTGGAGTACGGAGCCTTGGGGAAAGGGAAAGGTCGTGTCCTCCAACGCGCAGTCGAACATTTCCGAAGGCACCATGCCGAGCGCCATTCCCCCGGAGGCGATTTCCTTAGTATGGTATTTGCCGTCCTCTTGTTTGGTCGCCAGCAAGGGGAGTTCATGCCCTGCTCGGGCCAGGGTCATGGTATTGTCGGCAGGGTCGAAAATCGCGTAGGTTAGGGTGATGAACATGTTGTCCCTTGTGCTTTCCCCGACCTGGGCGTTGAGGAGCTTGAGGACTTCTGCGGGGGAGGTGTGAGTCCGGGCGTAATGCTTCAGGCTGGTATGGCAGATAGCCATTAGGAGGGAGGCGGGGATCCCTTTTCCTGCGACAT
>JAYPDO010000017.1:36605-43100 GCA_038125285.1 Opitutia bacterium
TCTTCCCGCCCGGCAGATCCAGGATCCCATAAAAATCCCCGCTGACTTTACGGGCTGGGCGGTAAAGGGCGTGGGCGTGGAGTTGCCCGGATTCGAAGTCCCTGTCGCTCATTAGCATTAGCTGCACATCCCGAGCAAGCGTGAGGTCCATGTCCAGTTGTTGCTTTTCGAAGTGCTCGATGAGGTTGTGCAGGTGCTGGATGGCGACGGCCGCCTGCTCTGCCAGTGTTTCGACAAGGTCGAGGTCTTCTTCGTCGAACAACCTTTCGCTGTCCTGGTTGG
Organism: Opitutia bacterium; assembly: GCA_038125285.1. Lineage (GTDB taxonomy): Bacteria > Verrucomicrobiota > Verrucomicrobiia > Opitutales > JABJCN01 > JAYPDO01. The sequence goes on from JAYPDO010000017.1 coordinate 36,888, forward strand.
CCACTGCGAGTACGCCCAGGAGTTCCCCGTCGAACTGGATGGGGGTAACGATCAGGGAGCGGATCAGGAGGGCGGGATCCGTGTGTTGGTGGATCCTTGGATCTTTTGCAGCCTCCCGTATAAGTAGGCCTTTCATCGACTTTGCGGCCTCACCGATGATCCCTTCCCCGATTTCTACTTCCTCGGACCGGAGGATCTGCTCGATCAGCTTGGCCCGGGTTGACGGATCCTCCTCCTGCGTCCCTTTTATCCCTTGGAACGGGGGGAAGAGGCCTTCGATGGCCAAGCCCTTGAGTTTCCCTTCAGCAGTTTTGGTATAGATGCAGGCACTGGCCGCCCCTGTGGCGGAGACGACAGCATGGTTGATCCTGGCCAACAGGAATTCCTTGGAGGGTTCCTGGGCAATGGACTTGGCCAAGTTGTGGATGAAATTCAGGGCGACGTGTTTTTCCTTTTCCACCCTGAGGATTTGCTCCTCGTGCTGCCTAGACATCTTTTTTGCGTAGATCCCTAGGAGGATCGTTGCGATGACCCACCCTGCGGCCAAGCCTATGGTAAACTCAACCATGGCTGTTCCCCCCGCTTGCCGCACCATTGGTCTGGCGGGACAGGCCGCTTTGTTGCTGATAGTTTCCCAGCCTCAATCCCCACTTTCCTTCTTCAGGAAGGCCACGACATCCTGGAATTTCTCCCGGTTTGCCTCGTCGATCCCCGAGAGGGTCTGATGAGCCTCAAGCATTGTGCCCCGGTTGACAACCCCTTCCCCTTCCAGTGCTTCCAATTTGTGCTCTTTTTCGGCGATGACCGGGATTTCCTCTATCTCAGTGAGCCTGTGGAGTCCGAGGTTCCGGATCAATTGGAGGTTGCGTTGCTCCAGAGAGGACAAGTACAGCTTGCCGGGCGGAAGTTGCTTCCCTGCCTGGATCGCCGCCCCGGCGATGATCCCCAGAAACGTGCTGTCCATGGCGGTGCATAGTCCGAACTCCAGCCGAAAATTGGACTTCCCTTGTGCGATCATCGCCTGGAAAAAAGCCTGCAGTGGAGCTGAGTTTTGATAACTCGCCCGGCCACAAATCTTCACGGTTACTGGGTCGGAGTCCGGAACTACGAGATAAACCGGTGGTTTGTCTTCTGCCATTTCTGGGTATTGTAGGTCGGGGTAGAATTATTTGAGGCTGGCAAAAATCTGGGTTAAGCCAGAGCCGCCTTGATTTCGTCAAATGGCGGGAGGTCGGAGGGCACGTCACTAGACCAGCTGTATTTCACGTCTCCGTCCGCCCCGATGACGAAAGCCGAACGCTTGGACACACCTTGGAAACCCAGCTTGCCGGGGAGGAAATCTTCGTACAGGACTTCGTAATCCTTAGACGCTTGCTTGTTGAAGTCGCTCAGGAGCTTGAAATTGAGGTTTTCCTGCTTGGCCATCACTTCCTGGGTGAAAGGGCTGTCCACGCTAATCCCGTAGACGGTCGCGCCCAGCCCCTCGTAGTCAGAAAGGGAGTCCCGGATAGTGCACATCTCACCCATGCAGACGCTTGTGAATGCCAGCGGGAAAAAGAGCAGGACGGTCTGTTTGCCTGCTTCCAGGGAGACGTCCTCAAGACCTTCTGCGTGTTTATGTTTCAGTGTGAAGGCCGGAGCCTTTGTGCCTGGTTGGATAGCCATAGTAATTTTTATATGAGAAACTAGGCATTGGATACCAATCCCAGCCCGCAACCATGGCAAGCCGCTTTATTCTAAAAATGTCCAAGTCCCTTTCCTGGATTGGGCTTGCACAGAAAAAGCCTTCCCGCACCTTTGCCCACCCTATGGATTTTCTAAAGGAAGTCATACGGGGCACCGAGACCTTCATCGGTGAAGAGGACTTGAAAGAACGCTTGCACGCAGGTAAAAAGCTGCGCGTTAAGCTCGGGGTCGACCCTACCCGCCCTGACCTAACTTTCGGCCACATGGTCGTCTTTAATAAGCTTCGGCAATTCCAGCTAGCCGGCCACCAAGCCGTCCTGATCATCGGGGACTACACGGCCATGATCGGGGATCCCAGCGGACGCTCCTCCACCCGCCCGGTCCTGACCCAGGAGGAAGTGGAAGAAAACGCCCGGACATACCTCGACCAAGCCTTCAAAATCCTCGAAAAGGAGAATACGGAAGTCCGCTTCAACAGCGAGTGGTTCGGCAAGATGTCCTTTGGAGACACCCTTGCCCTGGCCCGTCGCATGACCGTGGCGCGGATGCTGGAGCGGGACGACTTTGCCAAGCGTTACCAATCTCAGGAGCCGATTTCCATCGTCGAGTTCCTCTACCCCCTTGTCCAAGGCTATGACTCCGTCGTCCTCGAAGCAGACATCGAACTCGGGGGCAGCGACCAGCTTTTTAACATGCTCGTCGGCCGTTCCCTGCAAAAGGAAGAAGGCAAACTCGGCCAAGCCGTGGCCACTCTCCCTCTCCTGGTCGGCCTGGACGGAGTCCGTAAGATGTCCAAGAGCTACGACAACTACATTGCATTCACGGACTCTCCCAAGGATATGTTTGGGAAGATCATGTCTATCAACGACGACGTGATGTGGGATTACTACAAACTTCTCCTCCTCGAATCCGATGCTAGGATAGGGGAGTTGAAAGGCATCCACCCGATGGAGGCCAAAAAGCTACTCGCCTCCCGGTTGACCTCCCAATTTCACGGCGAAGACGCTGGTCCGCGGGAACGAGAGCAATTCGAAGCCGTCTTTGCCAAGAAGGAAAACCCTGACGAAATGACCGGAATCCCCTGGGCCGCCCAAGATGGCGAAGATGCGGAAAAAAGCCTCGTCGACCTCCTCGGCGCGACCGGCCAGTTCGAATCCAAAGGCGAAATCCGCCGGCTCGTAAAACAAGGCGCGGTAAAGGTGGACGGCACCGTTTTCAACGACCCCCTAGGCAAAATTCCCAAGCCCTCTGGCGAAGTCGTCGTGCAGTGTGGCAAACGGAAGTTTTTCAAGGTGGTGGCTTGATTCGCTAGCATTAGTTTCATGGGCAAGAATGATCATAACCAATGGTGCGCCGCTCGCCAGAAGGAAACCGCGATCGCTTTGGATAAGGCCAAAGAGCAGATCCACATGGCACTGACTCCGGATGCTCTGGGGATGAAAGCTTGAAGTGGTAAGTCGCCGACCGGATCATCCTTCAATTCTAGCTCTCCAATGGCGATGATGGCGGTATGGCCGAATTGATGGTCTTCTACGTGGAGACCGCCCTGGAGTATAGCCTTGTCAACGGGGACATGGGGATGATGGGTACTACGAATCCTTGGAGGAACTCTTCGAAGGCGCTGTCGAACATTGCGCCGAGATGCAAATCAAGGGCAAACCGATCGAGGGCTTTGTCCGTTGGGTTGGGCTCTCGATCGATGCGTCCAAGGAAATCCATCCCGGTTTCCAAGAAACCCTGCGTGGGATCTTTATCGCGGCGTTTGACTAAGACCCGTTTCGGTAGATAAATTTTTAGGGAAGATTTGCTCCCCCCCATTTCTATGGTTTACAAGATATTGGTGACCTTACGACTTTGTGCTTAACTCCATCCGGGGCGGGGCAAATTTGGTCAGGTTGATGCCTTCGACGGCGGCTTGGTATTCGTCCAGGTTGGGGATCCGGCCTAGGATTGCGGAGAGGACGACGACCGGGGTGGAGGAGAGGAGGGATTCGCCTTTTTTGCGTTCTGAATCTTCGACGACGCGGCCTTGGAAGAGGCGGGTGGAGGTGGCCATTACGGTGTCACCTTTGGCGGCTTTTTCCTGGTTGCCCATGCATAGGTTGCAGCCTGGGCGTTCGAGGTACATCATGTTTTTGTAATCTTTCCGGGCGGAGCTTTTGGGGGCATTGTCGTCGAATTCGAAACCGGAGTATTTTTGGAGCCTGTTCCAATCGCCTTCAGCTTTGAGTTCGTCGATGATGTTGTAGGTCGGGGCGGCGACGACCAAGGGAGCCTTGAATTTAACATCGCCTTGCTGTTCTTCCAAATTTTTCAGCATCTGGGAGACGATCTTCAAATCGCCTTTGTGCACCATGCAGGAACCGACAAAGCCGAGGTCGACAGCTTTCTCCCCGCCGTAGTAGGAGAGGGGACGGATCGTGTCGTGGGTGTAGCGTTTGGAGACGTCCTCGTTGTTGACATCGGGGTCGGCGATCATCGGCTCGTCAATTTGGTTCAGGTCCACGACGAATTCGGCGGAATACTTGGCATTTGCATCTGGGGTCAGGGCGGGTTTCTTGCCGGACTTGATTTCCTCGATGCGGGTATTGGCGCGATCGACCAGCCCTTGGAGGACTTTGGCGGCGTTGTCCATGCCCTTGTCGATCATGATCTGGATACGAGCCTTTGCGATTTCCAGGGATTCGACCAAGGTATCGTCCTGGGAAATGCAGATGGAGGCTTTGGCCTTCATTTCGGCGGTCCAGTCGGTGAAGGTAAAGGCTTGGTCTGAGGGCAAGGTGCCGATATGGACTTCGATCACCCGGCCTTGGAACACGTTCTCGCCGAACTTCTTGAGCATTTGGGATTGGGTAGCATGAACCACGTCCCGGAAATCCATGTAGGGCTTCAGGTCTCCTTGGAAGGTGACCTTGACGGATTCAGGAATCGGCATGGTGGCTTCCCCGGTCGCAAGTGCTAGGGCAACGGTTCCTGAGTCTGCCCCGAAGGCGACGCCCTTCGACATCCGGGTGTGGGAGTCGCCGCCGATGATGATGGCCCATTCGTCCACCGTGAGGTCGTTGAGCACCTTGTGGATTACGTCCGTCATGGAATGGTATATACCATTGGGATCCCTTGCGGTGATGAGACCGAAGTCGTTCATGAACTTCATCAGCTTGGGAATGTTGGCTTGTGCTTTTGTGTCCCAGACCGAGGCGGTGTGGCAGCCAGATTGGTAAGCTGCGTCTACCGTCGGGGATATGACCGTGGCCGCCATGGCCTCCAATTCCTGGGAGGTCATCAGTCCAGTGGTGTCCTGGGAACCGACGATGTTCACTTTGACGCGGACATCGGATCCGGCGTGCAAAACCACTCCTTCCGGCGTCCCGACGGCATTTTTATTAAAGATTTTTTCTACTGCGGTGAGTCCCTGCCCTTCTTGGGAAACCACCTTGGATGGGGCAAATACCGGCTCCGGGTTGACACCCAATGTTTGGGCGGAAAAGCTTTGTAATTTCTTTCCAAAGACCACTGCATAAGACCCGCCTGCCCTTATGAATTCAACCTTCTGCGGAGTGAGGGAGGAAGAGATGTCAACAAGTTCTTTATCCCCACCAAACAACTTCTTCTTTTTGGTGTTAATAGTGAAGACTGTACCGGTATCTACTGAGTAGGTTTGCTCCAAGACAGGATCTCCATTTTCATCAAGCACTGGTTTTCCTTCAGGATCAATTTTCTTGGCCCAGTTTTTCAAGTCTATCCCAATCCCGCCTGTCACGCTGACGGTGGTCAAGAAAATTGGGGAGATCCCGTTTGTCCCGGCGACAACCGGAGCAAAGTTGACAAATGGGACATAGGGGCTGGCCGGTTTGCCTGTCCATAGGGCTACGTTGTTTACCCCGGACATCCGGGAGGATCCAACGCCCATGGTCCCTTTCTCAGCGACCAGCATCACCCGTTTTCCAGGATGGGCTTGTTGCAGGGCTTGGATCTCCTTTTGCGCTGCTTCGGAGATCATGCACTTCCCGTGGAGTTCACGGTCGGAGCGGGAGTGGGCCTGGTTCCCAGGGGAGAGGAGGTCGGTGGAGATGTCGCCTTCCCCTGCCACATAGGTCACGACCTCAATCTCTTCCTCGACGTCCGGGAGTTTGGTGAAGAATTCAGCCTTGGCATAGCTTTCGAGGATCCCTTTTGCTATAACGTTCCCGGCTTTGTAGGCTTCCCTGAGCCGGGCGGTGTCCGCGTCATATAGGAAGACTTGGGTCTTGAGTACATCGGCCGCAGCTTGGGTGGTTGCCGGGTCGTCCCCCAAGGCCAGGTCCAGGAGGACTTCCACGGAAGGCCCGCCTTTCATGTGGGACAATAATTCAAAGGCGAATTCCGGTGTGATTTCCTCCACGACTGAGTCGCCGAGGATGATCTCTTTGAGAAATTTTGCTTTGACCCCTGCGGCACTGGTCGTACCAGGTAGTGTGTTATAAATAAGGAACTGAAGGGAGTCTTTGCGGTGTTCATTACCAAGATCCTTAACTTGGGTTATAATTT
>JAYPDO010000018.1:0-20877 GCA_038125285.1 Opitutia bacterium
TTAAGGCTCACATTGCAAAGGCAGTAAAACGGGGGGGGGACTTGGGCAGTCCCCAATATAATGACAAAGGTATCGCAGGATGGATCACAGCGACTGACCATAAAAAAATAGCGGTCCTCTTCGGGGTCTTTGCCCTGCTCCATTTAGTAGCGGGAGGTGTCGAAGGAATCCTTATCCGAGCACAATTGGCGCATCCAGAGGCGGACATAGTCAGCCCCCGTGATTACTACCAACTGTTCACCATGCACGGGACGATGATCTTCCTGGCCGTAATCCCCCTTGGTACCGCTTTCTTCAGTTTTGCAATCCCTCCGCAGGTCGGTGCCCGAAATATGGCTTTCCCGAGGATCAATGCGTTCAGCTTCTGGTGTTACCTATCCGGGGCAGCCATATTTGACGCAAGCCGGCTAGTCCCAAGCGGCACGCCCACTGGAGGCTGGTCGGGCAACATCCCCTTCTCATTGAAGATTCCATATGGGGACTTTGGCGCGGGAGCCGATTTTTGGATTATCGGGCTTCTCATCCTCAACCTCTCCTCCCTGCTGGCATCCTTCAACTTCATTACCACCATCGTCAACCTACGTTGCCCAGGGATGACGATGATGCGACTGCCAGTCTTTACGTGGATGGCACTTTTTACTTCCATCCTGTACGTCATCGCATTCCCGGTTGTCAGCATCGCCCTGGCAGAACTCTATTTGGACAGGCATTTCGGAACCCACTTTTTCAGTACCCTACCAGGGGGCAAAACCATCCTATGGCAGCATTTCTTCTGGATGTCCGGGCACCCGGAATTGTACATCCTCATCCTCCCCGGCATCGGCATCATTTCAGAGATCCTGCCGACGTTCTCACGTAACCCCCTTCGAGGATACAGCCTGGTCATCTTTTCCGTGGCGCTTCTGGGCTTCCTCGGCATCTCCTCCTGGAACCAAGAAATGTCCACTGCAGGCATAGGTGTTGTCGCCAAGAAAGGGTTGTCCATCCTTGCGATGCTGACCACAATCCCCACAGGCTTGATCCTGACGAGCTGGCTCCTGACCCTCCGGGGAGGGGGTATCCGGTTCAAAACCCCAATGCTCTTTGCCCTGGGGTTCATCGCTATATTCATTTTTGGATGGATAACCAGCATCATGCATGCAACTGCGGCGGTGGACGCCCAGCTCCATGACAGCTACTTCGAGGTCGCACACCTCCACTACCTGCTCGTCGGCGGTAGCCTCTTCGCAATCCTGGCGGGCTTCTATTTTTGGATCCCAAAACTCACAGGGGCCATGATGGACGAATGGTTCGGAAAGCTCTGCTTTCTTTTTATTTTCACAGGATTCAACATCACTTTCTTGCCAATGCATTACCTAGGATTGGAAGAGATGCCCAGGCGAGTCCACACTTACAAACCTGCCATCGGCTGGGACGAACCCAACAGTATCACATCGTTAGGGGCGCTAATCCTTGGGTTCGGAGTGCTATTCTCGATTATCCAAGTGGCCTACACCACCATCAACAAAAAGAAACTTCCCAAAGCCGGAAACGACCCCTGGCGGGCAGGTACGTTGGAATGGACAACCCCGTCCCCCATGCCCGCATACAATTTCATCCAAATCCCGGAGGTTAGTTCGCGCACCCCAAACACCGGCGGGGGTGCTGGCAGCACGGCAACGGGGCATACCGAAACCTTTTTCCTTCCGAATAGATCCTGGAATCCATTTTTTACAGGCGCGGGGGTATTCATCCTTGCCAGCGGTTTCCTCTCGTGGAATGTACACTGGCACTTTCCAGGAGAAGGCACATGGGAACCCGCCCTGGCATTATTGGCCATCGGGTTTACTATCATCTTCATGTGCATTGTTTCCTGGGGGATAGAAAGCCCAGGTAACAACAACTTCCACCCAAGCCAAGTACACCCTAACCACCCTGACCCCGAATGAGCCAGACTGCGGAAGCCTCGACAGGAAGCCTGGATGCCAATAGGGACTACACCGCAACTGGAATCCCTAACAAAAAGCTATTTACTTGGGCATTCCTCGCCATGGAATCAGTACTTTTTGGGGCATTGCTGACCACACATCTCATTTGCAGGGTGTCCTTCGTCCCTCCAACCAACTACCAGGACTTTTTCGACATCCCCTTCACATCCTTCAGCACTTTTGTCCTGTTGGGAAGCACCCTGCTGATGGGCTTTTCCCTGGAGGCCATTAGTGAAGGAAGACTAAAAAAGACTAGATTGATGCTGTTAGGCACGATCCTGGCCGGACTCCTTTTCGTGGCCTGCCAGATTTATGAAACGAACACTTTGGTCAGAATCCACGGGCTTACCCTTAGGAGCCACATCTTCGGGAGCACCTTTTACCTACTCTTAGGAACCCATGCCCTGCACGTAATGGCTGGTATATTTTGGCTATTGGGCTGGTTGGTTTACTCTTTCACTGGGAAAATGACCCCAAATCACATCCCCGATGTTGGGGCAGCAGGCCATTACTGGAGGTTCATCTGTATCGTATGGTTTGTAATCTTCCCGGCTGCTTTCCTAACTGAATACATTTCCTGAACGAGTCCTTCAGCAGGCTCCCCCCACAATCCTGAGAACCTAGAGAAAAGTGACAAACTGGAACCAATGGGACACGCAGCCACTGCTAATCGGGGCAATCCTTGCTAGCGGATGGGTCTACTCATTGTTGGCCGGACCACTACGGGGCTTGTTCACAAGGGTAAAGGGGTACCCCCGTAAGGAAGCCGCCTTCTTTGCCATTGGTCTGGCTACTTTCTACCTCGCAGTCGGATCACCGCTAGATTCCCTGGGCAAAAGCACGCACTTCAGTGCCCATATGGTCCAGCATAATTTATTGATGTATCTCTCCCCCCTTCTCTTAGTCCTTGGGATCCCAGGATGGATGGTGGACGCACCGGCAAAGAAGATCAGGTATTTCAGGCCAGCCTTTGCGTTCTTGGTCAACCCGGTTGTCGCGGGAACCAGTTTTACCGTTTTCCTCTCCTATTTGCACTTGCCCCAACTTTACGAGGCATCCCTAAAGTCGGGCTCACTCCATTTTGTGGGGCATCTATCCATCCTTTGCACCTCGGCACTGGTCTGGTGGAGTATCGCTAGCCGCTCTAAACGGTTCCCTCCCCTGCAATATGGGGTCCAGATCCTCTTTTTCTTTCTTCTGATGGTAGCCCAGACCCCAGTCCTCGGGTTCCTGTTCATAGCCAATCAACCCCTCTACCCATCCTACGCCGAAGCTGCAGCCAACCTCCCTTCATTTGATCCTGTTGGAGACCAAATGCTAGGAGGCTTTATCTTCAGGATGACCAACTTGACCGTTTCCCTGGCGGTGATGGGCACAGCCTTCTACAAGTGGTCAGCATCACGCACAAACATGGCTACAGGAGCAACCCAAGCACACACTACACTAGCGTAAAACTTAGTGAAAGATTTCATCCCACACATACACCACATCCAGGAAGCTTCAATAAAACTTCCCGAAGCAAGCCTTTGGCCGGAGGACAAAATCGCCATAGCCATCCCTGTTTCGGGGAAAACCCAGCTCGTCCACTTCGAAAGGTTAAAAAAATCTGGTACTTCTGGCCAGTTTCAGTGGACTTACAATGGTAGGATATTCCTAAGGGGCGATTAGATAATTGGGCACACCCGTCGGAGTGGGCTTCCCTCTGGGTTCCCGGGGGGATGTTTATTTCTATTCTCTTCTGGCAATTGTGCCGTACAGATGGCCGGTTATCTTGTCGTGTGCCCATGTTCCGGCATACTTATCACCGTCAAACAGGACGAACGCACTGAATGTGCCGAGCCCGGGAATCGTCAAATTATCCATATAAATAACCGGTTTTTCCCCTGCCCACTTTACAGGCAGGGGCAAAGGCAAATCCAATTCCTGCCCGCCCTTTGCCATCCTGTATGTGATGATCCACAGGTCATTTTCCCCAGGGGCTTTGGCGACGGAGGGGATTACGTAGCTCTCCTCTTTGGGAGGGTTGTCCTTCCCATTTACAGTAAAAAAACCGGTCAGTTTCACATTGTCCAAGGTCCTGGCCATGATTTTGGCCTGGTCGGCAGGCCCAGAGGACCAAATTTGCAGGGAGAAGAATGGGAAAAGGAAGGGAACTAGAAGGCGGGACCGGCTCATCGAAGCATGTTGGAATAGGTGGAAGCGAAGATATTTTTGTCCGAACTTATCAAACTACGCCCGGTTCTTAAGGATGTCTCGATCATAATGGACGATAGGGATGAAGTTTACCCGGCCGATCTCGAGGTTGCCAAGAAGGTTTTGGCGTCCGCAGTAGGAAAGATCGGGTACTTCCAGTCTATGCCGCCGTAAAGGGTTTCCATGTAAACATTGGAACCGCCAGGGAAATATATGTTCATTAGGTTGATCGTCGTCGCCTGCATTAAAATTTCGCGAAGGGTATAGGAGAACTGGAGCCCATTGACTTGGAGCTTCTCCATTGCATAGAGGTTGATCTCGTACCCGCAAAGGATATTGTGGGGAGCTCACCATAAGCACCAAATCCTTCAGGGTCTGGATCACAACGGATTGGCCGGACTCCATGCTGCCCGAGGAGCAGATATCAATGAGGTCGCCTTGGAAACGGAGCTGTGAGCCTTCGGCCATTTGGATGTTTCCGGCTGCCAGCATGGCAAAGAATATCCCGCCGGCCGCGCCAATGGTCGCCACATTGACGTTTCCGGTATGCGGGAGGTTTTTTGGCAGTAATGGCAAAGTAGGATTGGCCAGAAGTCCGAATGATACCCGAAAAGGTTCTAGGTGGCATTGAGGTTGGCGTCGCTGCTGGTATAGCTGGAGCCATAAGGAGTATGAGCAAGAAAATCCAAGGGCGGAGGATGAAATACGCACAAACGGCATGGGGTAATTGGAAAGGACAAAAAAAGTACCCACATCATTAGCGAAATTTCTGAAGCCACCTTTTCCAGACAATGCACATTCCGGTTCGACGAAAAAAACCCGAAGTGTACATTTGCGACTAATTGCATTTTTGAAGGTAGGGCTCTTGGCCTATATTCAGCCCGTAAAGGAGCCATCCAACTTCAACTCTTTACAGATTCATCCATTTCCAAAGAAAACCCGAAACTCACCCCAACTACCCCCAACCTCGAATTGTAACCATTCCACCAACCATGAAAACCCTCAAAACCGGACTCCTCTTCACCCTCCTTGCCTCCCAAAGTTTCGCCAAGCCCCTGCTCGTCTTCGTAGGGGCTTATGCAGACAAGCCAGAAGAAGGCATCTCCGTCTACACCATGTGTGACAAAACCGGCATCATGATCCCGACAACCGTCCTGGGCGGGCAGCAAAATCCCTCCTTCTTGGAAGTCCACCCCAACGGCAAATTCCTCTATGCAGTCAATGAAATCGCCAACTTCAATGGCGAGCAAAACAATGGTGCCATCTCCTCATATTCCCTCGATCCGAAAACCGGGAAACTTGGGCTCCTCAACCAGCAACCTACCCATGGCGCGGCACCTTGCCATGTCTCGATCAGCAAAGACGGAAAATCCGCCCTCGTCGCCAATTACACAGGCGGAAGCGTGGTGAGCTACAAAATCAACGAGGACGGTACCCTCTCCAAACCCGTTTCCTTCTACCATCACGAGGGCTCCAGCGTCACACCGCGCCAAAAAGGGCCGCACGGCCACTCCATTAACCTAGACCCGGCTAACAAGTTCGCCTTCGCAGCAGACCTCGGCCTGGACAAAATCATCATCTACTGCTTCGACCCAAAAACCTCCAAGCTCACCAACCACTCCGAGGCCGCCCTTCCCCCGGGTTCTGGTCCCCGCCACCTTGCCATCACCGGAGACTCCAAATTCGCCTACTCACTGAACGAACTGACCTCCACCGTCACCGCCTTCAAATTCGATCCGGAGAAAGGCGAACTCACCCAGGCACAAACCCTTTCTACCCTCCCCACCGGATACAAAGGCAACAACTCCACCGCCGAAGTCCGAATCCACCCCAATGGCAATTTCCTCTATTGCTCCAACCGAGGGCATGACAGCGTCGCCGTATTCAAACTCAACCCAAAGCTCGGCACCCTGACACCCCTCCAATGGCAAAAGACCGGTGGGAAAACCCCGAGAAATTTCAACATCACCCCCAATGGGCAATTCCTCGTCGCAGCCCACCAAACCTCAAACGACATCATCGTCCACGAAATCGACTCGGAAACCGGCCTCCTGACCAAGACTGACAACCGAGTACTCACACCGCGTCCAGTCTGCATCCGTTTCCTCGAACAGAATTAGAGCCCAATGGATATTTCCTTCGAGCACCTTTTCACCCTCGGCCTAGGGATCGCCCTGGCCGCCTCCTGTGGTTTCCGGGTTTTCCTGCCCCTGCTCGTCGTCGGGATCTGCAATCGGGCAGACTACCTCCCCGTCCCGGAGCACTTCTCCTGGATAGCCAGCAACCCCGCGCTCATCCTCCTCGGGTCGGCCACCATCGCCGAAACCCTCGCCTACTTCATCCCCTGGGTCGACAACCTCCTCGACACCATCGCAACCCCTGCCGCCGCCATCGCCGGAGGAATCATGGCCTACGGCATCCTTGACGGGTTCCCGCCTTGGATGCACTGGTCCCTTGCCCTCATCTGCGGCACAGGTACAGCCGGTGCCATCCAGACTGGAACAGTCACCGTCCGCGCCGGAAGTACTACAACCACAGGCGGCATTGCAAACCCCCTTGTCGCAGCCGGGGAAACCGCAGCGGCCGGAACCATGGTCGCGGCCTCCATCTTTGCCCCTGCACTGGCCATCGTCGCCGCAGCCGTTCTGCTCGTTTTCTGCAGTATTATGGCCAGGAGATTCTTTAAATGGAAATTTGCCCAATCGGAATAACGAAAAAAATTATGAAAGCCCTTCTTTCCCTTATTCTCGTTCCCCTTTCCCTCACTGCACAAACCGACCGTACCAGGGAGGATTTTGAGATCACAGGCCACAAAGCCTTCCTAATCCGTCCGGCCAAGGGCGTGGCAGACTGCGGCAAGCCTTGGGTCTGGTACGCCCCGACTTTCCAAAATAAGTTGCCGGGAGGTGCGGAGGAATGGATGTTCAAGCAATTTCTGGCCGCAGGCATCTCCATCGCCGGGGTGGATGTCGGGGAATCCTACGGGAGCCCGGCTGGCCGGAAGGTATTCCAGGACTTGTATTTGGAACTGTCCGTAAAACGCGGTTACTCCAAAAAACCGGTCTTGCTCGCCCGCAGCCGTGGTGGATTGATGCTCTACAGTTGGGCGACGGAATACCCGCAAAATGTTAGCGCAATCGCAGGAATCTATCCGGTCACTGATTTTACAAGCTACCCTGGCCTTGCCAAGGCTTCAGCGGCATTCGGATTAACTGCGGACCAAATGGGGGCGAAGGCCAAGGAATTGAACCCGGTCGAGAGGGCCGTTGTCCTGGCCAAGGCAAAAGTTCCCGTTTTTCACATGCACGGCGACTCGGACAAAGTTGTCCCTCATACCCCGAACTCTGCACGCCTAAAGGAAACCTACGACAAAGCCGATGCACCGATGGTACTCCAGGTTATCCCCGGCCAAGGCCACAACATGTGGGAAGGTTGGTTCCACAACCAGGATCTAGTAGATTTCGTAGTCAGGAATGCCATAGGGAGATAAACATTTCATCCCATCGAACTCGTCACACCAAAAGGGATGAGATGGCTTCGATGGCCGTTTACGATTCTAGCATTTTGGAGTATTCTCCGGAGTAGTCGCGCATTCGAAAGAAACTCATCGGGGACTTGATTTCAATGATCGACAAAGCCGTCCTTTTTAATCGGATACACGACGATGTGGCCGACATCCGTATCGCGGCGCAACCGCGACAAGGGCGCGGCAATGACAGGGACTTGCCTGTAGTCGGTCTGAGGGTAGGCCGCCTCCACAGCATCTACCAAGCCCCTGAGGACTTTGCCAAAGGAAGCCTCACTTCCGACCTTCCCCCAACCGATCACGACAAAGTTGTTTTCGAGGAAAAGGGTGTCCTCCCTTTGCCCGCAGCGCACTCTCCAAAGGATTCGTTCTTCGTTGCCCATTCATTTCTACCAGGCTTGTTGTTGGTGTTATGGATTTTTGGAATCCCGACCGACAAATTTTCAGCGGTGCCAACGGAAATTGGCCATCCGCAAACCCGAAGGCTCTGATGGAAGCAAAGGCGAAGTCAGTTGGGGCACGACAAAGGGATAGCAGGGAAAAACCCACAGTCCAAAACTTTCCCCCGGCGGCAATGGAATGTTCCTTGTTTTCCAAATGAGTGTCCAAATACAAAATATCCGCATCCACCCGGCTCTAGCGGCAATCGCTGCCGCATTGGCTCTCCAAGGTTGTTCTCCAGAGAGGTATGTCGGGCGGGCGGACTCGGAGGTGGGGGCGATCCTTGGCGAAAGGGTGGACGATGCCCAATGGCGGGCTGCCGCACTGGCGCCGATGGACGCCGGTGCCTCGCGTTTGTACGAGTTCGGCAGTATCGCGGACGACCAGGGTTCGGCAGCAATCCTGGCGGAGGTCGCAGGCAGGAAGTTGCCAGGCGGTTGGATCATGCCGGAGATGGAAAAGGACGGAAGATGGCTGGAAAAACTTCCCAAGGGACAGGACGGGAAGGTGGTGCTGGACCAGACTTCGGCAGTCGAGGTGGGTGTCAGGAATTCCAGGGATTTCCAAATCCGAAGGGAAGCCTTGTATTTGTCAGCCCTTGATGTGACGGGGGAGAGGTATTTATTCAAGCCAAGGGTGACGGCAGGGGCAGGTTTGGACAGGGGTACCGAAGGGGCGGATCGCGGCGGGCCTTCCGAAGACGCCTCCGCTTCCCTGGATTCCCAACTCCGCCTCGGGCTGGTAACGGGTGGGGAATTCATCGCAAACCTAGCCAATACCTTCCTCTGGGACATTTCGGGAGACACCGGGGAAGACCCCACGACTTTGCTCAATTTCCGTTTCGTCCAACCCTTGATGCGGGGTGGCTGGAGAGCACTGGCCTTGGAGGACTTGGCCCAGGCGGAACGCAACTTCCTGGCGAATATCCGCCGGATGTACCAATACCAGCAAAGCTACTACGTGGAAGTCGTGGCCGGGCGCACGTTGGCAACCGGGCCCACCCGGGGTGGCGGCGGGATCGGAACTGTGGCCGGGGGATCGGGTAGTTCGGGGGCGGC
The DNA here is from genome assembly GCA_038125285.1 of Opitutia bacterium. Lineage (GTDB taxonomy): Bacteria > Verrucomicrobiota > Verrucomicrobiia > Opitutales > JABJCN01 > JAYPDO01. The sequence continues at coordinate 9,186 of JAYPDO010000018.1, forward strand.
GGGAGGTTTCCTCGGCCTCCTTCAAGACCGCCAGCAAATCCGCAACTTGGAGGCCAGCGTAGCACGTTTGCGGGACAGCCATGACCAGCTTGCTGCGGCCTTCGAAGCTGGAAGGATCAACAACCGCCTCCAAGTCGACCAAGCCCAGCAGGCTCTCTACAACGCACAAAGCCGCCTCCTACAGGAACGTTCCCGCCAAGCCTCCTCCTTGGACCGTTTCAAGATGGACCTGGGGTTGCCCCCCGGGCTGGACGTACAACTCGAAGCCGATGTCCTGGACCGTTTCGAACTGGTGGCCCAGGCGGTAACGGCACTCCAGGACGAAGTAGGCACCCACCTTGAAAGACTTCGCATGGCGGGGCTGGATGCGCCCCAACCCTTGCTCAAGGCATCCTTGGATGGAATCCTCTCCACGGAGGCGGGGGTTACCGCTGAAATTGCAAAATTGGAAGGGGAATTGGAAGGCTTGGCCAAACAACTCCCGGGACGTAAAAAGCAAATGGACAACCTGGCCGGGCGGGACGATTTGAAAGGGGTTGGGCTGGACGCAGGACTTTTCTCGATCGAGGCGTTGGAAACGGGTCTGGGGACATCCAGGGAAAACCTTGCCGCCCTGAAATCGACCCTTGCGGATACCTGGAAGGCCCTCAGGGAAATGTCCGCCAACGGGGACTTGGCACGCCCGCCCCTCCTAGAACTAACCACATCACTCTCCGGGCTCCTGCTCGAACTCTCCCTCGAACAAGCCGCCGTCCGCCTCGAAAGTGTACAAATGGTGGACGTGGGAATGGAAGTCGGGGAGGCACTGGAAATCGCAAGGGAAAACCGGATGGACTGGATGAACGCCCGCGCCGGACTCCATGACGAATGGCGCCGCACTGGCATTTACAAGGACGCCCTCCGCTCCTCCTTCAACTTCGTCCTACGGGGCGATGTCCGCTCCGAGGACGGCACGGCGGACAAGTTTAGCCGTGCGGGCGGCACCCTGCAAGGCGGCGTACGGCTCGACACCCCGCTGACCAAACTCCAGGAACGCAACAACTACAAAGCCGCCCTCATCCGCTTCGAGCAAGCCAAGCGGGACTACGTGGATTTCGAAGATTCCGTGGAACTCCAGCTCCGCGAAACCCTCCGAACCATCCGCCTGGAGCAACTCAACTTCGAACTCAAACGCGCCGCCGTACGGGTTGCCATCGCCCAAGTCGACCTGGCCCGGCTCCGCCTCAACCAACCCCCCCAACCCGGCAAAGGCGGCCAATTCGGCGCGACAACCGCACGGGACTTGGTGGACGCGCTCAGCGACCTGCTTGATGCCCAAAACAATTTCCTGAACGCATGGGTCGGGTACGAAGTCTTGCGGATGGTGCTGGACTTCCAACTCGGGACGATGCGTGTCGATCCAAGTAATCTCTGGATCGACCCCGGGGCGGTAGGAAAAGTTGTCAAATGATTTTCCGGTTTTTGCGGGAAGTTTTGCCATCACGTGGCTATTGAATAGCGCAACCTGATTTTCCAATGGATAAACACCCCTCCAAAAGTAACCCTGCAACAGGTGCCAAGGCTCCCAGGAACAAGCAGCAAGGAGCTGCCCGCGTCCGGATCCTGGTAGCACTGGGTGTCTTATTGTTGGTTGGATGGGCGGTCTCCCGTCAGGGAACACAAGCCAAGGCCGAAGAAACGGGAGTCGCGCTTTACCACACGGTTGGCTCCGGGGAATTCATCTTCAAAGCCACCGAAGCCGGCGATGTTGAAAGCTCCAGCAACGTCGAAGTCGCTTGCGAGGTGAAATCGCGCAACTCGGCGGGTACGATCATCCTTGAAATCGTCCCGGAAGGCACATGGGTCAACGAAGGGGATTTTGTATGCAAACTGGACGATAGCGACCTCCAGACCCAGCTTCTCAACCAACAAATCGACTGCAATGCTTCCGAATCCAAATTCATCGCTGCCCAGGCAGCACTTGAAAACGCCCGCCTCTCGCTTGACGAATACGAAAAAGGCACCTTCCCCCAAGAAGTGAAGCAGCAAGAAAGCAGCCTCTTCGTGTCGAGGGAAAACCTCCGCCGGGCAGAAGAATTTGTTGGCTACAGCCAGAAGCTCGCCAGCCGGGGCTACATCTCCGAAGCCCAATTGGAAGCCGACCAGTTTGCCGTTGAAAAAGCCCGCAAGGAACTGGAAGTCGCCGAGGCCAAGATGAATGTTCTCCAAACCCTAACCCGCAAGAAAGATCTCAACGACCTCCAGGCCAAATTCCGCAGCGCCCAAGTCGCCCTCGACACCCAGGAAACCATTTTCCAACTCGCCAAAGACAAGCTAGCCGAAATCCGCGGCCAAATAAAAATGTGCATCGTCACTGCCCCGGCGTCCGGCCAGGTCGTATACGCCAACCGGGAGACCAGCAGCAGCAAAAGCTCCTCCGGGGACATCCTCATAGAGGAGGGCAAGCCCGTCCGGGAGAAACAAGTGATCGTCCGCCTCCCCGACCCGGCCAAGATGCAAGTCTTCACCAAGGTCAATGAAGCCCGAATCGACCGCATCAAAGTCGGCCAGAAGGCCGAGATCAAACTCGACGCCTTCTCCCGCATGACCCTCCAAGGAGTCGTAAAGGAAATCAGCGATTACCCCCTCCCCCCGAAAAGCTACCTCTTCGCCCACATCAAGGAATATGCCACCATCGTGGAGATCCTGGATCCCCCAGCCTCCCTCCGGCCTGGAATGACCTCCGAAGTCTCCATCTTTGCCGACCACCTCGAAAATGCCATCCAAGTCCCCCTCCAATCCGTCATCGAAGTCAAAAAGGGCTTTTATTGCGTGACAGGCGAAGGCAAGGAAGCCGTTGCCAAGCCAGTCCAGCTCGGCCCGGCCAACGAAGAATTTGTAGTAGTAGAGAGAGGCCTTTCTGTCGGTGAAGTCGTTGCGATGAATCCCTATGAAGTGGAAAATGATTTGGAATTCCCTCCCTACCCTGCCGATTTTGTGGTTAAGAAGGTAGAAACAAATGCTATGCCCATTCCCACCACCCCAGTAAAAGAGGGGAAGAAGCAAAAGGAAGGCGAAGGAAATAAGATCACTTCCCTCCCCAAAAAGCCGAAGGACAAGAAGCAACGGATCCAGTAAGGAATCCCAGGCCATCGTTACCACGTAGGCCAGTACGTGGAGAATCCCCGGCTATGAACGCCCCGCTTGACCCCAAGACCCGACTCGCCCTTCAGGTCTCCGGGTTACGGAAAGAATACGTCCTCGGGGACGAAACAGTAGTCGCCCTGGACTCTATAGACATGGAAATTCCTGTCGGGGATTTCGTTGCGATCATGGGGCCATCCGGCTCAGGCAAAAGCACCCTCCTGAACCAACTCGGCTGCCTCGACCAACCGACTTCTGGGGAATATTGGCTGGGCGGCGAAAACGTGGCCGACCTGTCCGACGACGAACTCTCCGCTATCCGGGCTAAACGCATCGGCTTCGTCTTCCAGTCCTACAACCTAATCTCCCAACTCACCGTCAAGGAAAACATCGAGACCCCCCTAATGTACACCGGCAATGCTGGGAGGTCTGAAGAACTCGCAAGGCTCGTTGGCATGCAAGGACGCCTCAAACACAGGCCGACCGAACTCTCCGGAGGTCAGCAACAACGAGCCGGGATTGCCCGCAGCCTGGTCAACGACCCCGACTTCATACTAGCGGACGAACCGACCGGAAACCTCGATTCCCACACCACCGAAGAAATCCTCCAACTCTTCGAATCCCTCAACGCGCAAGGCCGCACCATTGTGATGGTCACCCACGAAGAAGAAGTGGCTAACCGCGCCAGGAGGATCGTCCGGATGCGAGACGGCAAGTTGGAGTCCGACGAAATCCTCCGCCCCTTCCCCAAAGCCCAAGAAGACTTCCAAACCAAGGGAACCACTACCTCCCCTCGGGCCGGATTTTTCCGCAGCCTCCTGTTCGGGGTGAAAAGCCTCCTGCGCCACCCGCTCCGCTCCATCCTGACCGCCCTGGGTGTTTTCGTTGGGGTGGCCAGTGTCATATGGCTCCTGGCCATTGGGGAGGGCATCAGCCAAAAAGCCCAAACCGAAATTTCCGGCCTCGGTGCCAATAATGTCATCGTCTCCTCCCTCCGCCCGCCATCCCGAGACAGAAAGGGCAAGACTGGCTACTACCCTTTCGGGATCTCCTCCGCCGATGCCCGCAAATGGGAAGCCACCATCCCTGGGATCGAAAAAATCTACATCACCCGGGAAATCAACAGCCGCTACTTCAGCTACAAAAGCAAAAGCCGCTACGGAGAAACACTGGGGTGCGAGGAGGACTACCTGGAACTTCAGGACCTGCACGTCATCAAAGGCCGATTCCTCAACAAGGAAGACATCGAGAACAACCACATGGTCTGCGTCCTCTCCACAAAAGTGTGGAAGGACCTCTTCCCCTACGAGGATCCGATCGGGAAGAAGATCCATGTCACCGAATACTATTTTGAAGTAGTCGGGGTAGTAGGGACCAAGGAAACCCTTGAGGACAAGGAACACCTCGGCTACCGGGAAGACTTCACGGACAATGTCTACATCCCTATCACAACACTCTGGAAACGGATTTTCGACATCTATGGCAAAGCGGTGGACGGCTCCCCCATGCTTACCAAGGCAATCGTCAAAGTCGACTCCCTGGACAAGGTCAGCAGCGTCGCCGAAGTCATACGGCATACCCTTAAGGACGACCACATGGGTCTGCAAGACTTCCAAATCACCGTCCCCTACGAACTCATGGCCCGGGCGGAGAACGCCCGCATGCTCTTCATGGGTATGATGGGCCTCATCGCTGGGATCTCCCTCGTCGTCGGGGGCATCGGCATCATGAACATCATGCTGGCCACGGTTACAGAGCGCACCCGTGAAATCGGCATCCGCCGCGCTCTCGGCGCACGCCAATCCGACATCACCCGCCAATTCCTCGCAGAAACCGTAGTCCTCTCCGTCGTCGGCGGAACAGCCGGCATCCTCAGCGGCATCCTCTGTGGCCCCGCCTACAAACTCGCGTTGGAATCCGCCACTAAACTCTTCCCTAAAATGATGGAATCCCTCCCCCCCTCCATGGTCGGTATGGAACCGATCGTCGTCGGTTGGTCCATCCCCCTCTCCTTCGTCATCGCCGTAGGCGTCGGCATCCTCTTCGGCATCTACCCGGCGAGGAAAGCAGCAAAGATGGATCCCATCGAGGCGTTACGGCATGTGGCGTAAGGATAGATTCCCGAAAAGCAAATTGCCTGACACATAAATAAAAGTGAAGATCATCACATGAATGCCTTACAAAATCCACAAACGATTACATTCACATCCAAATGCCGAGCCGCTTGAGGCGGCAATATGGGATCAATGCCGGAACCTTGGCCACTGTGGAAGATACGGACAATGGCATCCTGATAAAACCCATCACTCCAGAATTCATATATAAAGGGAGGGGAATCTTGGCTTTCGGATCTCGCCGCAGAATTCAAAGCCACCCATAAGTTGAACTTGGCAGACGCCTTTGCCGCTGCGTTGGCCAAATCAAAGTCCCTGGAACTGCTTACAGGGGGATCCCGAATTCAAGCTATTGGAGGGTGAAATCTAAATAGAGTGGTTAGCAACCAAACCTCATTCATAAATCGGGCAGAAGGTGTTGAAGCCGGATTCGCAAAAGACGCCGGGGTCATTGAAGCGTTGGTGGCGGTCGAGTTGGGTGATTGAGTCCATTTCGGTTACGGTGAGTTCAAAATTGTACACGTCCAGGTTTTCCTTGAGCCGTTCAAGGCGGGAGGTTTTGGGAATGACGGCGGTGCCTTGTTGGATGCCCCAACGAAGGATGACCTGGGCAGGGGTTTTCTCATGGCTTTTGGCGATTTCGGCGAGAATGCCTTCCTGGAGGACGGAGTCAGATTTCTGGGCCATGTTGATCCTGACGTAGGAGCCCGCGCCTAAGGGGGAGAAACCGGTTACCGCAATGTTCCGGGCCTTGCAGAAGCGGACGAGCTTTTCCTGGACGAGGTAGGGGTGCCTTTCGATTTGGAGGACTGAAGGAGGGATGTCGGCTGAGTTGAGGAGATCCTGGAGGAGGGAGGTACCGAAGTTACAGACCCCGATATTTTTCACTAGCCCGTCCGAGACGAGGGACTCCATGGCTTGCCAGGTTTCGAGGATGGAGACTTTGGCCAGTTCCATCCGTGGGTTTTCCGCCTTCGGGTCGAAGAACCATCCGGGTGGGTACTTTTTGTCGAAAGGAACATACTCCAGGGCGATAGGGAAATGGATGAGGTAGAGGTCGAGATAGTCGAGGCGGAGGTCAACGAGGGTCTTTTCCAATGCGGGACGGACATGTTCCTTGCGGTGGTAGGTATTCCAGAGTTTGGAGGTGACCCAGAGTTCGTCACGGGTGCAAATGCCATCGGCCAGGGCTTTGGCAATGCCTTCGCCCGCTTCCGCCTCGTTGCCATAATCGGCGGCGGAGTCTAGGTGCCGGTAGCCGCAATCGAGAGCGGCCTGTACAATGCCTGCGGTTTTCGAGGGGGCGATTTTCCAGAGTCCCAATCCCATGGTGGGAAATTGGGCACCGTCAAAGAGGGTAAGGTGTTTCATTGGTTGCATCCATACAGGTATGGAGCACTTGGGCAATACCGTAGGGACGGTTTGTAAATCTAACCCTGATACGGCTACCAAAGTTGGCCGCTTCTTTACTTTGCCTTCGCCTCTTCGCCTTGCATGGGGTGGCCGAGGGTCGCGAGGATACGATCCTTTTTTTCCTGGGGAAGGGCGTCGAATTGGGATTTGTAGTAAAGCTGGGCCAGGATGTCGCGCTGGCGCATATCAGGGTTGTCTTTGGAGCGAATTTGGAAGGCGGCGGGGGTGCTTTTGCCTTTGTTCCCAGATTTATTGATAAAGGAAAGGGTTATGGTGTCCCCATCGGTTTCGTGGTCGGCGACGAGGGCATGGTTTGGATCCTCCGGGATGCCGGGCCTGACTTTGAACAAGGCATCCCCGAGGGTGAAGGAGCCGGTTTGGGTGTCGGAGGTATCCGATGCTTCTTTTTCCAAGAGTTGGGCATTCCAAGTGATGTTACCAGGGAGGAGGAAGTCGGGGGCGAAGTAGTCTTCGAGGTTGAGGCCGTCAACTTGGATGGAGCCTTGGCCTTTGGTGCCGGACAGGGAGAGCGTGAGCTTGCCGTCGAATGCTTGGATTTTGCCTTTGGCCTGGTCTTGGGAGAGAAGTTCGAGGTTCCCGTCGATGTGGACAGGTTTGGTCACTTTCAGCTGGTCATTGGGCTTGAGCCGGGCTTCCAGGTCGAGGCTGGAACTGGTTTTGAAATCCTCACGAGATTCAACGTCAATCGGGGAGAGGGTCAGGTCGAGTATGGAGCTGCGGATGCGGAACTCGCCCATTTTGAAGCTGTCCGGGGTGATGTCGATCCCGTCGAGCTTGAGTTCGTCGAGAGTGAAGTGGAACCCTTTGGACGGGTCGATGAGTTCCACATTGTTGATGTCCACTTTTTTGACCAGGAAGCGCTCCAGGTCGCTTTCGCCATCACCCACAGTAATCCCTTCATCCGGACCGCCAGAAGTGGATACGTTGACATCCCCCCAGATCCCAACCGCCCCGTCTTCACCGCTTTCAATATTGGACTCAGCGGTTGTGTTGACGTAAAGGCGGGCACTTCCGACGCTGATTTCTTCGATTTCAAACTTGTTTGAGCCAAGGCTTTTGATCAAGTCCGGATAGAGAACCTTGAGATCTTTGAGGATGTTGATGCGCCTGGGGTCGTTCTGGTCAGGGAATTCAACGCTTGGGATGGTAAATCCTTGCATGATGCTCCCGGAGATAGTGGCGACCTTGATGCCAGGGTTGTCCGACTGGATTGCCTTGGCCATCCAGTTGATCGGGATAGGCGTCATGAAAAACAGGTAGGCCACTACGAGGAGGCCGATGACGGGCAACCCGAGGAGCAGCCCGCATCCGAGGGCCCCACAACCACCGATCATGCAACCGGTACTGGGTTTGGATGAGAGATGGTTGTTGTGGTCTATGGAGTAGGTTTGTTCGCTCATGGGAAAACACTTTGGGGTAAGGCGGGAATACAGGTTGGAGGGACGGCCCGGCGGCTTACTCTTTCGGGGCTAGGTGGGGGGCGTTCAGGGTTGCCCAGGCGTTGGCTTCGGCGGCGTTGCGGCTTTTCCAGTTTTGGTAAACGTACTCGATGGCGCGCTGTTTGCGGGAGTCATCCTGGATGGAGTTTGCCCAATCAGCAGCGATTTCCGGCTCTTTGCTGGCGATTCGGCGGGCGAAATTGTCGATGGAGGAATCCATTTTTGTGGTGGCGGGGAATTGGTTCAGCCATTCGGCGGTGCTGGCTGGGTCGCGCCATGCCCATTGGTTGACCATTTGCTCGATGGCTTTGTAGCGGCTGTCGCCCTCCGGGAGTTGCTGTACCCACTCGGCGGCTTCCTGGTTGGATTCCCTGGCCCAGTAGTTGATGACTGTGGCGATGACGCTGCTTCGGGTCTCCCCTTCGGAAACTTTCATGGCCCATTCGGCACCCCGGCGCGGATCTTCTTTGGCCAGGGCGGAGGCAACTTGAGTGTAGATATTCCTCTTCACCGCCGGATCCGATTCGGGGAGGGATTCCGCCCACTGGAGCGTATGGTCGATACCTCGCTGTAGATTGTCTTTTACCAGGAGCGATGCGGCTTGGTAGCGGTAATTGATCTGGTCGATCGAGAACATCAGCTCGGTTGCGGCCTTCATGTCGTTAGTGGCCACACCTTCAACGATCCCCACCACGTATTCGGAAATTTTTTGCGGGTCCTCCTGGCTGTCGGCCCAATTGAGGGCGGCCTTAGGTTCTTTGGTCGCCCAACTAGCCAGAGCGGCACGGGAGGCGAAAATCTTTTCGCCCGGCCCCATGTTTTCTGCATAGGCTATGGCAGCCTTCGCGTCGAATCTGCCCCAAGCATAGAAGAGGAGCTTCAATTCTTGGGCGCGTCCTTGATTTTCCGGAAGTTTCTCAAACGCTTCCAGCACGCCCTCGATGTTGTTCTCATTAAGGTTGCGCAAGACATCGATGAACTTGCCCATGCGGCTAAGGGGATCGGTGCTTTCGAACAAGCTGTCCGGACTAACCATGCTGGAGCGAGAAAGGGAAAAGATCGGGTCGCCCAATCGGCCTGCGGTTTCCCCGGCACCCAACTTTTCTGTTGCCCCGGCTTCAAGGTTGATTGGAGGCAGGCTTCCGGCAGCTGTCATCTTCCCTTTGGAAACGGGGCTATCCTGTTTACCTGGTTCAGCGGCAGCGGCTAGATGAGCAGGTTCATCCACTTTAGGTTGGAAAATGCCATGGCTGAACCAGCCAAGAAAAAAAGCGATCAGAAGGGTTGCCCCCCATACGGAAATTGCTAGGCGCATTTGGGTCTGGAAGTATTGGGGATCGTTTGTTTCAGTGGAATGGCAAGCCAAACGTAATCCTGGTCGCAGGGCAATCAATTCCTGGCCGGGAATTTGTGGTTAGGGTCAAAGTTCTGTTTGATCCGGTGGTGGATCGTATGGGTGTTTGAGGGATGGAGGCGAGGATTCGGGAAGGCCGGCCCTAGGACATGGTCGGCATCTAATCCCAGTAACCGAAAGGCTTCGACAGGATCGGACGGGGCGACCAATACATCCAATGCCGCAGAAATCCCGCCTGTGACCATGGTCGCAGGGATATCTGGTTTGGGCTTGTCTTTGTTCGGGGAGAGCGCGACAAGCGCCAAGTTCCCGGCCATGGAGTACCGGCGGTGCTCCGTGACCCTGGACAACTTTTCTTCCAGCAAGGGGATGCCGGCCGGGGTGGTGGGAATTTTGAGCAAGGTCGCATTCTTCGGGCACCAGGCGTATTCATTAAGCCCGTCCCAAATCGCCTTGGCGTCAGGCAACAATTGTGCGCTGGTGCCTGAGTAGGAAAAAAACTTCAGGATGGAAGGCAACCGATTGTCCAAAGCGTCGGCGTTCCCGCAAAGGCGGAGGAGGATTTGGTTGTACACCGGGTTCAGTTCAAGGGCGTCCGGCTCCCATTGGGAAAGCGAAACTTTGGACAGTGCGTCCAAAGCACCCTCCAGGCTTTTGAAAGTGAGTAGGATGGTTCGGCTTGCAGGCATGCGGGGAAAGACCTTGAAAGTCACTTCAACTACGACCCCGAGGCTCCCCTTACTCCCACATAGCAACTTCGGATAGTCGAACCCGGCTGCGTTTTTCACGACTTTCCCCCCGCCCCGCAGGACGCTCCCCGCCCCATCAATAAAACGAAGGCCGATTAGGAAGTCCCGTAGGCCTCCATACCGCAACCTTCCCGGCCCGCTGAGCCCGGATGCGACCGTGCCTCCCAATGTCGCGCCAGAGCGTACAAGTGGCGGGTCAAAAGGTAAATATTGGCCATGGGCGGCGAGCACCTGGTTGATTTCCCGGAGGGGGGTTCCCGCCAAAGCGGTGATTGTATATTCGCTCGGTTCGTACTCGACGATCCCGGACAATCCCCCCAGTGACAAATTCGGCTCGGGAGCAGTCCCTTCGGAAGGGCACTTCGTCCCGCCACCAATCGGGATGACCCTATCGTTGGCCTTTACGAAACATGCGGCTTCTTCGATGGTGGTAGGTCGGAACATTTTTAGAAAATTCAATGCCTTGAGGCAATACCGGCCTTTTCAACCGCATGGAGTCCGTAGAGAGTCAAGGAAGGTGCCTGGCCTTCAGGGAACATTTTGCCTGGATTGGCGATTTGGTCGGGGTCGAAAGCTGCCCGGGTTCCTTTCATAAAATCAATATCGGTTTGGGAAAACATCTTTGGCAGGTAGGCGCGCTTTTCCATACCGACTCCATGTTCGCCGGTAATGGAACCGCCCATTTCGATGCACATGCCGATGATCTCCCCAGCCAGTTCCTCGCCCTTCTCGAACTCCCCTTCGATGGCGCCGTTGTAGAGGATCAGTGGATGCAAGTTACCGTCCCCGGCATGGAACACATTGGCCACCCGCAGTCCATATTTCCTGCTTAATTCCCCGATCGTGCGGAGGGCTTCCCCGAGACGCTTCCGAGGAACCACGCCGTCCTGGACAATAAAGTCCGGGCTTAGCCTTCCGACTGCCGAAAATGCGCTCTTGCGCCCCTTCCAAATTTTCAATCTGGCTTCCATGTCCTTGGCCACATTGACCTCCAAAGGACTGGAGGCTTCAATGATCTTGTCCAACTGCATTCGTTCGGAAGCCACTTGCTCGGCCGGCCCCTCCAATTCGACAATCAGCACGGACTCTGCCCCTTTGGGATAGCTGCAATCCACAGCTGCCTCCGCCGCATCGATGGCCAACCGATCCATGATCTCCATCGCCCCAGGGAGGATTCCTGATGCCACGATGGAGGAAACTGCGTCCCCAGCTTTCTCCGTGCTATCGTACCCCACCAGTACCGTGTGGAAAGTTTGCGCCTTGGGGAGAAGGCGGAGAGTCGCTTCCAGGACCACACCAAATAAACCCTCGCTCCCGCAGAAAAGCCCCGTGTAGTCCGGACCGTTGCTTTCCAGGCTGTCCCCACCAAATTCTACTACCTCCCCCGTCGCAAGCACCACCTTCATCCCGAGCACATGGTTCGCCGTCATGCCATATTTCAAGCAGTGGGCGCCGCCGGAATTGAAGGCAATGTTGCCC
>JAYPDO010000018.1:20887-39868 GCA_038125285.1 Opitutia bacterium
GATCCGGCGCAAAATGGAGCCCATACAGCTGGGCAGCCTTGGTGACATCCAAATTCACAACTCCTGGCTCAACCACCGCAACCCGCCGCTTCGGATCCAATTCGACAATCCGGTTAAGGCGGTTCAAGGCGATGACGATCCCCTCCTCCACCGGCAAAGTCCCCCCGGAAAGGCTTGTCCCGCTCCCCCTAGATACAAAAGGCACCTTATGCCTCGCGCAAATCTTCACGACCTCGACCACTTCCTCCTGGGTCTCCGGGATCAACACTGCCCGGGGTGTCACGGCGAAAGCTGTCAACCCGTCGGATTCATAAGGCGAGAGCATTTGCCGGTCAGTCAACAACCGGCCAGGGGGAAAAATCACGGAAAGCTCATCCAAGAAACTCATGGTAGCAACGACTCCAACCCGGAAACCAAATCACCTTGCGGATAAAAACCCGTATTCCTTAGCTTGTCCACGTTCGCCAGGGAATGTTTGATGTCCCCCACCCTTTCCGGCCCATGGACGATTTCCGAAGCCGAACCCGTGATTTCCAAGATCTTCCGGGCAAGGTAACCGATGGAGGTGCTTTTGCCATATCCGGCGTTGTACACCCCCGACAACCCGGAGGTTTCCGCCAAATGCACCAAAGCCGCCACGATGTCCTTCACGAAGATGAAATCCCTGGTCGCAGTGCCGTCGCCATTGAGGGTCAAGGGCTTCCCGTCCAATGCCTTCTGGAAAAAGATCGGCACCGCAGCCGCGTAAGGCCCGTTTGGATCCTGTCGCGGGCCGAACACATTAAAAAAACGTAGGCAAGCGGTCTTTAGCCGCCCCTCGTTTTGGAACATCCCGCAGTAGTACTCCCCGTCCAGCTTGGTAATCGCATAGGGGCTCTTTGGCTCCGGCAGCATCTCCTCTACCTTGGGCACCAGCGGATTATCCCCATAAACTGCCGCCGAACTGGCAAAACACAGTTTCTTCACACCCGCCGCGGCCGACTCTTCCAACACATTCAAGAGACCACCCACGTTGATATCCACACATTCCCGCGGCTTCGCCATCGACTCCGGTACACTTACCAAAGCCGCCAAATGGAAAACGAAGTCTACACCTGCAACCGACTTACGGACAATATCCCGGTCACAGACCGAACCTTCTAAGAATTCGACGTCCAACCCGTCCAGGTTCTCCCGGAAGCCCGTCCGAAGATTGTCCAGCACCCGGACTTCCGCCTCGCCGTGGAAATGCCCGGCAAGATGGCTCCCGATGAACCCGGCCCCGCCTGTGATCAAAACTTTCATGCCGAATACAACCCACCATCCCTGAAAGCCAAAGTACCGTCCGCCCCGATTGACCTGTAATAACACCCATGCCGAGCCTTGCCCGAAGCATCATTAGTATGGCACGCACCTTCGCCGACTTGCCGCACCCGGTACAAGATCGAGTTCTGCTCACAATTCACACAAGCCTCGACCAACTCCAAATAATTCCCGGAAGTCAGCCCCTTGATCCAAAGCTCCTTACGGCTCGTGCTCCAAAAGGTCGCCTTCTTTTCCTCCATGGCCGTATCGAGGGCAAGTTGGTTCGCATAACCCACGATCAAAACCTCCCCGCTCTCCACATCCTGGGCGACGGCAGGAACCACATCCTCCCCGCAATTCGCTACCTTAGCGAGCTTGGTAAAGTCGAGAGCCAGCCTCGTGCCGTTTTCCAATTCCTTGTGATCCATATCAACCGCAGGTTGGGCACATACATTTCGGATTGCAATCCAAAGCAGGATAAGACGGGCTATGAATAATAACCATGACGCACAACCAACCATCCACCCGCCGTACCTTCCTCACGCAACTCACCGCGACCGGCATCGCCATGCCCTACGTAGCCCGCACCTCCTGGGCAGCCAACCCGCCCAGCAACACCTTGAGGCACGCCAGCTTCGGCGGCGGCGGAATGGCCATGGCCGACCTCACCGCAATCTCCACCGCGCCCAATGTCAAACTCGTCGCCTGTGCCGAAATTGACCCCAAGCGGCAGGCGGAAATGAAGGAACGCCACCCGGAAACCAATATTTACGCAGACTGGCGCGAAATGTTGGACAAGGAACGCTGCAACATTGACAGCGTCAACGTGTCCACCCCGGACCATCACCACGCCCCCATGGCCATGTCCGCAATGCAACTCGGCAAGCACTGCTACGGACAGAAGCCACTCACGCACGACATTTACGAATGCCGCCAAGTCCAGAACTACGCCCACGACAACGGCCTCGTTACCCAGATGGGCATCCAGATCCACTCCCATGTCTTTTACCGCACCGCCGTTAAAATCGTCCAGGACGGAGTAATCGGCAAAATCAAGGAAGTCCACACCTGGAGCAACAAAAAATGGGGTGACAACGCCCCGAAACCAGACAAAAAAGACCCAGTGCCCGAAGGCTTCGACTGGGACCGCTGGATCGGCGCCGCCCCCTACACCGACTACATTTCCGGCTACTACCACCCCGGCAATTGGCGCAAACGCCTCGATTACGGGACCGGCACTTTTGGCGACATGGGCTGCCACATCTACGACCCTGTCTTCAAAGCGGTCGGCCTTACCTCCCCGGTTTCCCTGAAATCCACTGGACCCAAGCCAAATGGCCACAACTGGGCCACCGACGCCGTCATCCGCTACACCTTCCCCAAGACCTCATTCTCTGAAGGCAAGACTGTTGACGTCACATGGTACGACGGCGACCAACGTCCGCCCCAGGACATCCAAGCCCTCCTCGGCGGCAAAAAAATCCCCGGCCAAGGCTCCATCTTCATCGGAACCAAAGGCATCATGCTCCTCCCCCACATTGGCAAACCCACGCTCTTCCCGGAAAAAGACTTCGAAGGCTTTGCAGGCTTCGACCTCCCCAAAGTCAACCACTGGGACAGCTTCGTGAACGCCTGCCGCGGCGAAGGCAAAACCTCCGCCAACTTCGACTACGCAGGCCCCCTCACCGAAACTGTTCTCCTTGGTGGAGTCGCCACCCGCTACCCTGGCAAGGAACTCCATTGGGACACCAAGAAACTTGAGTTCACCAACGAACCCACCGCCGCCCAATTCATCCGCAAACAATACCGCAAAGGCTGGGAAGTCGAGGGGCTGTAAGCCTTTCCCATCTTCGCGCCCCATCGGCTCACTACTGGGTAATGAGCGAAAGCAAACCCCAAAGCCTCCCGGCCCCGAAGTCCAAAGGAGCCCTCCTTGCCGGAGCCACCCTGGTTCTCGCCGGTTATGCATTGGCGATAGTTCATCATTGGCTCGTGACCAAAGGCATTGCAATACAGCCAGCTATCCGGGCAAGCCTGGCTCTCCTCCTCGGGACCTTCGCACTGAGGGGGAACCGGGCGGCAACATGGATCTTGCTCCTCCTCTGCATTCCCTGGTTTGTCGAAAGTATTGTCGCTGCAACCCGCCCGAACATGGAATGGATAGCCCGACTGGTTCCTGCCGGGCGGGGAATCCTGACTGCCGCCGGTGGATTCTTCCTATGGCATGCGGCAGTTGCCCAGAAAAAGGAATGGCTCGGGCAAATGTTCAAGGAGGACAACCTCCACAAGGCCTCCATGGTCTTCGACCCAAGCCATGACGAACCCTTCCTGGAGAGGATTTCTCACCTATTCGACGTCGGCTTCGGCAAATTCCAAATCAAAGAGATCCTCGGGCTTTGCAAACACCTTGGCAAAGGGGAAGAGAAGGCATGCCTCTTCACTCCCTACTATTTCCGCCAAAAAGTACCCCTTCGGATAAGCTTGGCCAGGGATGCCACCAACTCGTTGGATATCCGCTTCTTCACAACCCGCGAACTCGCCAACCGAATAGAGGAACGCAAGGAAACCTACATGGAAACCCTTGGGGTCAAGTAGCCCTGAAAAATCGGTTTCAGGAAACCTCCCGTTGCACCTCGGTGCCAATGGCGGGGCAATAATTCCAATCCACCTACACACTCCTACCAAAAGACCAAGGAGAAGATTGCTGGGATGGTGATAGCGAGACCAAAAATGATGGGGACAGGATTATTCTTAGCGAATCTTTCGATTAAATTCTCGATGCACCCCTTTGTCCACCCTTCTTAAATTCCTCGAGTTTGGCCTTCAATTGCCGGACAATGTCAGACTCCTTAAAGTAGAGGTTGTCCGTCTCCCCCGGGTCATTTTCCAAGTCATACAACTGCCCCGGCGCATCCGGTGCTTTTTCGGCGAGGGCAAAGGGCTTCATCCCCCATTCGCCGTCACGGGCATAGTTGTTACCGCCAGATCCCTTGTGGTCGAGGTACTTCCATTTCCCGTGCCGGATGGCAAGGTCAAGGCGGATCGTCTGGTGCAATGTGTACTCCCGGATTGTTTTCCCACATCCTTTCCCGAATAAGGCCGGGGACAGGTCAAAACTGTCCTCGGCAGAACCATCGGGCAATTTCGTACCGGAGAGAACTGCCGCCGTAGCCATGATGTCCGTAAGGCAAATCGTTTCTTTGGAGACGGATCCAGGTTTTATCTTACCCGGCCACTTGGCGAGGAAAGGAACCCGGTGCCCACCTTCCCATTGGTCCCGCTTCACCCCGCGCCAAGGCCGGGCTCCATCATGGTTATGATCCCGCCGCATGGCGAGCACTGTCGGGACTTCCGGGCCGTTGTCGCTGGTGAAGATGACCAACGTGTCCTCCGCAAACCCATGCTGTTCCAAAGCGGCCAACAACTCGCCGACTATCCAGTCTGCCTCGAAAATAAAATCCCCATGCGGCCCTGCCCCCGACTTCCCCTTGAATGGGTCGGCTGGGAAGGACGGCAAGTGGACAGCCTGCATCGAGTGGAACAAGAAGAACGGCTTGGCCGGCATCGTCTTCGCATGGTTGGCCAGGAATTTTTTGCTCTTTTCCAAGAAAACCAGGTCCACTTCCTCCAAATCGAAGTCCGGGGCGTGCATACCACCACGGTTATCATGGGAGTATGGATGCTTCGGAAGATCGCTTTTGTCCAGGATCCCCGTCGGTGGGTTCGGGACACGATCTCCGTCAATGTAAGCATACAACCAGTCCGTCGCCGGGCAACAAGCCGTCCCGAAAAAGTGGTCGAACCCCCGGTGGACAGGTGCATCCGGGATGTTTTTTGAAAAATCCACCCGCCTAACCGCATCCAAGCCATTCCTGTTGATCGGTTGGCTCTCCTTGTCGAGGAACGTCAGCCCCACATGCCACTTCCCAAACATCGCCGTTTCATAACCCTGCCCCTGCAACATCCCCCCTATCGTCAACCTCTCCCGTTCAATCAAACAAGGCCCGCCTACTCCGTCAAACACCCCCCTCATCCCGTTCCGGAACGCCATCCGCCCGGTCAGGATGGAATACCGCGTCGGCGTACAAACTGTAGATGGGCTGTGCGCATCCGTAAACAGCATCCCATCCTTCGCCATCTTGTTGAGGTTCGGCGTGGGAACCATGGATTCTGGATTATAGCACTGCACATCCCCATAGCCTAAGTCGTCGGCCAGGATCACGAGGATGTTCGGTTTAGGGGATGCAAATAGCACCCCGTAACAAATCAGGGCTGTGGATAGGAAAATGACCCGCTTCATAAATCATTATCCCTGACTGCCACCAACTTCGCGGCCAATTTCTTCTTGTAAGCCTCCACAAGCTCCTCGTTCCCTTCCTTGGCTGCCAAGTTGGTGTATTGCTTGGGATCTTTCCGAATGTCGTAGAGTTCGATGCCGTTCTCGCCTTTTTCGCCGTAGTGGATTGAGGCGAAGTGGTCATCGCGAAGAAGGAAGCCCTTGCGCATGGGTGCAACGGAAAAGGCGGTGTCCCGGACAGTGAGCGTTGGATCATCAAGAAGGGGGGAAATGTCCTTCCCCTGGAGGCGGCTTTGGGCAGGGAGGCCGCAGAGGGCGGCAGTGGACGGGTAGAGGTCGAGGAGTTCGACGAGGGAGTTGCAGACAGCGGGTTTTTTGCCGGGAACCTTAATGATGAGCGGGACTTGGGAGGATTGGTCGAGGAGACTGACTTTGGCCCAGAAGTCGTGCTCGCCGAGGTGGTAACCGTGGTCGGAGGTAAAGATGACGATGGTGTCTTCGGCAAGGCCGTTTTCTTCGAGGGAATTCAGGACTTTGCCGACTTGGGCGTCCATGAAAGATACGGCAGCGTAGTAACCGCCCACGGCCTTCTTTTGCCGGCGGATGTCCATCTTCATGTTCACGCTCGTCTTGTAGTTGATGCCGGGCTTGGGGATGTCGTCCCAATCGCCGGGAACCTTTTCCGGGAGGTTCATCTTGGAATAGGGCAAGAAGGGGGAGAAATAGGTTCGGGGGGACACAAATGGCACGTGCGGACGGACGAATCCAACCCCTAGGAAGAAGGGCTTTTTAGCTTTGGCACGTTCGGCAAGGAGTTCACAGGCCTTGGCTGACGTCATGCCGTCGGCGTGAACCAAGTCGTCGCCATCGGCCTCCACCACCACGAACGTATTGCCACCCAAGACAGGCCTCTTGCCGTCGGGGTTCCCTTCGAGGGTTTCACCATCCCCGGGTGCCTTCCACTCGGGGCCTTTACTGTTGTATTTCTCCGTCCAGGAAAGTGGGTCGTCAGCCCCATCACCACCACTTTCGATCCCTCCGGGCACGCCCATGTGGTAAACCTTGCTGACCCGTGCGGTGTGGTAACCGTGGTTCATGAAATGCTGCGGCCAAGTGGCGCGGTCGCCGATGTTGTTCCTCGGGCTGGTGTACCCCAGGACTTTGACGGCGTGAGGATAATAACCAGTCAGGAAGGACGCCCGGGAAGGCCCGCAATACGTCCCCTGGCAATAAGCGCGGGTAAAGCGCGTCCCGGAAGCCGCGAGTTTGTCGATATTAGGTGTTTTGCAAACCTCGTTGCCATAGCAGGACAAGGCGGTGGACGTCAGGTCGTCGGAGATGATGAAAAGGACGTTCCATTGCTTGGCTGCGAGGAGGCCAGGGATGAAGAGGAGAAGGCAGATGCGGAGTTTCATGATTGTCTTGATCAAATCAGGAGTATCTCCTGGGAAAATGGCTGGTGACAAGGACAGAAGGGACAAAAAGAACCAGATGGTCTATGATGCCATGGTGTTCTTCTGTTATCGTTTCATCAACAAACGTGAACGGACATTTGACCAGATAGTGCAGGCGGCACAGTCAGGCCAACAAAACATCATCGAATTTAGCCTAGCATCTGGTACTTCGAAGGAAACAGAAATCAAACTGCCCAAAGAAGCCCGGGGGAGCCTGGAGGAACTTTTGGGAAGATTACCGGGATTTCCTCCGTGTCCGGGGAATCCCCAATTCGGATATGGAAGACAAATACAAACGCCGCCTACGCGAACTCAACCGCACACTCGGAGCAAATTACGAAACATTTCGGGAAGCCATCGAGCATGAAGTACACATTTATTTGTGCCAACGCCATCATCGGCCTGA
Organism: Opitutia bacterium; assembly: GCA_038125285.1. Taxonomy (GTDB): domain Bacteria; phylum Verrucomicrobiota; class Verrucomicrobiia; order Opitutales; family JABJCN01; genus JAYPDO01. The sequence continues at coordinate 28,329 of JAYPDO010000018.1, forward strand.
TCAAACCCAACGCCTACCTGCTCGACAAACAACTCACAGCCCTCGAACAAGAATTTCTCAAGACCGGAGAACTCCGGTAAGCCCTTACCCGCGCATGCCGTGCTTCACGCAACCAACTACGATGAAAACCCCAGCACTTTGGTTCCTTGCGTCCCTTTTGTCCCTATCAGTTCCTGTATTTTCCTCCCCCGCAATTTTCCTCCAAACCTACTGCACCAATTGCCACAACGCTGAAAAAGCCAAAGCAGACTTCCGTCTCGACAACATCGACCACGACATCACCAACGGCGAGGACGTCGAGCGATGGGAGAAGGTATTGGAGATGGTAAGCATCGCCGACATGCCCCCGGAGAAAGCCAAGGCCCAACCCACGAAAACCGAACGCCGCCAACTTGAAACCTGGATCCTCAGCGAACTCCGCAAAATAGGCCGTGGCCCTGATGATGCCAGGCTCAACCGCCCCGAGTTTGGCAACCGCATAGACCATGAAGAACTCTTCAGCGGTGAACACAAAGGCCCCGCCTACTCCCCTTCCCGGCTTTGGCGCAAAAGCCCGCAAATCCACCGCCAATTTGAAAAAGCTTTGCAACTCCGGGAAGGCAACAGCCCGTTTAATCCCAAAGGTGGCCACGGCTTTCAGGACTACAGCCTCCTCCTTGCCAATGAGTCCACCATCACCGCCCTCAAGATCAACGCCGCCAACTACGTGGCCATCCTTGTGCGGGGAAAGTTGGTCAATCCAAAGGGACCCGATGGCAAACCGGACAAGACCCGCCAAGTCCATTCCGGCACCGCCAAGTTTCGGGAGTTCCAGGAATTGGTCACCGCCGAGGGCGAGCCCACCAAGGAAGCACTGGCCAAAGCCGTGCAACGCGCTTTCCAAACCACCCTCTTCCGCGACTCGTCCGAAGAAGAACTCGAACTCCACGCCTACCGATTCCTCGCCAAAGCCATCGAAATCGGAGGGAAAACGGCAGGGCTAGAAACCTACCTCACCGCCCTCATCCTCTCCCCGGAATTTATTTACCGGCAGGAACTCGGGCTCGGCGAGGAGCTTCCCGACGGCCGCCGCATGCTCTCCCCTCGTGAAACCGCCTTCGCCATCGCTTTCGCCCTGACCGACCAAGCCCCCGCCCCGGAACTCCTCCAGGCCGCCAGTATCGGCAAACTGGCCACGAAGGCCGACATCGAACGGGAAGTCCGCAGGATGCTCGAAACCGACACCCGCCCTTACTGGGCCTACGAAGTCAACCATACCTTCCAGCAACAGATGGACGCCTGCCCCAACCCAAGGATCCTCCGTTTCTTCCGGGAGTTCTTTGGCTACAACCGGGTCTTCGACGTCTTCAAGGACAAACTCCGCAACCCCAACCACAAGCCGGAGTTCATTTTCAAGGACGCCGACCTCTTCGTCCTCTCCGCCCTGGAACGCGACAAGCAAGTCCTTAAAGAACTCCTAACTTCCGACCAATACGTCGTCCACTACGCCGACCCAAGGCGCGTCGAGCGCACACTCGCCTCCTTCAAGGCCAACCCAAACAAAAACTCCGCAGCCCAAGCAAAGCTCGCCAAAGGCCTCACCCCCATCCTCGGCGGCTACCGCGGGGGCGAATACTACACCGCCTACAACTTTGAAAAAGAAACCTGGGACTACCCCATCGAACAACCGTTTAACGTACCCCACCGCGCCGGCATGCTTACCCACCCGGCCTGGCTTGTCGCCCATAGCGGCAATTTCGACACCGACCCGATCCGACGCGGCAAATGGATCCGTGAACACCTCCTGGCCGACACCATCCCCGAAATCCCCATTGGCGTAGATGCCGCCCTCGTGGACGACCCTCACAAAACCCTCCGGGAAAAGCTCGAAAAGACCAATAAAGAAGAATGCTGGCGCTGCCACAAAAAGATGAACCCACTCGGCCTCCCCTTCGAATCCTTCGACGACTTCGGCCGCTACCGCAAAGATTTCTACTTCGACCAGGAAGGCAACCATGCAGGCACCCACTTCGAGCAACTCGCTAAGGTCAAATTCGCCCAACAGCGCAAAAAGGCACCAGTCACCTTCACCACAAAGCCCGTAGACACCACTGGCCACCTTTCAGGCACCGGTGACCCCCAACTCGACGGCCCGGTAGAAGACGCCTTTGACCTTGTCCACAAGCTCGCTTCCAGCGACATCGCCCGCCAATCCTTCGTCCGCCATGCCTTCCGCTACTGGATGGGCCGCAACGAAACCCTCGACGACTCCCCCACCCTCATCGCCGCCGACCAAGCCTACATCAACAACGACGGAAGTTTCAAAGAACTCCTTGTCTCCCTCCTCACCTCCGACTCCTTCCTCCTACGCCGGTGAGAATAAGCACCAACCTTCTATTTATTTGATCATGCCCACACGACGCGAAACCCTAAAGGGCCTGACCATCGGGACAGGCAGTTTCCTCCTCAACGGCATCACCCAACGCATACGCGCAGAGCAAGCAAAAGACCTGCCTAAACGCCTCGTCTTCGTAGTACGCGGAAACGGGCTCCGCCCCTGGGGGATTGTCCCGGAAGGCATTGAAAAGCACGGCGAAAACAGGCACAAACAAGACAAGTTCTTCGAGGCCAACCTCCAGGATCACAAGCTCCACAAAACCCTTTCCGCCCTCGAACCACTCAAAGACTACGTCACCATCACCTGCGGGCTCTCCGGCCGAGCAGCCGCGGTCAGTGATCCCCACGGAGCCAACTTCGGCACCCTCGGCGTTTACCGCTCCGACGGAGGTGCACCTCCCAAAGACGAAACCATCGACGGCGCCCTGGCAAAAGCCATGCCCAGTGTATTCCCGCACCTCGGCTTCAAGATGGGCGGCGCCAGCGAATTGATTGCCCACCCCCGTGTCTCCGCATCCGGCAAAGGCAAGACGCTCCCCTTCTACTGCTCCCCCCAACTCGCCTACAAAGAGCTCTTCGGCAGCCTCGCCCACAACAATAAGATGCAGGCCGCAAGCGCCCTCGACAAGCACTTCCTTGACTTCATGGCCGAAGACGTCAGACGCGTCCGAAAGACCCTCACCTCCACCGAAAAGGAAAAGCTCGACCACTACCTCCACGGCTTCGAAGCCCTCCTGGACCGCCAGGTCAAACTCGCCAAGCTCGATGACTCCGCCCGCATCCACATCCCCTCCATCACGGACAAGTACACCTCCCCTGTCGAGACCCACCGCCTCGAAGCCCACTTCGACCTCGCAGCCGCCGCCCTAATCGCCGGACTCACCAACGTCGTAACCTTCGACGCCGACGACCTCGAAAGCCACTACCACGGCATCGGCCTCGGTGAGAAGTCCCTCCACGGCATCGGCCACCTTGCCGACGACTACAAAGAAGGCCGCGACACTAACTTCGCAGACGGGACGGACGGTATTGGCGCCCGCAACATCGTCCGCAAGTTCCAAATCGACCTCATCGCCGGACTCGCCCAAAAGCTCCGCGCCATCCCCGAAGGCAACGGCAACATGCTCGACAACACCCTCATCGTCTTCCTCAGCGACTCCGGTCAGCAACACCACGCTAACTACCAAAACTTCCCCATGGTCCTCGTAGGCAACCTCGGCCGCCAGTTCAAGACAGGACGCTACCTTCACTACCCCCACTACGGGGAAGCTGGAAACCGCTCCATTGGCAGTTTCTACACCTCCCTCCTGCACGCCGCTGGACACCCCCGCGAAGGCTTCGGCGAAATAGACCTCCAGCTTCCAAAGGACGAGCAAAAAGCCCCCCTCCCGGAACTCTTTTCATAAAGCCTACTAAAGATTGCGGAAAAATTTCCTAAACCTTGGACTGGTGCCTATTGGACTTGGGCGTTTTTTCGCCCAGTCCAAAGATGGACTTTACCGAAATTAACAAATCCTACCCATCTATGAAAAAGTTCATTATCCCCGCCCTCATCCTCTCCCTCCTTGCCAACATCGGTCTGGCCGATGAAAAGAAGAAGGACGTCCCGGCAGAAAAAGCCGCCAAGGCAAAAGTGGAAAAACCGAAAGCCGACAAGCCCAAGGGCGAAAAGGCAGAAAAGAAAGAAAAGGCTCCCCAGCCGGATCTCGTGGATGTCACCCTCACTGGCAAACTCTCCAAAAAGGAAACCACCGGCAAAGGGGACAAGAAGTACACCTTCTTCTACCTCGAAACCAGCGATGGCCAAAATGTCCGCCTTAACCAAACCGCCCTCGGCAAGAAATCGACGATCAAGCTCGATGACTTTGTGGACGCCAACGTCACCGTCCGTGGCAAAGGCTACACCAGGGAACTCAAAAACAAGAAGAAGCAAACCTACGTAAAGGAAATCTCCGCAATCGAGAAGTAAGCTTCGAGGCCCAAGGAAATATTTCCCATCCTGACTAAAGCCCCGGCAGAGTACCTGCCGGGGCTTTTTGCTTCCAGACCATCCATCCCGCCCATTGGAAAGGAGCGGCAAAAGCGGGTAGTGACGTTCAACAGGACCGGGTAGTGAAGAAAGAAGGTCAAGGCTTGCCGGGGCGTCCCCAGGCTGCACAAACTGTCCGCCATGAACGGGAAAATGAAACCAATATTGCCACCCTTGACCTTGTTTGGCTTGGCCACAATCCTGGCGGCCTCCCCTGCCGACCGCCCGAACATCCTCCTGCTCTTCGCCGACGACCTTGGCTTCGAGGCCCTTGGCTGCTATGGGGGGCTGGACTTCGAAACCCCGAACCTGGACAAACTGGCCGCCGGAGGGATGCGCTTCTCAAGGGTGTACACCAGCCCGGTTTGCACGCCCTCCCGCATGAGCCTCTACACAGGAACCTATGTAACCCGGCATGGCTACGACTATGTCCTGCCCGTCCACCAAGGTACAAAGAAAGCCGTCGATTTCCGCAACCGGCACAAGACCTTTGCCCAGCTCTTGCGGAAATCGGGCTACCTGACCTCCGTAACCGGCAAATGGCAACTCGCCACCCTCGAATTCCATCCGGACCACATCCGGGACGCGGGCTTCGATTCCTGGTGTGTCTGGCAGATTTGGATGGAGGGAAAAAAGACGACACGCTACTGGAACCCTTGCCTGAACCATGATGGGAAGGTGAGGGAGGACATTGCCAAACGCTTTGGCCCTGACGTGTTGCACGAATACGTGAAAGGGCAAATGAAAGCGGCCAAGGAAGCCGGCAAACCTTTCTACATCCACCATAACATGATGCTACCCCACGTCCCGGTTGTGAATGCCCCCGGAAGCGAAGGCAAGACCCTCAAGGCCATGGTCAGCTACATGGACCGGCTTTGCGGCGAACTTGTGGACGAAGTGGACAACCTCGGGATCGCCGAGAATACCTGGGTCATCTTCATGGGCGACAACGGGACCGACCTGGGCACTCCCCGACGCACGAAAAACGGCCTCGTCACCGGCGGCAAACGTTTCCTCGGCGAAGGCGGGATGCACATCCCCATGATCGTCCGAAAGCCCGACACCATTGAGCCCGGAACCGTTGCCGAAGACCTCGTCGATATCGCCGACTGGTTCCCCACCATTTGCGACCTCACTGGCACCCCCATTCCGGAAAACACCCCCCTCGACGGCATCTCCCTCGCAAAACGCCTGACCTGCGGGAAGCCACACACCAGGGAATACGTTACCGCAGGCATCGGCGGCAATGCATGTGTATCCGACGGTACATTCTTCGTTACCAACAAAACCCCTGAGGAAACAGACAACCCGGCCACGGCCAAACTCCTCGATATCCTGAAATCGCTTCCCAAAAACCAAAAGTAGAGATAGGCAACCCCATGCACAGGTTGATCCAAACAATCCTGGCCTACGTGGCGTTGCATTGGGTAATGGCAGCCCATGGCAAGACCGTCGATTATGGGCGGGACATCCACCCGATCCTTTCGGACACTTGTTTCGCCTGCCATGGGCCTGATGCTGAGAAAAGGAAAGCGGATCTTCGGCTGGATACGAAGGCGGGGGTATTGTCATTGGTCAAACCCGGCAATCCTTGGGATTCGGAATTGTTCCACCGGATCACCACACAGGATGAGGATGACAGGATGCCACCGAGTAAGTCCGCGTCGCAATTAACGGACAAGCAGGTCAAAGTCCTGGGGCAGTGGATTGCCGAAGGTGCCGAATGGAAAGGCCACTGGGCATTCCAGAAGGTGGTGCGACCGGAGGTGCCATGCGGGGAAAAGCATCCCGTCGATGCCTTCATCGGGAAACGGCTCGAAGCGGAAGGATTGGGATTTTCAGAACCTGCCGACCGGAGGATCTTGGCACGCCGGCTCTGGCTGGATCTCACAGGGCTTCCCCCAGATCCGGCAGGTCTCCAAGAATTCTTACAAGATCCCGACATCGCCCAAACCGCAGCCAAGTTGTTGGACTCCGATGCCTACGCCGAGCACATGACCGCCCGTTGGCTCGACATGGCCCGTTATGCCGACACTTCCGGCTACCAAAGTGACGGCTGGCGCACAATGTGGCCTTGGCGGGATTGGGTCATTGCCGCCTACCGCCAGAACATGCCGTTCGACCAGTTCACCATTGAGCAACTAGCAGGCGACCTCCTTCCCAACCCGACCCTCCGGCAGCGCATAGCCACCGGTTTCAACCGCAACCACCGGGGCAACTCCGAAGGCGGGATAATCCCCGAGGAGTTTGCAATGGAGTATGTGGCCGACCGCGTGGAGACCACTTTTGCGGTTTGGCAAGGAGTCACCATGGGCTGCGCTCGTTGCCATAGTCATAAATACGACCCTCTTACCCAAAAGGAATACTACCAGCTCTACTCCTTCTTCAACCGCCTCCCGGAATATGGCCGGGCATTGAAGGAAGGCAATTCCATGCCGTGGATCAAGGCTCCGACAAAGGAAGATTCAAGGAAACTAGCTTACCTCCAAAAGGCTGAGCGCAAAGCCATCTCCAACTTTCGAAAGCTGACCAAAGACCTGCCTATTCCCCGAGTGGCCATACCGGACGGTTGGAAGATCCAAGACGGATTGGTTCCCAACGATTCCCCCAAAACCCGTTTTGGATATTTCGACAGCTTCACCCTCAGCGCGAAGGTCAACTACGAGGAAGGACAAACCGGGACGATCCTCTCCAGGATGGTTCCGGTCGAGCAAGGCACAGGTTACTATCTCGAACTCACCAATGGGGGGAACGTCCAATTCAACCTCGTGAAACGCTGGCTGGACGACTCCATCCGCATCATAACGTCCAGGCCGGTCCCTTCCGGTTCGAACATCACCGCCACCTACGACGGAACCCGCAAAGCCTCCTCCATCCGGGTGTATGTGGACGGCAAGGAAGTCCCGATTCGTGTAATATTGGACTACCTCAACCAATCCTTCGACAGCGAGGAACCCCTCCGCATCGGTGCCGGTCAATCCGACTTCCCAGGGAAGGTTTCGGACGTCGCCGTTTACAACCGTGTCCTAGAGCCCGAAGAAGTCCTCGCCCTCTCCGGGGATTCCCAAGAACGCAACCGCCAATATTTCCTCCGGGTATCCGGGCCGGAAAAGGTACGCCAAGCCTTTGCCGAATCCGTGGCCACCCGCCGGGAACGAGCCATTTTCTATAATCAAATCCCCTCCGTCATGGTCATGGAGGACTCCGTCGACCGACCCGCCTACATCCTCGGCCGCGGCCAATACGACAACCAATTCGAAAGGGTCTATCCAGGTTTTCCCGCCAGCCTCACCACCCAAGATTACAAACCCCAAAACCGTCTCGACCTCGCAAAGTGGCTGGTTTCCAGTGAAAATCCCCTCACTGCCCGCGTCACCATCAACCGCATTTGGCGCGACATCTTTGGCATCGGCCTCGTCAAGACAGCTGAAGATTTCGGCGTCCAGGGAGAGCGTCCCAGCCATCCCGAACTCCTGGACTGGCTCGCCGCCGAGTTCATGGATTCCGGTTGGAACCTCCATCACATGCTCCAACTCATCGTCACTAGCCGCACTTACCAACAATCCTCCAAAACCACCCCCGAACTCCTCCAACTTGACCCCGAAAACCGCCTCCTCGCCAGGGCCCCAAGGTTCAGACTTCCAGCCGGAATAATTCGCGACCAGGCCTTGGCCGTCAGCGATCTTCTAAACCGCAAAGTCGGCGGCCCCAGCGTCAAGCCCTACCAACCCGACGGACTCTGGGGCGAACTCGCTTCCGACGCGAATTACCAACTCGCCCAAGGCCCCGACCTCTACCGCCGCAGCCTCTACACATTCTGGAAACGCACCGTCCCGCCCCCAATGATGATGAACTTTGACAGTGCCGGGCGGGAAACCTGCGAAGTCACCACTCGCCGCACCAACACCCCCCTCCAAGCCCTCAACTTACTCAATGATGTCACCTTCCTCGAAACCGCCCGCGTCCTCGCCGAAAAGGTTGTCGCCAAACCCGGTTTCCAAACCGACCGGGCCTTTGAACTAATCCTCCAACGCAAACCTGGAACCCAGGAGGCCACCCGTATCCAGGAAAGCCTGGCAATGTACCGGAAGTCATTCGATGAAGCCGCAGCCAAAGCCTTCATCCAACAAGGCCAATCCCCCGCCAACCCCAAGCTTCCCCCCGTCGAAGTCGCCGCATGGACACTCGTCTGCAGCACCCTCCTCAACCTCGACGAAGCCGTCACCAAGGAATGAAAGACATGGATCGCCGCACCTTCACCTCCGCCCTCGGAAGCCTCGCCCTCACCCAACTCCTGTCCGGTGGCCAGACCCACTTCGCGCCGAAGGCCAAGCGCGTCATCTATCTCTTCCAATCCGGCGCGCCGTCCCAGATGGACTTATTCGACCACAAGCCCGTCCTCCGAAAGCTCGCCGGGCAAGACCTCCCGGACTCCATCCGCCAAGGCCAACGGCTCACGGGAATGACCGCGACCCAGGAAAAATTCCCGCTCGCCCCGACCATCTTCGATTTCCAACAACATGGCCAATCCGGTGCATGGGTCAGCGACCTCCTCCCCCATACTGCGAGGGTTGCCGACCAGCTCTGCTTCGTCAAGACCCTCCACACTCAGGCCATCAACCACGACCCGGCCATCACCTTTTTCCAAACCGGTTTCCAACTCGCCGGACGCCCCAGCATGGGTTCCTGGCTATCCTACGGACTCGGGAGCGAAAACGAAAACCTCCCCGCCTTCGTCGCCCTCACTTCCGGAACCGGAGGCCAACCCCTCTACGACCGCCTTTGGGGAAGCGGTTTCCTCCCGACAAAATACCAAGGCGTCCGCTTCCGCTCCTCCGGCGACCCAGTCCTCTACCTTTCCGACCCCAAAGGCCTCCCCAAAGACCTCCGGCGACGGATGCTGGATGACGTGGCCCAACTCAACGAAGTCCGGTACGGCCAGTTCCAAGACCCCGAAATCCAGACCCGTATCGCCCAGTACGAAATGGCCTTCCGGATGCAAACCAGCGTCCCCGAACTCACAGACCTCTCCAAAGAGCCTGCCTGCACTTTCGACCTCTACGGCGAAGACGCCCGCAAACCCGGCACCTATGCCCACAATTGCCTCCTCGCCCGCCGCCTGACCGAACGCGGCGTCCGTTTTGTCCAACTCTTCGAACGAGGTTGGGACCACCACACCGAACTCCCCCCGAAAATTCGCGAACGCGCCAAGTCCACCGACCAAGCCTCCGCCGCCCTCATCACCGACCTGAAGGAACGCGGCCTCCTCGACGAAACCCTCGTCATCTGGGGTGGCGAATTCGGCCGCACCGCCTATTGCCAAGGCAAGCTCACCGACACCGACTACGGCCGCGACCACCATCCCCGCTGCTTCACCATCTGGATGGCCGGAGGCGGCATCCGACCCGGCATCTCCTATGGCCAGACCGACGACTTCTCCTACAACATCGCCAAAGACCCCGTCCAAATCCACGACCTCCACGCCACCATGCTCCACTGCCTCGGCATCGACCACAAACGCCTCACCTACAAATTCCAAGGCCGCCACTACCGCCTGACGGACGTCCACGGCAAGGTCGTGGAACCATTGCTGATATAAATAATCAATTCAGAGAACGGAGACGTGGGGAGTCTGTTTCCGGTATCTTTCCCCCTTGAAACAGCGAAGGAAGTATTCCACCACTAATTCCCCGGGGTGGCCCTTGCACTTGAAGAGCCTGGCCAATCCGTCCGCGCCGTACTCCCTGACCAGACGGCGGACTAAGGAAGGCGGGGCCGTATGGTCCTCCATCAGGTGCCATAACCTGTCCATGGCCTCATCGTCATCTCTTAAAGGGTCGCACATCGCCGACTCAAGCAAGCAAAATTCAGGGATGTAGCTGATCCCAATGGCCGGATCCGAAAAGGCTGCAGCCTTCCCACTCCATTCCATCATACTGTCCGGAAAGAAGTCTTTACCTATCTTTGGTTCCTCGCCTGGCGTTCCCTTTGCCCATGCCCGTTGTTGGTTGTAGGCTTCAGTCCGCTCTTTTTCTGACCGGGCCATAGTTTCGACATCAGGGAAGACTTTCAAGTCGTCTCCGTAATAGTTGATGAAATGGTTGTGGTGCCGGCGGATAATTTTCCATGCCTTTTCCTCCTTGTCCGGGCAACTCCTGTATACCCAATTCGGATGGTTTTTCTCCAAGTCCTCCTTGATTTCTTCCTCCCTTCCAGGTTTAGGCATGCCTAAGGACCTCTGGGCACCCGACCAGAACCAATTGCCCCGCCAAGGAACCAACGAACCATAAAGCAGGTACCCCACTTCCACGTTCATCGCAGTGCCCACAATCACGGTGTACGTTTTCCCATTGAGCAAATTCAGCACCTCCATGTTGTCCACTTTGTCACCGAACCTTTGGATTCCTGTTACCTTGTAGGCAGACAAAATCCGTCGGGACCAGGACGCCAAGTCCTCCTTGTCCTGCCCTTCCAAGCCTAAAATCCCCGGGAGCAGGTCCAATGCCCCCATGCCCGCCCAACTGGAGCAAGATTGGCAAATGTAGTCGTCCAATTCGTTGACCCGTGAATAATACTCATTCATTGAGTGCGCATCCCTCGGGTCATCATGGGGCGCCCGTGTACAAAGCAAGTAAGAACCCCTCGCCAGGCAGACCAACTTTTCTTTCAAATCCGGAGCTTCCGGATAGCATTTCCCAAGGATTCTGCGAATAGGGGAATCCTGCGGCATTTTTTTTGAAAACCGTAGTTTCAGGAATTGAGACACCTCCTTCGCCAGAATGGCCAGCTCTTCATGGCAGGGGTTCATGAAAAAGAAGCCATCGGGTTCGTCATGATGGACAGTGATGGCCCGCCAGAGGAAATGCTGTACCCGCCGGGGATCGAAACCCCGCAATTTTTCCTCGCTCCCGCCAACTGGGACAAGGAAGGGCAACGGGGTGCCGAAGAGATCCTCATTCCACTTCTCCAAAGCCCGCCACATTCCCAGCCGACAATGAATATCCTCCCCGAACAAGACCGAATAGGCGGCAAGGACATCCTCGCAGCCCGAATCAATGCTCTCCCCAAGTTTTGGCATATCCCGTTTCACCCGATGGATGACACCCTTCAAATCCGAAGCGATCTTCGGAAGGTA
>JAYPDO010000019.1:0-8532 GCA_038125285.1 Opitutia bacterium
ATAAATATGTGCTCCATGTAGGAAATAACGCATGGTATAAGAATAGAATTGGTGTTTTGGAAATATTTTGCAGATATATTAATGTTTACGAAGATCTTGATCTACACTTAGTTCTTGTTGGCGATCCGTTGGATGGAGCACAAGTATCCTATTTGTCTGATCAGAAGGCGACAGGGAGAGTCCACGTTTATAAAGGACTTACGACAAAAGGGCTAGAGGCTATGTATAATTGCGCTGAGGCTCTTATATTTCCTTCAAGATACGAAGGGTTTGGATGGCCTCCATTGGAGGCACAAGTTTGCAACTGTCCTGTAGTTTGTAGTGACGGAGGTTCTTTGCATGAAATAGTTGGAGATTCGGCGCTTATCGCTCGGTGGGATGACACAGAATCCCACGTCTTGAATCTTAGACAGGTGTTAAAAGACTACGAAGTCCGTAGAAACCTTGTTAGCAAGGGGTTGCAAAATATTGCCAGATTTTCTAATGAAGAAATGGTAGTTGGGCTTTGTGAAATTTATAGAAGGCTTATTGCCTCAAGGACTAATTAACTTGAGGATCCTTCATTGCGTTCATTCTTGTGACCCTAGAGGGGGTGGTGTATGGGAAGCGGTCTCACAATTTACAATGGCTCAGTTAAGTGCTGGGCATTTTGTTAAAATTGTTTCATTGGATAATCCAGATTCCCAATGGGTACTTGTCTCCAACTTACCACTCTATGCTTTGGGCCCATCAAGTAGTTTTGGATTTTGTAGGAAAATTATTCCATGGCTACGTGAGCATGCCTACGGTTTTGATTGTGCCATAATCCATGGACTTTGGCAGTATCATGGGTATGCTGTCATGAAAATATTTATTGAAATGCAAATACCTTATTTTGTATTTCCTCATGGGATGTTGGATCCTTGGTTCAAAGAGAACAGTCCTTTGAAGCATTTTAAGAAGATGATTTATTGGATGATCATTGAGCGCAAGGTGTTGTCACGGGCTAGGGGTGTGATTTTTACATGCCAGGAAGAGAGGAATTTGGCTGCGAATACATTCCAACCCTATTCATGTAAGGCTTTAGTAGCTCCACTTGGAATAAAGGGTACGGATAGAAGCCATGATGTCCAAGTGGACGCATTCTTTGACTCCTTTCCCGGGCTAAAGGGGCGATCCTTCTTATTATACCTTGGTAGGATCCATCCCAAAAAGGGGCTGGATGTATTGCTGGAGGCATTTTTTCAATTAACAGAGGCACCAATGGATTTAGTAATTGCTGGGCCTGAGGACAGCTCGGTCTTCAAGAACAAATTGGATCATTTGGTGCAACTTGTTAAAGGTAAGCATCCGGAGTGGGGATGTTTTTGGACCGGAATGTTGGAAGGTGACTTAAAATGGGGTGCTTTACGGGCTGCCAATGCCTTCGTACTCCCTTCCCATCAAGAGAATTTTGGGATAGCTGTCGTTGAAGCCCTATCAGTTGGAACCCCTGTATTGGTAACTAATAAGGTCAATATCTATCGTGAAATCGTTTCTGCTGGAGGTGGCTTGGCATCCGAGGACTCCTTGGAGGGTATACAGAGGATGTTAGAGAAGTGGTTTTCCTTGGATGTTAATGAACGGTCTTTTCTCTCTGAAAGTGCCAAATCGTGTTTTTGCGAAAATTTCGAAATTACCCAAGCATCCAGAAATTTGACCAGGTTGTTGCAAGACTCAACGCCAGTTTCCCGGTCAAATGTCCAATGAGGATTACCATTGTCCAAGGTGCTTTTTTACCTGTTCCAGCGCAGCGTGGTGGAGCCATAGAAAAGGCATTCCATTCCCTTGCTTTGGAGTTTGCTAAGGCAGGACACGATGTGTGTTATTTCTCCAGACTCTGCGATAACTTGCCTGCACATGAGAAGGAGTGCGAGCGGGTTAAACATGAACGAGTTGCTGGCTTTGACACCCCTCGCTCATCCCTTTTTCTTAAGTTGTTCGACCTGTTTTATACCTTGAGGATCCTGGCTAGACTTCCCGTTGCAGACATATTGATAACTCATACCTTTTGGCTCCCTTTTTTCGCCCGTTGGCCAAGACGTCATGGGCAAGTTTATGTCCATGTTGGACGTATGCCCAAAGGACAAATGCGGTTTTATCGTCATGCTGGGCGTTTGCAAACCGTGTCTACTGCCATCGTAGATGCTATACGATCCGAGTTGCCCAATGGTTCTCATGGAAAAATTTCCATGGTTCCTTACCCTTTGGAACCGGCATTCTTGGAGGACGTCGATTGTAAGACCAGCCGGCAGAAAAAGATTTTGTATGCGGGGAGGATTCATCCGGAAAAGGGTATTGGTGCATTGCTGGAGGCGTATCTTGGGCTACCCAGTATGTTGAGGGATGGATGGGCATTGGAGATCCTTGGACCGTGGGAAACCAAGCATGGTGGTGGTGGCCCGAATTACATTGAGCAACTTAAGGGCAGGGTTCGAAAGAGTGATAATGTCATTTTCTTGGATCCAGTCTTTAATCAAGCTGAATTGTCTGCGCTCTACGGCCAAGCATCGATTTTTGTCTATCCATCTATGGCTGAGAGAGGTGAGACTTTTGGTTTGGCTGTATTAGAAGCCATGGCCAGAGGGTGTATCACTTTGGTTTCGGGGTTGGAGTGTTTCCGTGACTTTATTGTGCCTGGAGAAAACGGCTTTGCTTTCTCTCATCGAGTGCCCGAACCTAGTCATTCCCTCAGGGACGAATTGATGTATATATTGCATCAGGTTATGCAAGATGGGCTTATCAATATCCGGAAAGCAGCCAGGGATACTGCGGAAGGCTATGCGGTTAATAAGATTGCTCGAATTTTCTTGGACGATTTTGAAAGGCTCGTGTCATGAAAGTCGTCAAGGTTGGCCAAACTTCTCAGTTTGAAAGCCCTTGGAGCGTACGGCAAAGGGTCTTGATGATTTTTTGGGAGTGGGGTTGGATTTTCCTTTGTGCTTGGACCCCCAAGCCCTTTAATCCTTGGCGTTTGTTTGTATTGAGGCTTTTTGGGGCAAGATTGGATGGGGTGCCGTTTGTCCATCAGCGTGCCCGTATCCAGATTCCCTGGAATTTGAAGATGGGTGACCGAGCCTGCTTGGGCGACCGGGCAAATGCTTACACTTTGGGTATTGTTGATATCGGGGAGGCGGCCACCGTTGCACAGGAGGCCTACCTTTGCACTGGAACACACGATTTTTGTAATCCGGCGATACCCCTGGTCATCGGAAAGGTCACGGTAGGCGCGCACGCTTTTGTTGGTGCCCGTGCCATGATCCTCCCCGGTGTTACCATTGGAGAAAGGGCTGTTGTCGGAGCGATGTCTGTCGTCACGAAAGATGTTGCGACGGGTCAGGTTGTTGCAGGCAACCCCGCCAAGGAAATCAAGTCGAACTCCGCTTATTAATTGTGAATACGAAAGTTAGGGTTTCCATCCTTGTCCCCATCAAGAATGAGGCTGCGAATCTGCCTCGTTGTTTGGGTTCTGTGCAGTGGGCCGGGGAAATTGTTGTTGTGGATTCTGAAAGTACCGACGGGTCAATTGGGATCGCTGAAAGTTTGGGTGCGACTGTACATCAGTTCCAATTCAACGGGACTTGGCCTAAGAAGAAGAACTGGGCGCTTGAGAATGTTCCTTTCAGGTATGAGTGGGTTTTTATACTGGATGCCGACGAAGCACTACCTGCGTCCGCGGAAGAGGAATTCCGGCGGATTGTTGATGATCCTTCTTCCGCCCACCAAGGCTATTGGATCAACCGTAGGTTCATGTTCATGGATAAGTGGCTCAAGCATGCCTACTATCCAAATTGGAATTTACGGCTATTCCTGCACTCCTTGGGGCGGTATGAAAAATTGACTGAAACCGCAACCGAGAGCGGGGATAACGAAGTCCACGAACATATTATCCTCAGAGGTTCTACTGGGAGGTTGGCCTCTGAAATGGATCATTTTGCATTTCCTTCGGTGGATGTGTTTATTGAGAAGCACAACCGGTACTCAAATTGGGAGGCCAGGGTGAACTTGGATCCACATGCTGGTTCCAAGGCCGTGGATTTACAAAATCTGCGTGTTAAGACTCGGCGTTTGATCAAAGGGCTTGCCCGGCATTTGCCTTTCCGACCATTGCTTCGTTTTTTTTATGTATATTTTTGGCAGATGGGGTGCTTGGACGGAAGGGAAGGCTATTATTTCGCCCGCCTCCATGCATTGTATGAGTTCCTGAGTATCGCCAAGACTTATGAACTCCGGAAACGGCGTCAGGCTCGGTAAAGGGGGAGGTAGCGCTCCTTGAGGTAGCGGATGAGGCTGTGGTGGGAAAGTTCCTGCCCTGTAGATTCTTTGGCAAGTTCGAGGGCAAAGTGCTTTTGGCCATGCTGGTGGACGTTTTCCCGAAGCCAGCCCAGGATGTTTCCGAACTCTCCTTTGGCCATGTTTCCAGGGACATCCCCAACTTGATCCAAAAGGGTGTACCAAAGCTGGGCCGCCAGCAGGTTCCCCAAGCAATAACTTGGGAAATACCCGAATGCCGCCCCGGACCAGTGGACATCTTGCAATACCCCCTCCTTATCGTTGGCCGGATCAAGCCCGATGATATCTTTTGACAAACGGTTCCATTCTCCAGGCAAGTCCTTGACTAGCAAGGAGCCGTCGAAAAGTGCCTTCTCGATTCGGAATCGTAGGAGGATATGGAGATTATAGGTCACTTCGTCTGAATCGACCCGGATTGGGTTGAGGGAGACTGAGTTGATTGCCAAGTACAAGCCTTCGCTTGAAATTTCCCGGAGTTGCCCTGGGAAAGTTTCCCGGTAGAAAGGCTCCCAGTACTGCCAGAACTCCCGGCTCCGGGCGACCTGGTTTTCCCATAGGCGGCTTTGGCTTTCATGAGCCGCCATGCCAGCGGCTTGGCCAAGTGCAGTGCCAATATGCTCTTTGGGAAGTCCTTGTTCGTAAAGGCCATGCCCTGTTTCATGTATAGACGAGAATAGGCTGTCCAGTGGGTTGTCTTCAAAAAAGCGTGTGGTCATGCGGGTATCAAACCCGCATCCACTACAAAAGGGATGGACGGATTTGTCGATTCTTCCCATGGAGTAGTCAAAGCCTAATTTCCCTGTGACTTGCCTCATGAAGGCTTCTTGTTTTTCGATGGGGAACCCCTTCAGGCAGGATGTGTCTGCCTTTATGGGGGAATCCAAAATTTCCCTCGCTAGGGGAACCAGCTCTGCCTCCAACCCTTTGAACACCTTTTCTATGGTCGTTGCATCGAGCCCAGGATCAAAGCAGTCGATCCAATAGTCATAAGGGTTGTCCGAATGCCCGAGGAATGCCGCTTCCTCCTTGGCCAAGCGGATATTGGTTTCCAAGAAAGGGGCGTAGGAAGGGAAATCGTCCCTTTCGCGGGCTTCCACCCAGGCGTGATATGATTTGCTAAGATGGGCGGCCTTCCCGGCCACAAAATCTCCAGGGATCTTGGTTTTCCTGTCATAATTTTTCCTCGCCTCTTTGACCACGATTTTTCGGTCGGCATCAAGGGCGGCATCCTCTTCCAGCTCCCCGATCAATCGCCCAATTTTATCCGCAGTCGATTCCCGGTGGACAATTTCTGCCATTGCCGAACATTGTCGGGCACGGAAGTCCACGCTGGATTTTGGCAAGTTGACTTGTTCGTCCCATTCTAGCAGACCAGCAACCTCCGCTAGGGCGTGGATGCGTTTAAGCTCGTCCGTTAGCATTTCGTAGGTGTTTCTCATCTCTAAATTCTCCCTGTTTGGTGTCATGGGTGCAACCTGCCAATGTTGGCGAGCTTGATCCAGCCGGACTCCCCGTTTCCTGTATTTGCAAAAACATAACCATCGCTTTGTTTGGAAGGCCTAAGAAAGACTTCTTGACCAGGTTGCAGGATGTGGGAAGAGGCGCTTTCCAGGGTAGGGGAAACCAGCATTGGCGTATCCGGCCCGAGGATTATCCCAACATTCCTGGCTAAGGACGCCTTTTGGATCGCCCAAAGGGGTACAATGGAAAAAAGTAAGGAAACTGCACCGGTGACCTGCGGAACCGGCCCACCGAGCCCGAAATACTTGGGAAGGAAAACCAGGCTCACCCCGATCCAGATTCCTGCCCAGAGCAACCATTTCCAGAAATGCGGTGATCGCCTAGCCAGTGTTTTCGCGTACAGGGATCCTTGCTCTTTCGGGAGTTTTGCCGATTTCCTGGCCAAAGCCAAGTTTGCCCGGGTTTCCTCTGAAGTAGGGTCGAGCAAGAGAGCCTGCTTGAAGTGATAAATGGAGTGGCCGGCTTTCCCTAGCTTGAAGTATGTGTTGCCCAGATTGAAGTGGAGGGCTGCCGATTCTGCTTTTTCCAAACATGACAGATAAAGGCTGGCAGCCCTTTCAAAACCTTCGCCTGCCTTTCCTGCATCCTTCTCATTCAGGAGCTTGTTGGCCTTGGCATACTCTTGGTTTCCCTCTTCGAACGTTTCATCAACGGTTTTGGAAAGCAGTGGCTTAATCCAAAATGTGACCAAGAGAAAAAGGTATAGGCAAAATTTATGCATCATTTCAGGGCTCCCAGTGCAGTTTCCAGGGAGTTGTTCAAGCCTTCCAAATCGAGTCCTGATGAGATGCCCCCTGCGAATTTGACTTGGTCTGCGGCATCAAAGATCGCCTTTGCATGCTGGATCGCATCTCCGGGCACTCCCTTTGCTTCCAAGTGGAGGCGGATATCCGCAAAAGTTAAAGCCACGGCTTCCAACGCTGATTGTTCCTTGCTTACTGAAACTTGGAGTGTCCTGCAGGCTGCTTCCAGGAATGCGTTTGCGTCCCCTCTGGCCATGGCATCTTGTGATTTCTTCTTCCATGCCCTTGCTTGCTTGGAGCCCGTGACTTGACGGCGAAGGCTTGAATCACCTGCGAAGCGGAGTTGCCTTCCTCTAATAATGAGGATGCCTGCCATGAGGGCGAAAGATGCAGTCTGGACTCCGATGTAGGAAGGGGTCCAGATGGAGATTTCCCCTGTTCGCTTCCATCCCCTTGATTCGGTTTGGATGGGGAGGAGCCGAAGGGTTTCCTTGTTCCCCTCCTGGCCTGTCAAAGGACTGGCGGCCCGAACGATTGGCTCATCCCCTCCAGGGGAGAATGTCCCTTCGGGGGCGGGCAACACCACCATTTTCCCAGGGCGTTGTGTCCTGTCCACATAGATCCCCTGCCCAGGGTCGAAATAGAAGAACGGGATCTCCATCAAGGTATCCGCTTTTTCGTGTTGGGGAATGACGATGTACTCAAAGGTTTTTGTACCTGCCCCGCTGGAATTGAGGTTGTCTTGTACGAATCCAATTTTTGGGGGGTAGACCTTGTGAATTTCAGTATTCTCAATTTTGGGTGCTTGGATCCGGTCGAAATTCCCGGTTCCGGAAAGTTGTAATTTTAGTGTTACCGGCTCTCCAACGGAGACTTGCTTGGGAGAAAAGGTTACCGATGCAGTAAAGTTGCCGACTGCCCCGGAAAAGTTGTCTGGCTTGCCTTCTGTAGGCAATGGCTTGACCTCCCACTGCTTGGGTTCAGTTTCCAGTGTGAGTTCGCGGAAAGAACGCCTACCGGGGAAAAAGTCGTCAAAAAATGGATCCCTAAAATTGTTGTTGTTCCCTTGGATTCGGACGGAAATGGGGACTTTGTACTGGAGGGATTGTTGGCCGGCCTTGATGGCCGTAAAGGCCAACTCGGCCTGTGCCATTTGATAGCGGATCCCCCCTTTTGAGGTGGAACCGATTTTCCAAGGGCGCTCCTCCAGTTTGTCCTGGACGAACCCATCCCCGATTTTCTCCGGTGGTCCGCCCAAACGTGCGTCCACCCCATCCCTGACAAGCACCATCAGCTTTCCGGTGACCCTCTCGCCAACGTAAAACTCTTTTTTGTCCAAATGCAGGTCTAGGTCAAAGATGTCGCTGTAAACTTCCTTGGAGTCCACGACCTTCACGGTGGCTACCGGCACGTCGAAGGCCTTGTTCCCAAAACTAATTTCCCACTTTGGGATGGTAAAAGTCCCCAAAGTATCGCCGGACAGGGGGAAACTGTAGGTCACGGATTTCGATATGGCTCCGTTGATGATTTGTGTCTGGGTCGATGTCGACGCAGAAGGTGAGATCGTGATCCCGGGAACCTTTGGAATGGCTCCCCCTAGGTTTTGTGGGTTGGAAATCCCCTTAATCGTGACTTGGTAATTTCCACGTTGGCCTTTTGCAAGCACTTGTGGGTCGACCCGGCTTGTGATGGTCTGGCTCCAGCCCAGGCTTCCCAATAGGAAACAGGCGAGGAAGGGAATGGCTACCCGCAGCTTCCCCAGAATAGGGAAAACTTGTCTACCAGCTGCGTCCTTTACGGTCATCTTTGAGTTCTTTCTTACGGATGTTCTCCAAATTGCCAAGAGGTAGCTTGCGTTCAAAAGAGCGGAGTTGTTGTAGCAACTGCTTCGCTTGTTCTTGGGTCATGCGCCCCATGGCTTGCTGTTGCTGGGGTTCTTCTCCTTCCTTTTGATCCC
>JAYPDO010000019.1:8542-38704 GCA_038125285.1 Opitutia bacterium
TTTTTGGCCTGCTCGCTTTCGTTCCCTTCCTTTCCTTCTTTTTGGTCGGGCTGCTTTTGTTCCTGTCCGTCCTCTTTCCCCTCCTTCCCATCCTGTTGTTGCTCCTTTTGACCCTGGTCGCCAGATTTCGAATCCTGACTATCCTCCTTTTTGTCGCCCTGTTGGTCTTTCTGCTGTTTGTCCTTTTCCTCTTGGTCCTCACCGTCCCCTTCCTGGCCGTTTTGCTCCTGCTGTTTTTTCAATTCTTCCAGCCTTTTCTTCAGAATCTCCTTGTTTTTCTGGGCTTGCGGAAAGGGGTCTTTGCCCCTTGCGGCGATTGCATCCTCATAAGACTGCAGGGCGTTTTCCCAAAACTTGACCGTCTCTTGAGGGTTTTGCCCCAAAAGAACCTCCCCGGCCTTGTAGCCGGAATTCCCTAAGTTGTAGTGAATTTCGTCCCTTTGTTCCTCCGAGGAAAGCCCGAGCGCCTGTTGGAAGCCTTCCATGGCACCTGTGTAGTTTGCCTCCCGGTAGCTTTGGACAGCTTGGTTGTATGCGTATTGCCGAGCCTTTTGTCCCACCACGGAGAGGTTTTTGCCAAGTGATCCTGCCCTTTCGCCATCTTGTTGGGCTTCCAAGGTTTTCGCACTGGAGAAATCGAATTGGCTGTCCTTCCAAAGCTCCAACGCCTTGACTGGGTCTCGCCCTTGGATCGATTTCCCTAATTTGAAGCGGTTCATCGCCCTGGCTTCATAGATGGAAGATTGGAAGCCCGTGTCCTCCTTTTCTGATTCCAGGGCTTTCGACAAAGCTTCGTCCGCCCCAGCATGGTCGCCCATCTTGAGTTTGCAGATCCCGAGGTTGTAGAGGAGGAGGGGGGAATTAGGGTTTTCTTGCAGCTTCTTTTCAAAATAGGAACGGGCTTGGTCGAACTCACCTTTTTTGGCCAGGGATTTCCCTTTGTCATACCCGATGGCGTCCAGCGGGGCTGGGAAAATTGTGGATCCGAACACAAGCAGGGCCAGGGCTGCATTGCCGGCTGGGGGGAGCTTTTGGCGACGTGTGCCCAGGAGGCTGTGGCCCATCCAGCAAAGTACGGCCAATGCAAGGGGCCATTGGTAGCGTTCGACTGGTACTTTTTGCATGTGGGTCTCCCGTTCTTGGTCCGGCACAAGGGCGAGGCATTGTTCATACACAAATTGGAGGCCTTCCCCAGTCGGCCCAAGGGGTACATACGCCCCGAGGCTGGCTACGGCGATTTGTTTGAGGGTATCCTCGTCCAACTGAGTCCTGACCACATTCCCTTCCGGGTCACGAAGCCAGTCGCGTTGACCCTTCCCATCATCTACCGGGATCAATTCTCCTTCGGCCGAGCCGACCCCTACAGTGTAAACTGTGAGGCCAGCTTCCTGCGCCTTTTTGGCTTGGAGGATGCCTTCCGCCTCCAGATCCTCCCCGTCTGTAATCATGACGACGACCTTGTGGTTGTTGTCCTTGGCGAAGGAGGATTCTGCTTCCAGTAGCGCCCCGGCGATGTCTGTACCTTGGGTTGAAAGGATTTCCGGGGTAATGGATTCCAGGGTCTGGCGGAAGGCGTCATAATCCAGGGTCAGCGGACACTGGAGGAATGCACTGCCCGCAAAGGCGACAAGCCCCACGCGGTCCCCCTTGGTGCGCTCCAGGAGGTCCAGGATGGCTAGCTTAGAGCGTTCGAGGCGGTTGGGCTTGATGTCTTCTGCCAACATGCTTTTGGAGACATCCAGGGCGATGACGAAGTCGACCCCACGCCGCTTTTCCTCCCGGTAGGAGTGTCCCATTTGCGGCCTGGCTAATGAGAGGCAACCGAAGAGTATCACCAAGACCATTAGGGTTGCCCGTGCGTTCCGTTTGGCAGGACTATAACTGGATGCGAGCTTGCCGAGGACGCTTGCCCCGACGAATTTGGCCATCCTCTTCTTAGCCGCTTGTTCGGTGATGATATAGAATAGCACCAATAACGGGACTAACACAGCAGGAACAAGGAGCCATATGGTGGATTGGAAAGTCATGGTAGCCTGCGGTAGCGTGTGTTCGATAGGGATTGTTCAAAAAGTAGCAACCCCAACCCCAGCGCGAGTGGCCAGGCGAAGATGTCCCGGTAGTTGTACCTGACGTTTACCTTCTTCTTAGTTTTTTCAAGTTCGTCGATCTCTTTATAGATTTTGGAAAGAGCCTTGGTTTCCTTGGCATGGTAGGATTTCGCCCCAGTTAGTTCCGATACCTGCCAGAGGGTTTCCAGGTCGATTTCCGACTGTGCCCTGGCAAGGATGGGTTCCCCATTGGGCATCATCATTGGCATTCCGTCCCGGCCTAGCCTTGGGAACGGGACTTCGCCCTGCTCCCCTGCCCCGATTGTATAGACTTTAATGCCGAAGCTGGCTGCTGCTTCTGCAGCTTGTGTGGGCTCGATCTGGCCGGTGTTGTTCGCCCCGTCCGTTAGGAGGATAACTAGGCGGCTCTTTCCGGTCTGGTCTTGCAATCGGTTAGCGGCCATCCCGATCGCACTGCCGATGGCGGTGCCTTGTTCCGGTATGCTCCCGATCTTTAGCCTGGCCAGGTTTTCCATGACCCAGTCATGGTTCAGGGTGAGAGGGCTGACGAGGTAAGGCGCCCCGGCGAAAGCGACGATCCCTATCCTGTCATCCTCCCGCGTCCCGATGAAATCTTTGACGACATTCTTGACTACGGTCAGGCGGTCCGTCGGCTTACCCTTGACCTTGAAGTCATGTGCCCACATGGAGCCAGAGAGGTCGATGGCCAGGACAATGTCGATGCCGAGGGTTTCCTTTTCTGTAATTACATCTTTCCTCCACTTCGGCCTGGCCAGCGAAATGGACAGGCAGGCATATCCTGCTACGCCAATCAATGGCAGGAACTTAGGGAACAGGCTCCAACCGTATCGGGTTTGCTTTGCGATCCGGGATACCAGCCCCACAGAAGGAAACTGGAGGGCAGCAGGTTTTCCTCCCCTTGCACGGTATAACCAGATGACCGGTGCAAGCAAAAGGAGCAAGAGCCACAACGGATCCTGGAACACAAGCGGGATATCTTCCAAAAGCTCCTTCATCCTTCGGTTGCGGTTGGTTCCTTTGGTTGCTTGGCCTGGGCGGACATGGAAAGTTCCGGGGATATTTTTAGTAGCCGGGCTTGGTGGCTTTCCTCCACAAAGTGGACGGCGGACTGGTAAAGTTCGTCCCTTTGTTTGTATTCGAGGGGCATTTTAGCGAATTTCACCAAGTCAACCAAATTGAGGAAGGCTTTGAGCTGTTCGGAGAAGCCGCCCCTCAAGTCATCGTGGGTTCTTGCTTCGAGCAAAAATTCTTCCGTCGTGAGTTCGGGGGCACGGATGGCAAATTCCGCTTCAATGTATTCCCTGAGGATGTCGGAAATCGCCGAGGCGAAGGTTTTGTCCTCGAATTCGGATTGTTGCCTCCAAACCAAGCGTAGGTCTGCCAAGGCTTGTTCGTCGGGGGGGATGGGCGGTTCGCAGGCTATTGCCGCGGCGGCCTTTTTCCTGGTCATTAAGTAAATAATGAGTGCGGAAATTATGAAAGATACCCCAATTACTGAAGGTATGAACCAAGGGGAAAGGCTTTCGGTTCGAACAAGAAGTTGGGCAGATGGGTCGTCGACCGGCACTGTTTCCAAGACGATGATATCTTCGATCTCCTGGATCGGTTCCCCGGGGGGAGCCTGGAGCTGGGGTGGGGCTTGGGCGAGGGGGAGCGGGTTCATCGTCTGCTGCTCCTGGTTTTCATGTATACACGCAATGCGCGCATGTAGGGTTGGTCCGTGCTGGTGTGGAAATAGTCGATGCCTTTTTTCCGGAGGCTTTGCTCCAAGTCTGCAATGCGGTTGGCATTGGCCTCGGCGTAGAGGCTTCGGAGTTTGGGGTTCCGGGTATCGACTTGGACGAGATCCCCGGTCTCCGCGTCTTCGAGGTTGATCCACCCGACGTCGGGGATTTCATGCTCACGTGGATCCGAGAGAAGGATGCAGGAAAGGTCGTGCCTCCGGTTGGTCAGGCCGAGGAGGCGGAGGGTATCCTCCTGTGATTGGCGCTTGCCGGGGAGGAAGTCGCTGAGGAGGAAGACGATGGCTTTTCGCCTTTGGACTTGATTGAGGTACTGGAGGGCATTGGGGAGGTTGGTCCCCTTCCCTTCCGGCTCAAAAAAGAGTATTTCGCGGATGAGGCGGAGGATGTGTTGGCGGCCTTTGGCCGGGCGAACCAATTTTTCGATCCTGTCTGTAAAGAGGAGGATACCGACCTTGTCATCGTTCCTGGTTGCAGAGAGCGCAAGGACGCTGGCAATTTCTGCGGCTTGTTCGCGGAGGGTCTGGGTATTGGAGCTGAAGTTCCCCGATGCGCTCAGGTCGATTGCAAGGAAGATGGTCAGTTCCCGCTCCTCCCTGAATTTTTTGATGTAGGGGCGATCCATCTTTGCGGTGACATTCCAGTCGATGGAGCGGATGTCATCCCCGTGCATGTACTCCCTTACTTCGTCGAAATCCATCCCTTGCCCCTTGAACGAGCTATGGTAAGCCCCTGCCAACGCATCCGTGACGAGTTTCCGGGTACGGATCTCGATTTGCCGGACCTTGCGTAGGATTTCGCGGGAGGGGTCGGCTGTCTCGTTTGCTCTCAAGGGACGGGTACGGAATCGAAAATGCGGGTGACGATGTCTTCAGCGGTGACTTCCTCGGCCTCGGCCTCATAACTGACGATGATGCGGTGCCGGAGGACATCCATGCCGATGGTTTTGACGTCTTGGGGGGTAACGAAGCCGCGGCCTTCGAGGAAGGCCCAGGCTTTGGCTGCCATGGTGAGGCCGATCGTGGCTCGTGGTGAGGCGCCGAACTGGATGAGGGATTCCATGTTAAGGCCGTGTTCCCCTGGGAAGCGTGTGCAGTGGATTAGTTCGACGATGTAGTGTTTAATTTTGTCATCGACGTAGATTTGGTCTACCCACTTCCGTGCTTCGAGAAGGTTTTTCGGTGAGAGGACGGGGTTGACGTCGTGGGAGGGGGAAGTCGACTCGTTGGCATTGAGGATGGCGAGTTCTTCCTCTTTGGTTGGGTAGCCCACTTTTAGTTTGAGCATGAAACGGTCGACTTGAGCTTCTGGCAGGGGGTAGGTGCCCTCTTGGTCGATCGGGTTTTCTGTCGCTAGGATAAGGAACGGATCCGGGAGCGGGTAGGTGGTGTCGCCCAAAGTGACTTGCCTTTCCTGCATACATTCAAGCAAGGCACTCTGGATTTTGGCCGGGGCGCGGTTGATTTCGTCAGCCAGTACCAAGTTGGAGAAGACGGGGCCTTTTTTCGTAGTAAATTCTCCCTCCTTGGGGTTGTAAACCAGCGTTCCGACAATATCCGCCGGGAGGAGATCCGGGGTGAACTGGATCCGCTGGAAATCGGTCTGAATGGCTTGGGCCAGGGTACGGATAGACAGGGTTTTGGCAAGCCCCGGGACACCTTCCAAGAGGACGTGCCCATTTGCTAGGAGGGCGACGATGAGGCGGTCTACCAGGTACTGTTGGCCGATGATGACCTTCCCGATTTCTTGGCGGAGGAGTTGTACCCAGGCAGATTCCCGTTTTACGGTCTCTTGGAGTGCGGCGAGGTCGGTGTGGGTGGTTTCGGTTCCTTTTGTCATTTGTATGGGTTCGGTGCGAAGATGGGGAATCTTTCCCGGTTCACAAGCAAATGTAGGGCGGGAAGGTCTGTGCCCCCCCGCCCCTGGTTTTTTGCAATTTGGATGGTTTACTCCTTTTTGGGCTCCTTGTCCGACTTCTTTTCCTTTTTCTTGCCAGTTTCCTTTCCGTTTTGGAGCTGGACGTCGATTTCCTGGAGCTGTTCCTGCCATTGCTTTGGCAGTCCTTTGACCTTTTGACCCGGCTTGTAGTCCCCGTCGTAAAGGTTCTGGCCGGACTTGTCCCGGATGGTAAGGTGTCCTTTGCCGTTGTCCATTTCAAGATATAGGGAGCCGTCCTGGTTGTTTACCTGGATCGTGCTTTGGCTCCCCGAGGAGACTTGCGACTGGGTGCTGGATTGGATGTGGTTTCCCCCGTTCTCCGGTTTGGTATCGAAATTGAAGGAACGGGAATGGTTCCAGAAGTTCTCCGGGAGATATTCTCTCGGCATCCTGCGCTTGAGCTCTTCAAAATCCCTGAATTGCCTTGGGAAGCCGAAGTCCTGGAAGCTTTCCCTAGTGAAGCCCTGGTTTTCGGGTGCTTCGCGGGAGGTGAGCTTAGCGGAAGTCGTGTTTTCCTTACCTCCCCTGAAGTAGGTCAAGCCTATGTTGGAACCCGCTTCCTTGGAGCGGACGAGTTCACGGAGTTGATCCGGGTTGATGAGGATCTGGTCGTCAACTTTTTGGAGAACATCGTGCATCTGCAGGCCGGCTTCTTCTGCGGGGCTCCCCGGCTCGACATGTTGGACAGTAAGGTAAAACCCTCTCGGGAAGCCGAGTTGGCGCGTCAGGGTATGGTCGACTTTGGTGGCGTATACCCCTAGGAACGTTACCTCTTCAGTTTTCGTATCCCGTTCACCAGGGCAGCCCCCTTGGTTATCGTAGCGACGGCCTGGGAGGTCGCCCTCTGCGGCAAGAGCTTGGGAGAGCAGGAGCAAAGGGGCGATGACCAGTACCCCCAATTTATTTTTGTATATCGTGTTTTGCATCATGTAAACCTGGTTTGTTGTATGAAATGGGTTTTGGCGTGCCTGGTAGGGCTACCGTATCAATAGGGCTCCATCTTAACGCGGACCACCTGCTCCCTGGGGACGGCCATTTGCATCTGGGAATTGGGATCGTTGCCGGTGTAAGTGGTGGTATCCAAATATTGATATCTCAACAAGCGGGAGGGAGGCTCCACTGGGTCGCGGACCACGCCTTCATCCCGAACATCGACCAAGATGGTTTTGCTGCCAGTGGGATGCCAGCTTGCCGGGGTCCCCACGAGCGGGTTGCCTTCCGCATGATGGGCTGCCGGGGTGGCGGACCATTCCATTACTGGGGTGTTAGCAAATTTTTCTGAGGCTTGGCTTTGGAAATAGTGGGCAGCCCCAAGTATACCGGCTACAAGGGCTGCGGCCGCCGCAATCCCCCAACCGATTTGTCCGGGGTAGGGCAGGATTTTGGCATCTTCCTGGGTTTTACGGTTAATCACCGCGAGGTTGCCTTGCTCGCCGAGGGCTTCTGAGAGGCGTGCGGTGAATTCATCCGAAGGCTTGGCCGGGGCTAGCTCCATAAGTTCTTTTTCAAGGTCTGAGGGCAGGTCGTTCATTGGGGAAGTTTGGAAAGGGAGGCTTTTAAATTCTGGAGGGCGTGCCGGTAACGGGAGGCCGCAGTGTGCAAGGGTATACCGAGGGTAGAGCTAATTTCTTCAAATGTCATGCCCCCCCATGTCTTGAGCATGAGGACTTCCTGGTGTTTCGGAGAAAGTTGCTTGATGGCGTTTTCGAGGGCTTGGTGTCGTTCTTCCTTTTCCAAGGAGTATTCGAACCACTGGGAGGACCCGTGCTCCAGTTTGTAAAAATTGTCCGCCTTCTCTTCCCTGCCCAGCCGTCGGATATCCTTCCTGGCAAAGTCGATGGCAATCCGTCGGATGGTTTTATAGACTAATCCCGGGGCGACTTCCCCAGTGTGGCCGTACAGGCGCCAAATCCGGACAAAGGCTTCCTGCACGATGTCCTCGGCATCGGCAGGGTTCCGGGCTTGTTGCCGGGCGAATAGGAGCAACCTCGCCCCGTGCTTCTTAAACCACTCCCTCCAGATGGGTTCCTGATGTCGCAGATTCATTTCAAGTTGTGCTGTCGTGCTTGGGAGAGCGGAGCCGGGGGGGGGCTTTGTCAAAAAAACCTGAAGCCATTTCCATTGTTCAGGGCTTAAAAAACAAGGAACGCCAACCTTGCGGGCGGGCGTTCCTTGAAAGACAACAATAAACAACAAACTCGATTAGAAAGTGTGTTAAACTTTCTGATCGGTAAGACGGGGTTTTGTCGGATTTCGTTCAAAGTTTGTTCTACTTTTTTCAAATTTTTTGTGTGGACCCTCATGGATAAAGGGATCGCGGCGTAGAATTTTTTTCGATCACTCATCCAACAAACATTCTAAGGTGCCTTCGACAAAGTCCGCGGCGATCTGGTCCAGGCGGACGAGTCCCATTCGGTTGGCGAGGTCCAGGCCGTTGTCTGGGACGAGGGTGCGGATGTAGTTGGGCGTATAGCCAGGCCAGTGGCCTTCCCGTTTGTTTTCAAAGAGGACAGGGTAGGTGTTGCCGAGCCGGGCTTCGTAGTAGTCGTGCCTTTTTTTGGCAGACAGGCGACGGAGGTGTGCGGAGCGGACTTTTCGCTCGGGGATAGGGACGTTGCCCGGGAGCTTGGTGGAGGGGGTCCCGTCCCGTTCGGAATAGGTGAAGGTGTGGCAATAGGCAAAGGGGGCTTCGAGGAAGGTTTGGCAGGTTTCTTGGAAAAGTCCGTCGGTTTCGCCTGGGAAGCCGACCAGTATGTCCGTGCCGATGCAGAGGTCGGGGACTTCGGATTGAGCTTGTTTTAGGAAGAGCAGGTACTCTTGGAGGCTGTATTTCCGCCGCATCGCCTGGAGTATGGGGTCGGTGCCCGATTGGAGTGGGATATGGAGATAGGGTTGGAGGGCGTGCCCTGGGTCGGCCATCCTTGGGAAGAGTTCCTTGGGTATGGTGGTGGGCTCGATGCTGGAGATGCGGATCCGGGAAAGGCCGGGGAGTTCGTCCAGGGCGTCCGTGATGTCGGTGATCGTGTGCCCGGAATGGTCGTAAGTGCCGAGGTTGACCCCGGTAAGGATGAGTTCCCGGACTCCGCGTTCGACGAGGTTGGAGGCTTCATCGACTAGATTTTTATACTCGCGCGATCGGGCGCGCCCCCGTGCGAAGGGAATGATGCAAAAGGTACACATGAAGTCGCACCCGTCCTGGATTTTCAGGTTGGCGCGCTGGGAAAACGGCAGGTCGCCCACGAGGGAGACGGAGAAGTCGTCCCGGTCGATCCGGTCGCGGACAATGACGGGGGTCTCGCTCTTGGCGTCCCCGAGGTAGTCGAGGACGTTTTGTTTTTCCTGGTTCCCTATGATCAGGTCAACGCCCTCGATCTGGGAAATTTCCTTGTAGCCCATCTGGGAGTAGCACCCGACGACGGCGGTGATTGCATCCGGGTTCCTGCGGGTGAACTGGCGGATCGCGGAGCGGGATTTGGCATCGGCCAGGCGGGTGACTGTGCAAGTGTTGATGATGGCAAGGTCGGCCTCTTCCTCGAAAGGCACGATGGTATAGCCCTGTTCGACAAGTTGGTCCCGGATGTGGTTGGTCTCGGATTGGTTGAGGCGGCAACCGAGGGTATGGAGGGCGGCTCGGCGTGGTTTTTCAGTATTGGCTGGCATGAATTCGGTTCGGGAGTTTTCAGTAATCCGCATTAATGGCAACCTGTGGATTTGGATGGACAGCCGGGGCGGGGTAGGCGGGAGTGTGGGCTTTCCCATAAAATTGTTCAAATTGTGAATTTACCAATCGTACAGGTAGGCATGGCGTTGCTCCAGATCGTTGGCTGGGCGTGCCTGGGTATGATGTTCCGCAAGTGGGGATGGCTCCGGCAGGAATGGGAGGGCAAGTTGCTAACAGTGGTGATTTGGTTTTTTTATCCCTGCCTGATCGTGAAAAACGTGATGGTGAACCAAGCGGTAACCGGGGATGCGGGGACATTGGCCACCGTGTTGGGATGCGGATTTTGTACTGTCGCCGTGGGGCATTTCATCGCGGCGGCAGTCGCCAGGAAGATGCCCTTCGGCGAGGTGCGCCAAAGGAACACCTTTATTTTTACCGTTGGTATATTTAATTACGGTTACTTCGCCTTCCCCGTGTGCCGTGGGTTGTTCGGGGAAGAGACATTCGGGGTATTGTTGGTTTATGCGGTTGGGGTGGAACTGGCCATCTGGTCGGTGGGGATTTTGTTCCTTGCCGCCGGGCTGGGGAAATTCGAACCCAGGAAATTGTTGAACCCTCCCTTGGTGTCATTGTGTGTCGCTTTGGCCCTGAACTGGTGCGGTATAGCGAATGCCCTGCCCCAAGGTGCCTCCGGTTTGCTTGGTATGGCGGGGGAGATATCCATCCCTATGGGTTTGTTGCTCATTGGTGCCGCGCTATATGACCATTTGGGGGAATTGGACCTCAGGAAGCATGCGGGGCTTGTGCTGGCCGGGGTGGTCCTAAGGAACGGGGTCATCCCCACTGCCTTCGTCCTTGCGGCCATGGCACTCCCCGTCATCCCCGAACTCAAGGCCGCTCTCGTCGTTGAGGCGGCTATGCCCTGCGGGATTTTCCCCATGCTCATAGCCCGTCATTATGGTGGCTCCGCGACCACAGCCATCCAATTAATCATGGGGACGACCTTGGTTTCCCTGCTGACTTTGCCCCTTTGGGTTCTCCTTGGTATCAAACTTGCCGGGATGGAACCTTGGTTGGCTGGTGCAAATTGTAATCCGCAGATTGATATTATTCATTGGCCGTAGCTCTCAAAATGGCCAGGTTTTTGATTGTGTATAAACAGGCTGGAATGCCTGTGTCACTCTCTTGAACGGAGCAAGGGGATCGATTTATGTTCAGACGGCGTTGTCGCCGAGGAAGAAGTCGTTGCCTTTGTCGTCGGTGATGATGAAGGCGGGGAAGTTTTCGACTTCGATTTTGCGGATGGCTTCCATGCCGAGGTCTTCGAATTCGAGGGTTTCGACTTTTTTGATGGAGTTTTTGGCGAGTTTTGCAGCGGAGCCACCGATGCTGCCGAGGTAGAAGCCGCCCTGTTGTTTGCACGATTGGGCGACGATTTTGGAGCGGTTGCCTTTGGCGAGCATGACCATGGAGCCTCCGGCGGCTTGGAATTTTTGGACAAAGCCGTCCATGCGGCCTGCGGTGGTGGGGCCGAAGGAGCCGGAGGCATAGCCTTGGGGGGTTTTGGCGGGGCCTGCGTAGTAGACGGGGTATTGTTTGAAGTAGTCGGGGAGGGGTTGTCCAGCCTCGAGGCGTTCGCGGAGGCGGGAGTGGGCGAGGTCGCGGGCGACGATGAGCGGGCCGTTGAGGGAGAGGCGTGTGCGGACGGGGTGTTTGGTGAGTTCGGCCAGGATGTTTTCCATGCCTTGGTTGAGG
The DNA here is from genome assembly GCA_038125285.1 of Opitutia bacterium. GTDB lineage: Bacteria > Verrucomicrobiota > Verrucomicrobiia > Opitutales > JABJCN01 > JAYPDO01. Next base: position 19,729 of record JAYPDO010000019.1, read on the forward strand.
TTGATGGAGATGGCTTGGCCGCTTTCTTCTGCGATTTGGGGGAGGTATTGGCCGGGGTTGCGTTCGAGGTCTTCGAGGAAGATGCCTTGGGATGTGATTTTGCCGTGGGCTTGGCGGTCTGCGGAGCAGGAGACGCCGATGCCGATGGGGAGGCTTGCGCCGTGGCGGGGGAGGCGGATGACGCGGACGTCGAGGCAGAAGTATTTTCCGCCGAACTGGGCGCCGATGCCGCGGTCTTGTGCCATTTTGAGGATTTTTGTTTCGATTTCGGGGCAGCGGATGGCGTGGCCGCCCATTTCCCCTGCGGCGGGGAGGCCGTCGAGGTAACGGGCACTGGCGAGTTTGACGGTCTTGAGGTTCATTTCTGCGGAGGTGCCGCCGATGACGATGGCGAGGTGGTAGGGGGGGCAGGCCGAGGTGCCGAGGGCGGCGATGCGTTCGTCGAGGTACTCGAGGAGAATGTCTTCGCGAAGGAGGGAGGGGGTGCCTTGGTGGAGGAAGGTTTTGTTGGCGGAGCCGCCGCCTTTGGCCATGAAGAGGAATTTGTATTCGTCGCCTTGGGTTTGGTAGAGGTCGATTTGTGCGGGGAGGTTGGTCTTGGTGTTTTTCTCCTCGAACATGGAGAGGGGGGCGAGTTGGGAGAAGCGGAGGTTGTCTGACTGGTAGGTGGCCTCGATGCCTGTGGCGAGTGCGTCTTCGTCGGACCCGGTTGTCCAGACTTGGCGTCCTTTTTTGGCCATGACGATGGCGGTGCCTGTGTCCTGGCACATGGGGAGGATGCCTTCTGCGGCGATCTGTGCGTTGCGGAGGAGGTCGAGGGCGACAAAGCGGTCGTTGGGGGAGGCGGCAGGGTCTTCGAGAATGGCGGCGAGTTGGCGGAGGTGGCCTGGGCGGTAGTAGTGGGCGATGTCAAAGAAGGCTTCTCGGGCGAGTAGGGTGAGGGCGGCGGGGTCGACTTTGAGGATGGTCTCGCCTTCGAATGTGGTGGTGGTGACGTAGTCGCCGGGGAGTTTGCGCCAGGGTATGCCTGCGTGGTTTTGGAGGGGGTAGGGGTTTTGGTGTGTGCTCATGTCGGGTTGTGAAGGTTTTGTTGTTTGTGGCGCCGGAGGATAGGCAGGAATGCCTGTGTCACATTTGGGGTTCAGGGTTGGAGGGTTTGGACAAAGTCGAGGAGGGTGGGGTATTGGGGGATGGCGTGTTGTTGGATGTATTGGTGCGTTTCGTCGGCAAGGGTTTTGCCGCATTGGAGGTAGACGGGGTGGATGGCTGCGTTTTTGCCGGCTTGGAGGTCGCAGAGGTTATCCCCGACCATCCAGCATCCGGCGGGGGAGAGGTTGTGGGCGGGGATCATTTCTTGGATGAATTTTGGGGAGGGTTTGCGGTAACCTGTGGTTTCCCATGGGGCTTCCTGGGCGATGCAGGTGGCGGTGAACGGGTTTGGGCCGAGGCCGAGGCGACGGATGATTTCTGTATTGCAGGCTTCGGCATCCTGGAGGGTGTAGTAGCCGCGGGCGATGCCGCTTTGGTTGGTAAAGAGGAAGAGGTGGTAGCCTTTTTCGAGGGCGAGGCGGAGGGCTTGGGGGACACCTTCGAGGATGCGGATGTCTTCGGCTTTGTAGAGGTAGTGGGTGTCTTCGACGAGGGTGCCGTCCCGGTCCAGGAAGAGGGCATTGTTCATAGGGATTGGGCGAGGGAGAGGAGTTCTTCGGGGGTGACGGTGGCGGTGCCGACTTTGCCGACGACGATGCCGGCTGCGTGGTTGGCGAAGCGGGCGGCTTTTTCGAGCGGGGCTTTGCAGGCGAGGGCGAGGGTGAGGGCGGCGACTACGGTGTCCCCTGCCCCGGAGACGTCGAAGACTTCGCGGGCGGTGGTGGGGATGCGCAGGAGCTCTTTGCCTTCTTGCCCGAGGAGCATCCCCTCTGGACCGAGGGTGATGACGAGGTTTTTTGGGGCGTAGGTTTCGTGGATTCGCCGGCAGACATCTTTAGAGGGGAAGGGTTCGTGGGGCTGGGGGTCGAGTTTGGCGAGTTGGAGGGCTTCGGAGCGGTTGGGGGTAAGGAGGTCGAGGCCTTTGTGGGAAAGGGGGCGGCGGGGCTTGGGGTCCATGGCGAGGATGGGCCGGCCGGGGCGGTCGTCAGATTGGAGGGCTTGGACGAGTGAGTCGCTGAGGAGGCCTTTGCCGTAATCGGAGAGGATGACGGCGTCCGCCTTGGCGGCTCTGGAGAGGATCCATTGGATGTCGTCGGGTTGGAGGGCGTAGTCTTTGGGGGGGGCTTCTTGGTCGAGGCGGCAGAGTTGTTGGTTTCGGACCATGACCCTGGTTTTGACGATGGTGGGGCACCGGGGGGAGTGGAAGCGTTTGTCGAAGAGGATGCCGGCTTGGTCGAGGAGGGCGTGGAGTTGGTCGCCTTCCGGGTCTTGGCCGACCCATCCGCAGACTTCGGCCCTTGCGCCGAGGCTTTGGAGGTTGAAGGCGACGTTGGCGGCACCGCCGGCCACGTGGTGCTGGCGGTCTACATCGACGACGGGTACGGGGGCTTCGGGGGAGATCCTGTAGGCGTCGCCAAAGATGTAGCGGTCGAGCATGAGGTCTCCGACGACTAGGATTTTCCTTCCTTTGATTTGGTTGAGGAGATGCTGCATCGGGCGAAAAGATTTGAAGGGAGGGGATGGATGTCTAGGAAAATCACCCATGATGTACCAGATACGTTTCGTGTTAGTGTGGTTGGGGCTGGCATTGTTGGGCGGATGCGAGGAGGGTGTGAAGGCCCCGGTTGCGACGGCGGGCACCCGTTTTCCGTTGGTCCTTGGGGAGAAGGCGTTTGTGGCGCGTCTGGCTTTGGACGATGCGGAGAGGCAAAAGGGGTTGATGTATGTGGAGTCGATGCCGGAGGACGAGGGGATGTTGTTTTTGTTCAAGGCGGCGGGGCCGCAGGGGTTTTGGATGAAGAATACGTTGATCCCGTTGGACATCGGGTATTTTTCGGGGGACGGGGTGTTGAGGGAGGTGCACCGGATGTACCCGAGGAATTTGGAGTCGGTGAAGTCGAGGGGGGGGGACATCCAGTATTGCCTGGAGATGAACCAGGGTTGGTACCGTAAAAACGGGATAGTCCCTGGTGTGCGGCTGGACATGGCTTTGCTGGCAAAGGCCTTGCGTGAGCGTGGTGAAGGGCCTGGGGACTGGGGGATCCGTGCGGGGAATGGGCAGGGCTATAAAAAGTAGCCGGCCAATGTTCACCGTAGTGTTGACCCTCCAGGGAAATCCGTATTGTAAGCCCCTACGATGAGTAAGAAGCCGGGCAAACAGGGGATGGGGATCTTGTTGATGGCCTCGCTCCTAGCAGGTGCGTGCCGTGAAGACGTGTCCGCGCTCTCAGAGGAGTCCGACAAATCGTACCAGACTGCGTTGATCTTGAAAACGGGAGACCGGGATAAAAAAACGCGGGCGTTGCAGGAATTCCTGAAGGTCGTGGAAAACCACCGGGCGGCGCCGAACTCGCACTTGGAAGTGGGGCTCTTGTATTTGGACCAGGATGTGGGGGATCCAGACCCGATCAGCGCGATTTACCATTTTAAAAAATATCTCGAGTTCTTGCCGGACGCTGAGAGCGAGAAGGGCAAGCGGGTGAAGGCGCAGATTGTGCGTGCGGAGAAGTTGTTCATGCGCTCGCTACCAGGCGACCCTTATGACGACAGTGTTCTGAACAACCGGGATTTGGATGAGTTGATCAAGAGTTTGCGGCAGGAGAACGAGACTTTGCGCGCGAGGCTAAAGCAATACTCGAATACGAGCGCTGAGTTGTCTCTGCAGGAGCCGCAGCAAGAGTCGGCGTCGCCTCGGGGAATTAGCCGGAAGTACACGGTGGCGAAGGGGGACACGCTTTTCAAAATCGCCTCGAAAGTATATGGTGACCATGCCCGGTGGCGGGAGATCTATGAGGCGAACCGCCATGTCATGAGCCGTGAGAACGACTTGCGGATCGGCTTGGAACTGGTGATCCCGTAGTGGACTGGGGCGGGTACTTCGACGGCAATGCCACGACGCCGCTGTGCCCGGAGGCCCTGGAGGCGTGGCTGGAGACGACAGGCCGTTACTGGCACAACCCATCTTCCCCCTATCCTGCCGGGGCTGCGGCGAGGGTGCGGCTTGAGGCTTCTCGGGAGAGGTTGGCGGGGATGCTGGGGTGTCAGCCAGCCGAGATTATTTTCAACTCGGGGGCGACGGAGGGGAATAACCATGTTTTCCGGGAATTTGCGCGGATGTGCCCGCCGGGGAGATTTGTTGCCTGTTCCGCCTTGGAGCATCCTTCTGTGAGTTTGCCGTTCAGGGAACTGCTTGGGCAAAGGGGGCGGTGCATCCCGGCGTTGCCTTCTGGTAAGGTGGATTTGGAGAGGCTCGGTGAATGGGTGCGGAGCGGCAAAATCCATGGCCTTTCCCTGATGGCGGCCAACAATGTGACGGGGGTAATCCAGCCTTGGCGGGAGGTGTTAGACCTTTGCCTCCGGCATGGGGTCGTTTTCCATTGCGACGCGGCCCAGTGGCTGGGGAAGATGCCTTTGGATGGTTTGGGGCAATGCCATTACTTGACCGCTTCGGCGCACAAATTCGGGGGGCCAAAGGGTTGTGGTTTTGTAAAAGTCCCGGAATCATTTGGGGGGAGACCGCTTCTGCTTGGGGGTGTGCAGGAAAACGGGCTTCGGGCAGGCACGGAGGATTTTCCTGGGGTCGCTGCGATGGTGGCGGCACTGGAAGCCCTGGCTTGCAAGGGGGGGGACGGACGGGATGGGTTCGAGGAAATTTTGGCGGGGAAGTTACCGGGGTTGGAAATTGTTGGGAAAGGAAGTCCCAGGACACCGCAGTCCTCCCTGCTACTGATGCCATGGCATGCGAATACGCGGTGGGTGGCAAAGTTGGCCAAGGCAGGTTACCAAGTCTCCACAGGCGCGGCTTGTTCCACATCGAAAGAATCGCAGGACGGGGCTTTGCAGGCCATGGGTTTCGACAGGGGGCAAACGGGTCGGGCGTTACGAATCAGCGGGGGATGGTGGACATCGGCGGAGGATTGGCTCGGTTTGGCCGGGGCGATCCTGGAAGTGTGGGCTGCGCTGGAAGCCGAGGGGGCGCCGGAGGGATTGGTGGGTTTGCAGTAGCGATTTGAGAGACTTTTGAGATCCAGAATCACAGCCCGCAGGCCGAGGAGTCCAGCCTGACCACGGCGAGTGAGGAGCCGTCGTTGAAACGGTAAACGTAGGCCAGCCTGGCGCCTTTTTTGAGGATCGCGCTCAATTCCGGGTTGGCGCAGACCTGCTTGGCCAGGGGTTCCTTGACTTGTTTTTGGAATGCGGCCGGGGCGACTTGTCCCCTGGAAAGGTTGACCATAGTATGGAGGAATACGAGGGATCTGCCCCTGACTTCAACTGCGTCGAGCCGGGTATTGGCATCCACCATCAAGGGCAAATGGTCTTGGACGCGTTTTTGGTATACCCCGAGGAAGTTTTCCAATGCGCTGGGTTTGGCCTTTGGAGGGAGGGCATTGGCACGTGTTTCAAAATATTCTTCGGTGATCGCCAAACGGCCGTCCTCCTGCCTGGCAATTTTCATGTAGTACCCCGCATCCACGGAACTCCCGTCGGAAGTATACCGGTTGGCCGTGACCTTCGCGCCCGCCCCTTCAATGTAGACGTGGACGAAGCCGAATTGGTTGGCTTTCCTCTTGTCTTTCATCCCTGCCATTTCCCCAGGTAACTTGGATTTCCATTCGGTTCCCGTGTAGAGGACGTTGCTTGCCTTGCCGTCCGGTTTGTTCTGGTGGATGATCACCCGGGCGTCGTCGGAATACATTGTGGCCAGGGCGGGATCCCATGATTTGGTGAGGGTTTGGTAACGTTTGAAGAACTCCAGTGCCTTTTCTTTGTCCAGGGGGAAGTGCATCCCCATCTTGTCCAAATCGTCCAACCCTTCCATGGGGGAATACATGACGCTGCCCCAATCCGAAGAAGACGGGATCCCGAGCAAACCCCTCCCGAGGCCACGTTTGACCATTTTGTTGAGTCGTTGGTAAAGGAGGTCGGAATCCGGCTCGTATCCATATGCGCCCGGGTCTAGCCTGGCAGTGGAGATGACGGACACCCCCGGATAATCTTCGGAGTACAAGTAGCTGAAGTCGGACATTGGCTCGTTGAGGTCGTAATTGGTCAGGACAACCAAATAGGGGGTTTCTTGCTGGCTTTCTTGGCCTGCTGCCATTTCGAGGGCTTTGCGGGCCAGGCCGGAAGGCAGCAGTTGCCCTTTTTTCCGTGAAAGCACCCCCATGCTGACCTGCATTGGCGGGGAGACCGCCACTTCCATCCCGAGTTCCCTCTCCAAATCTCTTTCCAGCTTTGTGGCTATTGCCCTGGGGAAGTCGGCCACAGGGACAATCTGGAAACCGATCTCCCCTTCCCTACCGTTTTTGCCTTCCGGGGCAGCGGCGCGACTTTGGCCTGTTTCGATTTGCTCCACTTTGTACCCCAGGCCTTCCAACTTGGCCAAGATTCCGTCGGCGCCGACCAAATGCCCTGCACCGACGAGGACGAACTCTTTTTCCGGCGTTTTCAACATTGGCAGGATTTTGGGCATCCAAGCCCGGTTCCTGTTCACCAGGAGGCTTTTGTAGAGCCGGGGGTAATCCTTTTGCAGGTCTTCCAGGAAATTTGTGGCCAAGGCGGTACGGTCGCCTTTTCTCCAGGCATCGACGAGGAGGGGAAGCTGGGTCCGTAACAATTCCATGTCCCGTAGCCAATTGGCCACATACTCGTCCTCGTTCCCTTCCCCCATGGAGGTAAGGAAGCCGATTTGCTCGTCCACGGTTTCGAGGATTTGGATTTTCTTTCTGTCCTTGGTCCCGTAATTGTAAATGTGCATGTCCACGCCGGATCTGGTCACTCCCATCCTTTGCATTTCAGCGACGGAAACGACCATCATGGCCAGGGAGGGCTTGAGCCGTTGGAGGATCCGGATATCGATCCCTGCGGCACTGCAATAATCTACCAATGCGAGGTAGATCCCTGGGGAAAGGACATCCTGGAGCGTTTGGCCTTCCAGCCTTCCTGCCGCCATGATTTTCGTATTTGTGGCCGGGTCTTCCATTTTCCCGACATCCGTCTCAAAGACCAGGGTGTCCGCATCTTTGTAAGCGGCGGGGAACTCCGCTGGCAGGGGATAATCGGAATCCCTGAGCATGTGAATGGTGCCGCCGATATAGAGATAGTTGGTGCCGTTTCCCACCTTCCAGACTGAGGATTTCCCAAGGAGGACGGCAGAGGTTACCAAGAACCAGCATGCCCACTGGAGGAACTTACCCATGGGCGGTACCGGAAAATCCCCCCAGCCGGGAGGGTGGATCAAGCCGGGCAGGCGGGCGGGCAATGGCTTTGGCTATGCCGTCGTTTTCCCGCCTCCCACAGTGGCAGGTTCGTTGGTTCATTGGGGCGATAACGTAACCGGGTGAGAAACTCTGGTTTGCAAATATTGCGAGCTAATCCCTCCCTTCATTGCGCCTGCCGCCCAGATTGCAAGAGGGAACATTCCCCGTAGGGCGCAATTTGGATTGGCTGTACGAGCGCCCTGGCCTGGCTAAAACTCCCAACGTTCGTTGAAAAATCCAGCTTCGGTGACTCCTTTTCCATCCGCTCGGCCTAACGGGGGGACGGAGATGTCCAGGATCGCCCAGTCCGGCAGGCGCGGGGTTTGGCGGGAATTGCTGGCCGCCCCGGCGGCTGCGAATGTGAAGCCGGAGTTGATGACGATATAGCGTTTGGGGTTTTGTGGGTTCGGGTAAATGAGGGCAGGGGCGTAGGCATCGTAGGAGTATTGCTTCCCGTGGATTTCGAAAGTGGTCTGTTTGCACCTGTACGGGAGGCTGTTAACGGAACCGTGGATGACTCGGTTGCCCAGGGTGTTACCAAAGAGGACGAGGTTGTAGTCCTTGTGGTCTTGCAGCGTGACTTCGATGTCCTTCTTCACCCTAGGCTCGCCGCGGAATTGGAGGCGCCATTGGTAGCAGAATTCCTGGATTTCCTTTTCCACCCACTGGTCAAATTTCGGGTTTTTGGATTTGCCGCTGGGGGTGACGATGAGAAAGGAGTCCATGAAGGCGTCGTCGATCGGGCCTTGGAGGTTGTGTTTCTTGCGGAGGCCTTTTTCCGGGGATGACCCGAGTTTCCACTTCCCACCGGTTTTATGGAGGTTTGGCGCCCATTTTTCGCCGTCTTGCGCTGGGGTTGGGCCGAGCAATTGGCCGTCAATGTGGAGGACTCTGCGGTTTGCTGGTATGCTTTCCAAGTCAAGGGATAGGGCGGCGATGTTCCGGGTTGCGAGATGGACGCCGTCTTCCTTCAACTCCCCTTCCACTCGCGCGGGTTCCCAGTGTTTTTCCAGTGCGTCGAGCGTAATCCAGTGCATCCGGTTGTATTTGAGCGTGAAGGTTTGGAACCTGATTTTGGAAGGCTGGTGGGGGACGCCTCTTGCTGCCGCGCTGTCAACCAGGGCTGCGACTTCCTCCTGGGCTTTTGGTTCGTATTTGTGGCCGGTCTTCGATCCCACGATGTGGGTCATCTTGATCCCCTCCTTGGCCAGGGTGGCCTCCATCAAGTCGGCGGCGGCCTTTTGTTTGTCCACTTCCCCGCTGTAGGCGACAAGAGTGGTATTTTCAAAATTAACAGCGACGGGGACGGCATCGTAGAGCCCCCATAACTTTTGCTCGTACCAGGGGATGGTGGTGAGTTTGTCCTCCAGGCCTTGGTAGAGCATGGTTTCGGCAAATCCTGCCCCTGGGTTTACGGCGGCCCACTTGTCGGCATGGTGTACGCCAAGGTGCCAGCAGGCTGCCCCACCCATGGAGAACCCCCTCATGCAGACTCGCTTTTCATCCACCGGATAAGCCCGCTTTATGGCTTCTAAGGCTTCGAAGGTATCCACTTCGCCAGCGAATTTCATAGCGTTGCAGTAGCGTCCGTAAGGATGGAGGACGAGGGTGTCGGCCGGGGCGAAGGTCCCTTCCTTGGCCAGGCGTTGTCCGATGAAGGAGACTTCGCTGAGCTTATTGCTCCTCCCGTGTTGCCAGAGGTCCACCCGCATTGATTTGCCCCCAGGTTTGTAAGTCTCCGGGACTACGAGGCCGTAGGGCTGGAGGGAGCCGTCTAATTGTGAAAAATAGCCGCGCACAACCAGCCCGGTTTGCTTAGCCCACGGGGTCTTCCCTGCCACCAATTGGGTCAGCCGTTCCCGCCCCATGACCAGGAGTTTCAGTGCCAAGTCGAATTCTTTGTTATCATAAAAGATCCCGTCTTGCAATGTGCGCCGGACGGCTTCCTGGAATACCATGGCGTCCGCCAAGTGGGGGTTCCCCTGCCCTATTTTCGCAGCCAGGGCGTCAAGTTCCCCGATCCCTTTTTCCAATTCGGCGCGGAGATCGGATGGGGTCTCGATGCCGTGTTTCGGCTCGATCCGGGTCTGGGCATGGAGGAAGGCTAATGGGAGGGTCAGGAGGATGGGAAAGAGGTAGGACATGGGTTTCATGGTTTTTGAGTAAATGCGGACAGGGGGGAGCGATTGCGAGACAGAACATCTGGCCGGGATCCATTTGCCTGCGGCGTTAAAGACAGGTTTGGCACCGTGTTCCCCAGAGGACGACCAACAGATTCCCGACCATCAAAAAACCGCCGGTTCAGCCAAAAAAGACCGGGATGCACAATCCACAGGCCACGCTGCCCAGTCACTGCCCTGCCGTGGCTGACAGGAAAATCCAGGCAAAGCGCACGGGGAACCCGAGGAGGATTTAGATTAAGGCCAGGAAACCGCTAGAAACGAAACGTTGGATTTCTTTGATCATGATTTGGCAAGGTTGGAATCCTTGCCCAGGGCGCACAATTCGAAAACGAAGAAACTTCCTCACGAGCCTTGACACCCGCCCCCGGATCCCTTTCCTCCCACCCCCTTTCCAGCTTTCCAGTTTTGTAACCCCATAGGCAACCCAAACAATGAAATCCACCTACAGACCTTCAAAATTAAAGCGCGCCCGGAAGTTTGGCTTTCGTGCCCGCATGGCCACCAAATCCGGACGCGCCATCATCCGTGCCCGCAGGAGGAAAGGTCGCAAACGCCTAGCCGCCTGATTTCCAGGATGCGGTTCCCCGGTTGCCAGCGGCTCCGTTCGCAGCTAGATTTCCAGGAGGTCCGCAACCGGGGGAAGTCTTTTAAGACCCGGTATTTTTTCCTCCAACTCCTGGTCAAGGACTCACCGGATCCCCCCTTGCGGCGGATCGGCATTATCACTTCCCGTCGGGTTGGGAACGCCGTGAAGCGCAACCGCTCAAAGCGGCTCTTGAGGGAAATCTTCCGGGAAAACCAGGGAATCTTGCCCTCCTGCTGCGACATCGTGATCGTCATGCGTAACACCTACGACGAGTTATCCTTCCAGGACCTCCAGGATCTTTACCTCAAGGGGATCCGTTACTTGGCCCGGCCGGACAACACCGGGCAGCACAAAGCCAAAGGCCTTGGAAACGACAGCCCAGAGTAAACCCGGGGGCGACACCTCGCCCATGGCCCGTCTGCTGATCCTCCCTATCCGGGTATACCAATGGACGCTTTCCCCCCTCCTCCAGCTCTTAAGCTTCGGCAAGGGTTGTTGCCGGTTTGAACCAAGCTGCTCCAGGTACGCAGTCGAAGCCCTGCAAAAGCATGGGGCGGCAAGGGGCATGTTGCTCACTGTTAAACGGATCCTCCGCTGCAACCCCTGGGGTCCTGCGGGATGGGATCCGGTTCCGGCTCGGCAAGGATGCTGTGACCAAGGCCACAACAACATTTAACCCCTTTTAAATCCACCTATGGACAAAAACAAACTCATCGGAATCCTTTTCTTCGCGACGGCCTTCATCCTCATGATGACCCAAGGCCCCAAGCAAGCCCCGCCTCCTGCTCCTGGCACACCCCAACTGGCGGCCACGTCCCCGACGGGTGGCGATCATCCTGCCTCCGTAGCCCCTGCTGCCCAAGGCACTGCATCCGCCTCCTCGCCTGTAACGCAACCAGGGTCGGTCGGTAATTTCCCGTCTAATGCCATTAAGCCCCTGGCACCAGATTTGCCGGAGGAGATCCAGGAAATTACGATCCCTGGCGAATACACGGCCACCTTCTCCAGTTACGGCGGCGTGATTCAGAAAATTGTCTACCACAATAAGGAGCGCCGTTTCAGGAAGTTCGACCCCAGCCGCATCCAGAAAGTTCTGGGTAAGCTCAACGACGCTGCTACAGCCAAGGACGAGAAAGGCATCATAAAATGGGAAAAGCAGGCTCTGGCAGAACACTTCCCTGCCAACTGGATCGCCAAGGCAAAGGAGCCTGCTGATGCGAGCGGGTTCGACACAGAAAAACTCTTCGGCGAAGAAAACAACTACATCCTCAACGAAAACCAGCACGTCCCCATCCTCGGCCTCGGATACCGTGGGTTTAATCAAAGCCACCCCTTCAAAGTCATTGAGCGGACGGATACCTCCATCAGCTACCAAGCCCGTGCCGGGGATGTCCTCGTTACCCGCGAGTACAAGGTGGAACCCGGCACATTCAGGATCCAGCACCGCAACATCATTCAAAACGTAGGCCAAGATAACTTCGATCCCGGATCCCACATCCATTACACCCTCGGGTCCAGCCTCCCGACTACCAGCGACCCACGCAGCGAATTCCAGAACGTCGGGTTTTATAACGGTAAACGCGGGATGACCGGCCGCCGGATCCCTACCGTTTTCAAACTCCAGAAAATGCAGAAAAACAATGGGGCGAAGGAAGAATCCTCCGGGAACATCTTCTGGGCTGCTGTCCGCAACCAGTTCTTCACGGTCTCCTTGGCTCCGGAAACCCCTCTCAGCGGGATTGTGCGGGGACGGGTCTATGACCTCGGCAGCACCGACTACCGTGGGAATGCCCAATACGGGGTGACCGGGGAATTCGCCCTAAGTACGGAACTCCTTCCCCCCGGCAAACATATTACCCACAAGCTGGACCTCTATGCTGGCCCCAAGGAATACTCTCGATTGAAAGATGCCGGGGAACACCATGACCTGGTCATGCAGTTCGGCTTTTTCGGCTTCTTTAGCAAACTCTTGCTTTTGCTCATGCAAATGCTCCATGGCTTCACCGGGAACTGGGGTTGGGCAATCATCACGATGACTATCATCGTCAAGCTCCTCTTTTGGCCCCTTACTGCCCAGGCATCCGAGTCCCAGAAACGAATGCAAAAGATTTCCGGGCCGATGAAGGAACTCCAGGAAAAGTACAAGGACAACCCCCAGAAAATGCAGATGGAGGTCAGCAAACTCTTCCGGGAAAACAAAGTGAACCCTGCCGCCGGCTGCCTTCCTATCTTCATCCAGATGCCGATCTTCCTGGGTCTCTTTTTCATGCTCCGTTCTGCCGCCGAGCTACGGTTTGCGAATTTCCTCTGGATTACGGACCTGTCAGAGCCCGAGCGCATCCTGCATTGGGGGGTGAACCTCCCTATCCTCGGCGAGTACCTGAACATCCTCCCCATCCTGATGGGGATCACACAGTTCATCCAGATGAGCCTGACTCCCATGCCCACCGGAGGGGACGAAATGCAGCAAATGCAGGCCAAGATGTTCCGCATCCTACCCTTTGTCTTCCTCTTCATGCTATACGGATTTTCCTCCGGGCTCGTTCTGTACTGGACAGTCCAGAACGTACTCAGCATTTTGCAGCAAAAAATTGTGAATAGCAAAAAGGACGACTCCCCCATCGTCCTCCCCAGCACTTCCAAAAAGAAAAAAGGCAAGGCCTGAGGCTATACAGCCCGAGCCACTGGAAAAACGGATTACCTAACCTAGAACGAAGAACCAGGAACGAACCTACCATGTCCGGACATAGCAAATGGGCGACAACCAAGCGGCACAAAGCCGCCATCGATGCCAAAAGAGGCAAAATCTTCAGCATGATCGGGAAGGAACTCACCATCGCCGCGCGCGATGGTGGGGGTGACCCTGACTTCAACCCCCGCCTTCGAACCTGTATCCTCAAGGCAAAGCAGTCCAACATGCCTGCTGACAATATCGACCGTGCCATAAAGAAGGGGACGGGCGAACTTGAGGGCGCAAGTATAGAGGAACTGGTCTACGAAGGCTACGCTCCGGGAGGTGTCGGCCTCATTGTCGAAGTCACCACCGACAATAAAAACCGCTCCGCTTCCGAAGTCCGCAGCAGTTTTAACAAATATGGTGGGAACCTCGCTGGCGCGGGTGCCCTAGCCTACAATTTCCAACGCATGGGACAATTCCTGATCTCCGCTGAAAAGACGGATGAGGACACCCTCATGGACCTCGCCCTTGAAGCCGGGGCGGAAGACGTCATCAACAACGGCGACCACTTTGAAATTCGCTGCGGGATCACCGAGTTCGACGCTGTCAGCCAAGCCCTTTCGGACAAAGGGATCGAGCCCGAATCCTCCGAACTCATCTACCAGCCCAGCAACCTTGTCACTGTCACGGAGGCCAAAGTCGTAGCGCAAGTCCTTAAGCTCGTTGAAGTCCTGGACGACCTGGATGACGTCAAGGCCGTCCATGCCAACTACGACATCGACGAAAGCCTCCTCAACGGGGGGTAACAAGCTCCCTTTCGGCGGTCCTACCGTAAGCCGCCATTGCAATGGATAACGAAGGAGACAGCGTCGGGCAAACCGCCCCACAGGACTTCGTATCCAAGGAACCCTTCCAATTCGCCAACGGAGGGAGCATCCCCTCCCTGACCATCCGCTATGAAACCTATGGGGAACTCAACGCGGCCAAGGACAACACGGTCCTCGTCTGCCATGCCTTGAGCGGGGACCACCACTGCGCCGGATACCACGAAGGGGCGGAAAAACCTGGTTGGTGGGACAACATGATCGGCCCGGGTAAACCCGTTGATACATCCAGGTACCATGTGATCTGTAGCAACTGCCTTGGGGGATGCCAAGGGACAACAGGGCCGGGAAGCATTAACCCTGAAACGGGCCAACCCTACAACCTCTCCTTTCCCCGCTTGTCGATAAAGGACATGGTCAATGCCCAAAAGCTCCTTTTGGACCACTTGGGCATCCATTCCCTCCACTCTGTCATCGGCGGCAGCATGGGCGGCATGCAAGCCATGCAATGGATGATCTCCTATCCGGATATCCCCAAACGTGTACTCATCCTTGCCTCCACCGCCCGGCAAAGCACGCAGGCCATCGCCTTCAACGAAGTCGGCCGGACTGCCATCCATCAAGACCCGGCATGGAACGAGGGGAACTACACCAAGGACAACCCTCCCGCCACGGGCCTGGCCACTGCCAGGATGATGGCCCATATCACCTACCTTTCCAACCGTGGCCTCGAAACCAAATTCGGCCGGGACCGCAAGAAGGACACCTCCGGCCTCCTGACCGACGTCGAGTTCGAAGTCGAGAGCTACCTCCGCCACCAAGGCAAGAGCTTCGTTAACCGATTCGACGCCAATACCTACCTCTATTTTACCAAAGCCCTGGACAAGTTCGACCTCTACGGCCCCCAAAACGACTTGACCCAAGCCTTTGCCGATGTCCGAGCCCGGGTCATGGCCATCGGGTTTACCTCCGACTGGCTTTATCCTCCCGAAGAAAACCGCGAGATTATCCAAGCCCTCCTCAAACTTGGCAAAGACGCAAGCTATGCGGAAATCGCTTCCGAGCTTGGCCACGACTCCTTCCTTTTGAAAACCCCCCTTTATTTCGACCTGGTGTCGGCCTTCCTCGACGGGGAGGCCGCAACTCCCAACCCCTACCCCGCGAACCCGTAACGGCATGGACGAACGCAAAAAAGAGGCCAAGCGAAGGATGGACCAGATGGTAATCCTCCGGAATACCCGGCCCGGCGACAAAGTCCTCGACCTGGGTTGTGGCCGCGGTTCTCTCCTGGAGCTGTTGACCAAGGAAAAGCAAGTCAAGGGGGTCGGGGTGGACAATAACCCGGAAAAGATCCTGGGTTGCATCCGAAAAGGCATTACCGCCTACCAAGGGGATATCAACACCGTCCTGGGCCAATTCCCCGACCAAAGTTTCGACCGCGTCGTCCTCTCCCGCACCATCGAACACCTCAGCCATTCCGGCAAGACCGTCCAGGAAGCCCTACGGGTAGGCAAGCGGGTCACAATCGGCTTTGTCAACCACGGCTTCTGGCTCAACCGGTTGAATTATCTCCTCAATGGCAACCGTACCGTCAACGACGTCTATCCGGAACCCTGGTACGACATGGATCCTGTCACATTCTTCTCCCTCTCCAACTTCGAGGAATTTTGCCGTTCCCAACAGATCACCATCCATGAGAAGACCTGCCTGGACAGCGATTGGAAGCAGCCCTGCGCCTTTCTCCCGAACCTTCTCTCCGGTTACGTGATCTGCGACATTTCGAGGTAAGGCCGCAAGGGTCCTACGAAGCCCCTTTGCCGTCCTCGGGTTGCACCTTTTGGACTTCGGTCGCCAGTACGCGCCGGTCGTCCGCTTCCAGGACGCGCACCTTCAACCCCCGGAATTCCACGGCCTCCCCTGGAGTCGGGATGCGCCCAAGTTCTGCGATGATCAGGCCCCCGAAGGTGGAGACCTCGTCCGTCACATCTGCCGCAAGCCCCAGTTCCTCCTCCACATCGTGGAGGGGCGCCAAGCCAGAAATGTGGTAGGTACCCCGGCTAGTGGATTTGATGAGGAGTTCCTCCTGGTCGAACTCGTCATGGATCTCCCCGACCATGGTCTCGATGATTTTTTCCAAGGTCACTACGCCTACCACCCCGCCGAACTGATCCTTAGCCAAGGCCATATGGATCCGGTTGCGGAGCATTTTCGGGAAAACTTCCACCAAGTTGTCCTCCGTGGAAAAACTGATGATGGGCCGGATAAAATTCTGGAGGTTGATCCTCTCCCAATCAGCCCGGAATCGGAAGATGTCCTTGATATGGATGATCCCCAGGCAATGGTCCAGGTCCCCGTCGCATATAGGGTAGCGGGTGTGCCCGGCTTTCCTTGCCGTTTCCAAGTTTTCCGCCCCGTCCACCTTGGTGTCCAGGATCACGACTTGGTTCCTGGGCAGAAGGATGTCCTGGACAACAAGCTCGTCGATTTGCAAGGTCTGGCTCAGGATTTGCCTGACGACGGGTGGGATGGCGGCCGAGTCCTCCCCCATGGCCCGTATTTGGACTTCCACGTCCAGGGGGTTCATGGCGTAACCGCTGTCCTGCTGCGTCCAAACTTTGAGCCTTCCCCGGAGCCAGTCCTGGATTTTCAGGATGGGCCAACCTAGCACCCAAAAAAAGAAGACTGCCCATGCCCCTTTGGCCAAGTACTTTTGCGGGTTTTGCCCGGCCATGAACCGGGGTACCATGTCGCTGACCATGATCTGGAGCAGCACCCCGACCACTACTGCCAGCACCAGCGGAAGGATCATCTGCCCTTCCCTTCCCGGTATGACAAACAACAGGAACAACAAGCCCCCGGTCGCGAAGGAACTTAATTTTCTCCCCAGCCGGATCACTTCCCCCACCCTGGCCAGGTTCTTCAGCAGGAACGCGGTTTTCTTTTGGGAGCGGAGTTGTTCCAAAGTCCCGGCATCAAGGTCGCTGTAACGGAGGTTGACCAAGCTGAACTCGGTAAGCACCAGATGCCCCCGCAGCAACAGCACGAGTATAAAGCCGAATGCCGTCCAGGCTTCTGCCGGAATGTTCACCGGCTACCCTATGGGCCTTTCCATGGGATGGCTGGAACCCTCATTTTTGCAAATGGTCACGGAGAATCGTGAGGAGCTTCTCATTTTGCCCTTGGGTTCCTATGGTTATTCGAAGGTGGTCGTGCAAATTATAGGGTTGGAGAGGCCTGACGATCACGCCGTTTTCCTGCAGCACCTCGAATGTATCCACCGCGTTTGGAAAAGGGACAAGGAAAAAATTGGCCTCGGAGTCCACCGGGTCCAAGCCCAATTCCTTCAGCCCCTCGAAGAGGATCCTGCCGTTCTCCCGGTTCATCCTTCGGCAATCTTCCACAAAACCCTTGTCCCCCAAAGCCGCTTCTGCGGCGACTAGGGCGGCCGCATTACAATTGAAGGGTTGCCTCACCCGGTTGAGCAAAGACACCATCCCTTCCGACGCATACCCGTACCCGATCCGGAACCCCGCCAACCCATAAATCTTTGAAAACGTCCTCAGGCAAATGACTTTCCTGCCCTCGTCCACCAACGGTTGGAAATTTGGCGGCCGGTCACAATATTCCGCATAGGCCTTGTCCAGGCAGAACACCACGTGCTCCGGGAGTGCCCGGGCGAATTCCAGCAGCTCCGCTTCCGGGTTCGAGGTGCCGGTCGGGTTGTTCGGGCTTGCTACAAAAACCAGCCGGGTCTTCTCTGTGATAGCGTCGAGCATTGCCCCCAAGTCATGCTTGTAATCCGGCATGGGCACCGATACAGGGGTCGCCCCGAAGAGCATGGTGACCAACTTGTACACAATGAACGCATACTCCCCGAAGACCACTTCGTCCCCCTTCCCCAGGAAGGCATGGCCCAACAACTCGATGATTTCGTTCGAACCGTTCCCGAGGATGACCTGCCCAGGACGGATCCCGCGCTCCATGTTCAACTTCTCCTTGAGCTTATACCCGCTCCCGTCCGGATACAACCATGCCTTCGGTAGCCATTCGCGCACTGCCTCCAGGGCCATGGGGGACGTCCCGAACGGGCTCTCATTGGAAGCCAGTTTGGCGATCCCGACAGGATCCAAACCGAGCATCCGGGCCACCTCCTCAATCGGCTTCCCTGGTTGGTAAACCGGCTGTGTATGAACATGCCCCTTGACCAATTCTTCCAATTTCATGCAGCCTTCCATACAGAAAACCCTTCCCCACACAATAGAATCCCGCAGGAAAACATAGAATGGAAGCACCAACCCCATTGAGGATCTTACCGGACCGCATCCAGCATCCCTTCCGGAACATGGAGGAAGACCTTCTCCTCCTCTACCGGAACCCTTCCCCCGCATCCATACTCTTCAGGCACTACGGCTGGGAATTCCCCTGTTGGACCTGTGGATATTCCCAAAAGTTCCCCTTTGTCCGGGATTCCACGGGGGGAACCCGGGAAACCATTTTCCGCAGGGCCACAGGCGGAGGCATCGTGCCCCACTTTTCTGACTGGACTTACACCCTGGTCGTCGGGAACTTGCATCCCGCCTGGCATCGGCCCCCGAGGGATTTGTACGATATCCTCCACGGGATTATCGCCCGGATCTTGGAAGAACAATTTTCCATCCCCTCAAAGCTAAACCAATGTCAGGAAAGCCTTTGTCATGGTGCCCCGCCCGACGAGTGCTTCCGGAGCCCGGTGCTCTCCGATGTCCTCCATGCCGGGACCGGGGAAAAGGTCGCCGGCGCCGCCATCAAAAAGACCCGGGAGGGCATCCTCCTCCAGGGATCCATCCAAAAAGGTCCAATCCCGGGAATCGACTGGGGCAAGTTCAATGGCATCTTTGCCCAAGCCCTTGCCACCAGCTTCGGGTGCCACGCTTGCCCGGAAAGCTGGCCCTTTTCAAATTCGGATAATTGGGAGCCCTATCGTGCAAGGGTCCACTCCCTGGAATGGCTTGAAAAATAGCCTTGCATGCAACCCTCCCCTCACTATTTTGCTGCATCACTTTGATCATCGGGCAGGCACCAAACTACCTCAAAGCCATCCACCCGAGACTCTATAACTACAAACACCAAACCGTAAAATGAAAACAACAGACCTCACCAAATTGCTCCTCGCAGCAGCTATTCCGGGTGCAGCCGCTTTTGGCGTTATCCCCGTCACCGACAATCTTGGTATCCGCGGCTACATCGACGGCTCCTACAAAAACGTCGACGTGGGTGGCACCAAGACAGAATCGATCAAACTCGACAATGCTGACGTA
>JAYPDO010000019.1:38714-39338 GCA_038125285.1 Opitutia bacterium
CGGTATCCGCGGCTACATCGACGGCTCCTACAAAAACGTCGACTTGCCTGCCCCCTTCAAGAAAGAATCACTCAAACTCGACAATGCTGACGTCGACTTTTTGATCACCACTGACAAAATTAAGTCTGAAATCCATCTTAGCGGTCTAGACGAACTGGAAATTGAGCAAGCTTTCATCACGTTTGATCTCGGCAATGGACTATCCATTACCGGTGGCCGTTTTGAAAGTATGCTTGGTTTTGAAGGTGACGAACAGTACAAACTGTACCAAAATTCCTATGCGAACGATTTCCATGAAGGAGTCTTGTCTCCCATCATTAATCAATGGACCAACCAAAATTATCAGCAAGGACTGAAGGCCGACTACAAGATGGATAGTCTTTCGCTGGCCGCCTCAGTTGTAGATTCTACCCAGGGTAACCTCGACGGCGATGCTAAAGATCTTGGGTTTGAATTGAGTGCCACTTACAACCTCATGAAGGGTCTCACGCTCGGTGCCGGTTTGTCTGGAGGAGATTTCAATCTTACAGAATCCACGCTCGAGGATTGGGAGGATATGCTCCTTGAATGGGATGCGTACCCTAACTTTGCAAACACTCCATTCACTGCAGATTATGACTCTTT
>JAYPDO010000020.1:0-37691 GCA_038125285.1 Opitutia bacterium
TGTCTGGGGTCGTCAAGGGGAAAGCAAGCGCTTGAACTCGGCGAGCTTTGCCCAGTATTCCTTACCGGCAACTTTGAGCAGGGAATTACCATGCTGCGCGTAATCGACCCAGAGGGAGAGTTTGGGTTGCTTGGCCTTTGCATAGAGAGCCTTGGCATGGCTGAAAGGAATGGTGGAGTCAGCCTTGCCATGGAGGATGAGGACGGGGCATTGGATCCGGTGGATTTTGTTGAGGTTCACAAACCAATCCCACGGGAGGATGCCGACGTTGGTAAGGACACGGAAGACCGATTTGAAGGTCTGCTCCAATACTAGTCCCGCGACTGGGTGTCGGGTGGCAAGTTCACAGGCCGGACCTCCGCCGAGGGAACGTCCATAGAGGACGATGTCCGATGGTTGGCAGCCTTTTTCCGAGAGGAGCCATTGAAAGGCCGTTTCCGAGGCTTCGTTAAGGGATTTTTCCGAGGGTCGGCTTCCGGATGTCCCGTATCCGGGGTAGTCGAAGGCCAGGACATTGAAGCCCGCATGTTTGGAAAGCTGGGTGTAGTTTTCCCGGCAAAGCCCCAAGTCCTCCGCGTTGCCGTGGAAAAAGAGGGCTGTGTGGGTCGCTGCGGGGTTTTCCAGGTAGATGGCGGAGATTGAGGTTCCCGGAGGGGTGCGTAGCTTGAGGATGCCCGGGCCGTCCTGGTAGGAAGGCTTGGGGACGGGGAAAAGGAGGCCGGACGTCCCGAAGACGGAAAACAGGAACAATATCAGGTAAGCGAAGGCGGCCAAACCCAGGAAAACCATTACATATTGCAGCACCATACTACCTAAGACATCCTCACTCTTTCCCCAGGCAAGGTTAAAAGAGGGGCTTGGAGGATAATAAAGGTTTGCCCGATCCTGGGAGTGCGGCACGATGGCTGACTTTCCTGTAAATAATTACCCAAACCGAATTCATTTTGATGAAGATTTGCTGTATAGGAGCTGGTTATGTGGGCGGGCCGACCATGGCCATGATCGCGCACAAGTGCCCTGATGTCACGGTCACGGTTGTCGATATCAACGAAAAACGGATTGCCGCCTGGAACTCAGGAGACCTCCCCATTTTTGAACCGGGGCTTACGGAGATTGTCCTCCAGCAAAGGGACAAGAACCTTTTTTTTACCACCAAG
This sequence comes from Opitutia bacterium, assembly GCA_038125285.1. Lineage (GTDB taxonomy): Bacteria > Verrucomicrobiota > Verrucomicrobiia > Opitutales > JABJCN01 > JAYPDO01. The sequence continues at coordinate 1,158 of JAYPDO010000020.1, forward strand.
GTCAACGAGACGATCAAGGATTCGGACATCATTTTCATCAGTGTCAATACGCCGACCAAGACCTTCGGAGTAGGGGCGGGCCGCGCGGCCGACCTCCGCTTTATCGAGAGCTGTGCGCGCCAGATCGCCGAAGTGGCCGAGTCGGACAAGATTGTGGTAGAAAAGTCGACCATTCCCGTCCGCACCGCCCAGTCCATCAAAAGGATTCTCGACGCCTCTTCGAAGGAAGACGTGAATTTCCAAATCCTCTCCAATCCGGAATTCCTGGCCGAAGGCACGGCCATGAGGGACCTGGAGAACCCTGACCGGGTCTTGATCGGCGGCGAGCAAACCAAGGCCGGGCAGGACGCCATCCAGAAACTTGCCTCCATTTATGGCCAATGGGTGCCTCAGGAAAAGATCCTCACCACCAACCTTTGGTCCTCCGAACTCTCCAAACTCACAGCCAACGCCTTCCTCGCCCAGAGGATCTCCAGCATCAACTCGATCTCCGCCCTCTGCGAAGCGACTGGTGCAAATATAGACGAAGTTGCCCATGCGATTGGGACTGACAGTCGGATCGGCCCCAAGTTCCTCAAAAGCTCCGTCGGCTTTGGCGGCTCCTGCTTCCAGAAGGACATCCTTAACCTTGTCTACCTTTGCGAACACTTCGGACTGCCGGAAGTCTCGAACTACTGGCAACAGGTCATCGTGATGAACGATTACCAGAAGCACCGCTTTACCCAGCGGATGATCCAGGCAATGTTCAACACCGTCTCCTACAAGCGCATCGCCATCTTCGGCTACGCCTTCAAGAAAGACACCAACGACATCCGTGAATCCGCCGCCATCTACGTCTGCCGCGACCTTCTTGAGGAACAAGCCCACCTTGCGATCTACGATCCTAAGGTAGACCCTGTGGACATTTACGAATCCCTCGGCGTTGGGGCGGACGACGAACGCATCGAAATCTGCGATACCCCCTACCAAGCCGCGAACAATGCCCACGCTATCGCGCTCCTGACCGAATGGGACGAATTCAATAGCCTGGACTACCAAAAGATCCACGGCACCATGCCCAAGCCCGCCTTCCTCTTCGATGGCCGCAACCTTCTCGACATCCCCGCCCTGCGTAAAATCGGCTTCGACGCCTCCGGGATCGGCAAGGGGTGACAACTTGGGGTGATATTGCCCTCTTTCCCAACACTAGATGAACCTTTTTGGTACCAAGGTTAAAGTGTGCGGGATTCCTCTACGCCAACATGTAATCTGTACCTCCAGGAGGATGTAAGGTGGATCGGCCTAATTTTTATTGAATACTCGCGCAGGCATGTGGACATGGCCAAGGCGAAGGAGCTTTTGGGACAAATCCCTTCGGGGCAGCAGTTTTATGGTGATGTCGCGCCCGGGCTTAACTAGTTGCACCGTGCCTTGGACATTGGGTTCGATCGCTTCCTAGCTTCATTTTGATCCAGGATACCACGGAATCCTACACTGAGCATTGGGTGGATGCATTCACATCCAGGCAACTTTGGCTTGCCCCAAGGATTCCCCATCAAAGGGTCTTCCTCTCCAGTTTCCTTCCTTACGTATTGAATTTTTTATTCTCCGGGTATGCGGCCGATAGCTATGACGAAACCGGGGGGTATTAGTCCTGCCCGATGTCCTTCCAAAATGCCAACGGTACGCTTTCAGCACGGACACCCTCGGGGAGGCCGGAACCTTCTAGCTTCGCAAACCAGCCGTCCATGCCGAGCTTCCGGCAAACGGATCCCAATTGCTTGCGGCGCATGGTGAAGATTTTTCGGACAAACTCCCTTTGTCGGTATGAAAAGGCAAAAGCGTCATCCCGGAGATCCAACCGGAGCAAGACAGAGTCGACTTCCGGGACTGGATAAAAACAGGTTCGGGAGACTGGGTGTTGTCCGGATTCTCGGTAGGCTGCCTGGAGGAAGATGCTTATAGCGCCGATGGATTTGGATCCGGATTGCGCCAAAAGCCTTTGTGCGGCTTCCTTCTGAACCAGTAGCACCATCCGTTTTGGTAAAGCCCCGTCGAGGACTCCTTCCAGCCAGTTGCTGGTAATTGCATAGGGAAGGTTGGCAACTACCTTGTAACTGGTTCCGTCGGGCAGGTTCCCACGGGGAGAATCAACCGCGTCGCCTTCCAGAAGGTCAAGGTTACCAGATGCCATGGGAAGAAGGTCCCCACGCAAATGCCGGGCCATCACCTTGTCCTTCTCCACTGCCCAGACTTTGGCTCCGGAGTTGAGGAGACCGCGGGTCAAAGTCCCTAGCCCTGGGCCGATTTCCAGGATGTCCTCCCCGGCCTGGATAGAAGCCATTTCCAGGGATTTCCTTACCAGATTGGCATCGACCAGGAAGTTTTGCCCGTAACTCTTCTTCGGGTTTACTTCTAGTTTGTCCAAATGTTCCCGGGTGGTCGCCGGGGTGAGCAAGGGAAATTCCATCAGGAAAAGTGGGATATGCTTCCTGCTTGTCATTCCAACCAGAAAAAGAGTCACTTGCCGTTTTCCTCTATTCGCAAGCATTTGAAGAAAGACAATCCTCATTCCCAATGCATCCAGGTAAAAGGCGCCCGCCAACACAACCTGCAAAACCTGGACATCGACATCCCGCGTGACCAATTGGTCGTCATTACCGGGGTGAGCGGTTCGGGTAAGTCATCCCTCGCTTTCGACACTTTGTATGCGGAAGGTTACCGAAAGTACATGGACAGCCTGTCGGTGCGGACCCGCGGATTGCTGGACCAACTTCCTAAGCCTGATATTGACTATGTGCGCGGCCTTTCCCCGGTGATCGCGATCGAGCAGCGGACCGGGACCGGATCGAACCCCCGGAGCACGGTGGCGACTGTAAGTGAAATTGCCGACTATGCACGGCTCCTCTGGATGGTCGCTGGCGATCCCGAATGCCCAGAGTGCGGAGGGAAGATCGCTTCGAGATCATTGGACGACTGCGTGAACCACATCCTACGGGAGCCAGAAGGCAGCCGGTTGATGCTCCTTGCTCCCTTCGCCAAGGTTCCCTCCCGATTCTTGGACGAACAACTGCCTTCCGTCCGGCAGCGGGGATTCCAAAGGATCCGGATTAATGGTGAAATCCACAACATGGACGACCTCCAGGGGATTCCCCCTAGTGGCAACCCGGATAGGGAATCCTCACTCGATATTATTGTTGACCGCATTGTCGTTCGGCGAGACCAGCAAAGCCGGATCGCAGACTCCCTGGAACTGGCTTTTAATGAAGGCCATGGGACGGCCATCGTCCTAATCCAGGAGAGCCGAGATTCGCCGTTCCGTGAATACTCCCTTTCCCAGAGGCTTTCTTGCGTATCTTGCTCCGCAACTTTTGATGCCCCGACCCCTCGCCTCTTTTCCTGGAACCATCCTGACGGGGCCTGCCCGACTTGTCATGGCGTCGGCGAAACCTGGCAATTCCAGGAAGAACTCCTCATCCCTGATCCCTCCGTACCCCTCAGGAGCGGAGCGGTCAAAGGTTGGAAATTCGGGGGGCCGAAGGTCATTTCCCTGCACAAAGCCCTTATCCGTCAACTCTGTGAAGAGTTGGATATCCCCAAGGGCGCGGCCTGGCAAGACCTGGACAAAGAAACCAAACACATCTTGCTTCATGGAGGCGGGACACGGCAATTCCGCATCAAGACCAAGACTGGCCGCCGTAACAAACTCACCGAGCAACCCTGGTACGGCATCCTCGCGGACATGGAGGAAACCCTGGCCAACGCAGGGGAAAGCCTCCAGGCCCAGCTTATGGCGTTCCAACTTTCTTCTACTTGCCCTTTGTGCGAAGGCCTCCGCTTGAACAAACGCGCCCGTTCCATCTATCTCCAGGGAAAGTCCTTTCCCGACTTCCTTTCCATGACCATAGGGGAAGCCAAAACCTTCATCCAAAGCGAACTCCAGGACAACGCGGCCTTCGGGCATCTCCACGACGCCCGAAACGGCCTGGGTGAGCGTCTCCGTTTCTTGGAGGAAGTCGGCTTGCATTACCTTACCCTCGACCGGGCATACAGCACCCTGAGCGGCGGGGAGATGCAACGGCTCAGGCTCGCAACCCAGCTCGGGATGGGGCTTGTCGGGGTCGTCTATGTCTTAGACGAACCAAGCATCGGCCTCCATCCGCAGGACAATTTGCGCCTTGTCCATACCATCCAAGGTCTTCGGGACCGTGGCAACAGTCTGCTTGTGGTCGAGCACGACGCCGAGACCATGCTCGCTGCGGACTCTATTATTGAACTTGGTCCAGGAGCAGGCACACAAGGAGGGAACCTCGTATTCCAAGGCACTCCCGATGAGTGCAAGGCAAGCATAGTCTCCCGTACAGGGGCCTTCCTCTCAGGCCGGGCTAAGCTAGGCCGCCAAACTCCTGTCCTCTCGCCTGAGGGAAGACCAAAGCTCACGGTCCACGGCGCAACGGAAAACAACCTCCGGGACATCAATGCGAGCTTCCCGGTCGGGCTATTCTCGGTTATATGCGGGGTATCCGGCTCCGGGAAAAGTACCCTCATCAACCATATCCTCTCCAAAGCTGCGGCATGGAAACTAAACAGAGCCAAACAAATCCCAGGAAAGCACAAGAAAGTCGAAGGGCTCCAGCATTTCGAAAGTTGTGTCCGGGTTACCCAGGAGCCGATTGGCCGCAGTCCCAAGAGCAACCCTGCCACCTTTGTCAAAGTCTTCGACCTGCTTCGTGGCCTCTACGCCAAGACCCAACTCTCCAAACTCCGTGGCTACGATCCGGGTCGTTTCAGCTTTAATGTACGTGGGGGACGTTGCGAACGGTGCCAAGGGGACGGCGTCATCCGCCTGGACATGCAGTTCCTGGCCGATACCTATATCGAGTGCCCAAGTTGCAACGGGAAGCGCTACAACCGCGAAACCCTGGATGTCACCTACAAAGGCTTGGACATCTCCCAGGTCTTGGACCTCACTATCAGCGAGGCCAAGCAATTGTTCCGAAAACAGCCTCCTATCGCCCGCAAACTAGAGACTCTTGACGCCGTAGGCCTCGGCTACCTCCACCTTGGCCAACCTGCGCCCACCCTTTCCGGCGGCGAAGCCCAACGGCTCAAGCTCTCCCTGGAACTTTCCAAACGCAACCAAGGCAACACCCTCTATATCCTCGACGAACCCACCACTGGCCTCCATTGGGACGATATCCAGCGCCTCCTTGACCTCCTCCTCCAACTCCGTGACGCGGGCAACACCATCCTGGTCATCGAGCACAACCCTGACCTTATCGCCCAGGCCGACTGGGCTGTGGAACTCGGTCCAGGGGGTGGTGCCGAAGGGGGGCGGCTCCTCTACGAAGGGACATTAGCTGGACTAGCTGGTGCCCATACTCCGACCGGAAAGTTCTTAGCCAATAACCGTTTCTAAGAATTTGAGTCGACGACAGCGGTTCCCAAATCGACATCTTTCACCGCTTCCACACTAATCCCGAATTCTTCACCGACTAGCTGGACAAAAGGCTTTAACTCATCAGGGGTATGGCGGTACCAATTGCGGAGGTAGGTAGGGAAGTCCTGCTCCTCCTCCCAGACCGACTCGTTCAGGTAATGGACTGCCTTCCACCCCTCCGGATGCTTTTCGAAAATGGGGAGTAGTTCGATCGCGACACCAGCATTCCTTGTACGGTCGGTCGCATTAGATTTTAGATAGACGACGTTCTTTGCCAGGAAATCTGGAAGTCGGGTGTCAGGGGGCAATTTGTACTTCTCGATCCTCTCCGTGGCATAAAGTTCGAGATGTTTCGAGTACCCCGACCAATTCGGGTACGGTGGGTAGTCTTGCCAGACATTGGCCATCGCCCTGAGGGCGAAGAGGGAGGCGACTTCGCAGATCGTTTCTTCAAACCACTTGTTTGTCGCATCCCCATCCTTGTACCTGCAGAGGATATGGCCGAACTCATGGGCAAATTGGAAGGCATATTGGCACCAGTAGCGGTCGCCTGTGTTCAGCTTTACGAAATATTCCCCCTTGGTCCCCCTCTTGAATAAAACAATCGGTCCCTCCTTAGAACGCATGGTGATGATGGGACGGAGGACTTCCGGTTGGGCGTGTTCCCACAAGGTATCGGCAGTGGAAGATAAGACCGCTTGGATATCCGGTTCGGAGACATCCCCCCAATTTTGGCCGACAACACGGATTGTCACAGGCTCTTTGGCTTCGGCAGACCACACCAATAAGCCAAACCAAAGTCCACAAGTAAGTGACTTGGCCCCATTCCATGATCTACAATGCCTGCCCATCTGATTCGGTTGCAAAAAACGGCTTGAATATGCGGATGATCCTTTTTCCTGCGAGCTTTTTCCTCTTGCTTGCTAAGGGCGGGATACCTCCGGATTGACAAAAAAGTATCGTAATCATTGTGAAAAAAAGGAATATCCCAAATCCTTTAACCCGACAGGGCTATAAGACGTTCAATCGTGCCTGGCCTGCCAACTTATTGAGTCAAAACGAGATCATTCATGAAAAAAGCCCTCATTACCGGAATCACAGGACAGGATGGTGCCTACCTTGCCGAACTTCTCCTCCAAAAAGACTACGAAGTGCATGGGATCATACGCCGGGCCTCCTCTTTCAACACAGCCCGTATAGACCATCTGTTCAACAACCCGGATATCGGCAGCAAGAAACTGTTCCTCCATTACGGTGACCTTACGGATTCCGTCCACCTGGTAAAACTTTTGTATGATTTGGCACCTGACGAAGTCTACAACCTCGGCGCACAAAGCCATGTCCGGGTATCGTTCGACATCCCCGAATACACTGGGAATGTTGTCGGTATGGGCGCGATCCGGATCCTCGAAGCCATCCGGGAAGCCGGCCTCGTCAACAAGGTCCGGTTTTACCAAGCCTCCTCATCGGAGATGTATGGCGATGTCCAAGCGGTGCCCCAATCGGAAACCACCCCTTTTTGGCCCCGCTCCCCTTACGCTTGCGCTAAGGTCTTTGCCTACTGGCTCACCGTCAATTTCCGCGAGTCCTACAACCTTCATGCCAGCAATGGGATCCTCTTCAACCATGAATCCCCCCTTCGCGGCGAAACCTTCGTGACCCGTAAGATCACTAGAGCCGCCACTAGGATTAAACTTGGCCTTCAGGACGAGCTTCGCCTTGGCAATCTCGACGCCAAACGCGACTGGGGCTTTGCCAAGGAGTATGTCGAGGCTATGTGGCTCATGCTCCAACAAGACAAACCGGATGATTATGTTATCGCGACCGGGGAGACCCACACTGTCCGCGAATTCCTGGAGGTGACATTCGAACTCCTTGACTTGGACTGGCAGAAGTACGTCAAGTTTGATGAGCGCTACATGCGCCCTGCCGAAGTGGATCTCCTCATCGGAGACCCCTCCAAAGCCAAGAAGCAACTTGGCTGGGAGCCCAAAGTCAAATTCCGTGAGTTGACCAAGATCATGGTCGAGGCCGACATGGCGATTGCCAATAAGGAGAAAGCCCTGGCTGACGCCGGTCACTAAGGCTGCACTTGCTATTTTCCGGGGATTTCTCCAAGATGGTTCCCGATACCCTCCTAAGGGCCGTTAGCTCAGCTGGTTAGAGCGCATGCTTCACACGCATGAGGTCACTGGTTCGAGTCCAGTACGGCCCACCATTCGGCTGAAGTTATGCGCCTAGATTTCGGAATTCACTTACTTCCGGTCAAGTGGCGGGCAAATTTTTGAGTTAGGAAGCCTTTGTTGATGTATCCAATTTGGAATCCTTGGCTCAAATTGTGCTGCCAACTCTCTATTTCGGAGCAAAGTCCAGGGCTTTCAGGCGAAACGGTTGGTGACCCGAGGGGTTGCCCTTAAAGTCCGTTACGAGTTGCGAGGGCTACTTACCGCACTCCAACAACCATTAGTTTCTGGGGCTCGAAGTCCCAGTCAAAATACAGTCAAGCTTACAGTTCAAATTAATGTGTATTTATTGTATGAAATTATGAGTTTGAAAAATAAGTAAATATTTATAAATCTATTTAGTTCAAATATGCATGATTAAAATCTGGTTGTGTTGATTTAAAATTTTCTATTATTGTGTTATGTAAAAGATTTTGTTATTAGGCGTATTATTTGGATTTTTTTGTGATACAGAACTTCGTTTAATCTAGCTTTATGTTAATAGTTGAATTTGATTGTGATTTGAACTGGGATGTTGGGGGTTGAAAAGGGGTACGCATGTTTGGGCGGAAACACGAATTGCGAGAGTACTGTTTGCATGATTTGATCTTTTTTATTTTTTCGGAAATATGTAATCCGTGTTACTATGTAATAATGTCAGTGGGCGCTTGGATTTCTTAGGTAGTATAGGAATCCATCCTCAGCGCCGACCAGAAGGTCAGGTATTTTGTCGTCATTGAAATCTACAATGGTTGGGGATGTCGAATGACCTGCGAGCTTAAGTTTGCCTAGCGTACCTACATCCCTGAATGTGGTCATGCCATTTTCGGTTCCGGTATTTTTCAGAAGGTTTATGTTCGTGCTATTGACTAGGAGATCCTGGTCTCCGTCCAAATCCCAGTCTGCAAAAGTGAACTTTCGTCTGCCGGACTTCCCTGCTTGGCCTAGGTTAAGTTGGAGTGGGCTAGGGGAGGGGGATCGCTTTTGGAGTCCGTGCATGGAGTCGTAGGCACCTTCCCCAAGGAAGATCCGCTTAGGTGGGTTAAGGGTGGGAGGGGTGGATCTTGGGATCCCTTTGTAGAGTGCTAAGTAACCCTCAGTGTCTAGCATGATGATGTCGTTTGTGCCGTCGGCGTCCCAGTCTGTCGCGAACGGTGTTGTCCTCCATTGTGTGGCCAGATGGAGTGGTTTCGGATTCCACCATGTCCAGGCGGGTTTCGGGGGGGAGCTTTCCCAATTGACAAGGATTGGCTCGGCCTCCTCCAGTATGGGGTTCCTAAGAGACCCTTTGTTAGGATACCAGATTACCTTCCCGTTTATGCTGTTGGCAATGATGTCTGGCAGTCCGTCTTTATCCCAGTCTGCTACAGAGATGGTGGTGTAGCCCCACTTTGCTTCGGCCGGTCCCTGGATGGAGCCGTTTTCACCAGCTTGGATGCGTATGGTTTTTCCTCCGGCTTCGAGGAGTGCGGGTGGAGCCCACTTTGGGAATTCCACCCCTGGGTTGGAAAGGTTTTCAATAAAGGCAATTTGGCCCGCACTATTGCCGCAAAGGATGTCCAGGTCATTATCCCCATCCCAGTCACAGGCAACTGGTGTTACGAGCGAACCGAATTTAACATCCTGTGCCTCTTGCTGGAAATACCTTGGGGGTGAGAAAACCGGAATTTCTCCTTCCGGTGTTAGGTGGCCTGTGTTTTCGATGAACGCTACCCTGCCATCTTCGTCCCCGCAAATGATGTCGATATCGCCATCCTTGTCCCAATCAATGATAGTCGGGGTTACCATTTGCAAGTCCATGCTAATCGGTAGACGGATGGGATTCGCATATTGCGGGATTGTGCGTGTTCCCGTGTTTTTGTGATATGTGAACCCGTCCAGGAATTCACCGCACAATAGGTCAAGATCCCCGTCACCATCGAAATCGGCAAGGTTTGGCGAGGGCATGCCGTATGTATCGACCACCCCGTCCCCTGCTTTGATTTTTTCTGGCTTTGCGTACTTCGGTTTCTCGTTGCTTCCAGTATTTTTTACCCAGTAGACATAACCGTGGAGAGGGCCATTTTTCCAATTTCCATTTGGGTCATAGGCGTTGTCCCATCCGTAATCTGCCCAATCCCCAATGCCGATGATGAGGTCTGTATTGCCATCCCCGTCATAGTCAGCGAGTTTCCACTGGTTTGCCCTGGTTTTTCCTTGGTAAAACTTGGCGTTAGCAGGGAGTTGGAAACTTCGGTTGTATTGGTGTGTACAGAATTGGTGGAAGTGCTTCCCAGGTATGGTAATATATGGTGTTTCCCCAATGTAGGAAATTTGTAGGTTTTGCATTCCCCTGGCGATTTTCCTAGCTGGTTTGAAGATGGGAAAGGTTTGGTTTTTCCCTCCTGGGTTTTCAAATAAGAATGTACCGTTGTTAGGTATGTCAGGACATGAAATTACAAGGTCGAAATCCCCGTCATTGTCGTAATCAATGGGTATTGGCCATGCCCAAAGACCTACCCCTAGGTCAACCGATAATCCTGGATTATTGTAAGGAAGTCGAACTTGGGCAATTGTAGAACTTATTATGAGTAATGAAATGAGGAAGAGATTCGTGTGATTTATCATTTCTTTTTGTTATTATTTTTCTTCCGGTTTTTCCTTAATGCAATAAAGATGCCTGTCGCTACGGATGAAGAGTTGTTTCCCTGAAATTGCCAGGGATGCGTTGATACTTTCCCTGAGCCTGTTGAGGCTGACCGGCATTGTCGTTTCCTGGTCGATGACGAGGGTATTCCCTTGTTGGTCTGAGATGTAGATGTGACCATTTGCCGCGACAGGGGATGCGTAGATATTTGACAGCCCCGGTAACCTGACCGGGGGATAGGGCAACTTGCCTGTGCGGGCATCGCACTTGGTAAGGATATTTTGGTAATGCCTAAGATAGAAGAGGTTGTCACCCACCAGGAGGGGGGAGGGGACGTAGGGAGGGCGAAGGTTAGACTTCCATAGGACTTTTGGGGTGCCTGTCAGGTCTCCCTTGGCATTCTTTGTATCGATTGCAAGGATTGCACGCGTGTCATAGCTGCTTCCGGCATACAGGATGTGGTTTGAATGGATTGGGGTTGCGACGATATTGTTGGATAGGCCCCGGCAGGTCCAGAGGACTTTTCCGTCTTCCAGGGAGTAACTACGGATAGCATTTGTACCAGGGACGATAACCTGTGGGGGGGTGTCTGAGAATGTTATTACGGGTGTAGCCCAACTTGTCGGTTCTTCGCGAAGATTTTTCCAAATTACCGAACCATCGCTGGTATTCAGCGCAATTACAGAGGATTGGCCTTCGTGATCCATGTTGACTACGATTGTGTGTCCATGGATGGCCGGGGACGCGCCTTCCCCGTGGCCGTGTTTGACTGTTAATGTTCCGAGTTGTTTTTCCCATAGGATTTTGCCCTTGAAATCGAGGCAGAAGAGGCCGTTGGAACCAAAATATGCGAAGGCTTTCCTTCCGTCGGTTACGACAGATGCTGAAGCCCATGTTCCTGTTTCATGTGTGCTGCCAAAGGGGCGGGCAGCGCGAACGGTCGTCTGCCATTTGAATTTGCCTGTATTCCTGTCGACCGCATGTACCATGAACCTGTGCTTTTTCTTTGCATCTACGTTGTTGTGGGCACCCGGAGGTTGTGGCGGCGGAGGTGGGAGTGTTTCGCCTTCGGGTTGGGTTGAGGTCAGAAAGATCGTATCTTCCCAGATAACCGGTGTGGAGTGTCCGGTTCCAGGGATCTCGGTTTTCCAAGTGATGTTTTTCTGTTCATCCCAAGATACCGGAGGGGTTGCCCCCGGGGCTTCACCTGTTCCTAGCGGCCCCCTCCATTGTGGCCAATTGCAATGTAGCCTTTGGGGGCTTATGGGGAAGAAGAGTGTGAGCAGGATGATTCTTGTAATTTTTTTGGGCATTTGTCTTGATTGAATTGCCTTGATCCCTTGTCAGGGTGGGGACTAGCTTTGCTGTCCGATGAAGAGGCTTTTATTAAGTGGTATGTCCGTCCTCCTGTTGGGGTGCGGCGGGGATGTTTCAAAGGAGCAAGTTGATGGTAAGGGCGAGCAGGTTGACAATCCTGTTGTGGTGGAGCTAGGGGGTAGGGGGCAAGTTACAAATGTACCACCAATACCAATGTTGCCGCCCCTTGCGCCTCAATTGGACGGAGAGGGGTGTTTGGCGATCGTGGATCCAGCCTTCGAAAAAGCGTTGCGGGAACTTTCTGGAGTCCGAGAAGGTGGGATGAAAGTATCCGACTTTCCGAATCCCAGGAGTTTGGATTTGAGAGGGAAAGGGATCGCGGATATTACGGGCTTAGGGGCTTTTGCAGAGCTGGAATTCCTGGATCTGACTGGTAACCAAATTTCCTGGATTGGCCATTTGCAGGGTGCGGTAAAGTTGAAGGAGTTGTGGATTGGTGAGAACCAAGTCGCGGAATTGTCGCCATTGGCCCGTTTGGCGGACTTGGAGGTCCTTGATGCCCCGTCCAACAAAATTGAGGACTTGTCCCCACTCAAGTGGCTGGGCAAGTTGGAGCGTTTGAATATCAGAAGTAACCTTGTTGCCAACTTGGTCGGATTGGAGGGGTGTCCCGGCCTGCTTTACCTTGATGCAAGGGATAACGAGCTTGCCGGTGTTTCTGGGCTCGTTGGCCTTGAGGCCTTGGAAACATTGTTGTTGGGGTCAAACAAGATATCCGATATTACTCCCTTGGAGGGGTTGCGGAGTCTGAAGGTTTTGCATCTGGCCCGGAACGAGATTTCCGATTTGAATCCCCTGTCCGGGCTTAAGGGCTTGGAGAGTTTGGATTTGCGGAATAACAAGGTAATAGTCCTGGAGCCATTGCATTCCTTGGGGAGACCCAAGGAGATCCACCTATGGGATAACCCTTTGGATGACCTTGAGGTGGCCGCCTTGCGGCGTGCCTTGCCGGTGACTTCGGTGAGGTTTTAGGTTCCCTTTATTGTCCAAGGGGGTGGGGAATATTCCCCTGTCCGCCGTTTTTATCCCCTGTCTCAGTGTCGTTAGAATTTAATGAGGCTGGCGTGAAGGTAACCTTCTAGGCCTTTGTGCTACTGGATTACCCAATATTTATGTAAAGAATTTAGTTTTGGCACGGTTATTGCTTGATTTGCATATTTGGTTTATACTGAGTTGTTAATACTGTGTGTTATTGAACTATTAACAAAAGGTTAAATGCTTGCGTCCTTTTCGGGAAAAAATGCTGCTCCTTCTGGGTTCCCCCCCGGAGGGGTGTTTCGTTGGGGAGGGTATCTCTTCCTGTTTCAACTGATTGAAATTCGTTTCCATTACTTGCTTACAAATAATTATTACTAAAAACTTGAAAGTTTTCGGTAAAATCCGCACCCTTCGCCTATCAAGACTTTGAGTTTTTTCCTCGTTCGTTCCTAAAGTCTGTCCAAGCCTATTCTTTTCCTGTCCATGCCTACCATGACAAAAACCTCGTCCCTATCTGCTGCCAAAGGGTTCCCCCTTGCTTACGCGGCAAATTTTTTGCCTTTGCTCCTATATTCCTTTGTAATCGTTACGCACGCGCGTGCCAGCAGTCACACACTCACGACGGCAATCACTCCGGCGGGTTCCGGATATGTCAGCGGCCAAGGGAGTTATCTCACCGGATCTCAAGCTACGTTGGTAGCGACCCCTGCGACTGGGTTCCAGTTCGTTTCCTGGGAAGGCGACGTTGCAAGCACGGCCAACCCTTTGATTGTCACCTTGGCTAACAATTTGTCAGTCACCGCTAAGTTTGTGTCCACAGCAGGCGAGGCGTTTTCCGTAGGAGTTTCCCCCAACCCGGTTGGGGCTGGGTTCGTAAAAGGTGGAGGGAACTACCTTGACGGTGAGCAAGCCACCTTGACTGCCACGCCGGCCAATGGCTTTGTGTTCTCCGGTTGGCAGGGGGATGCCAGCGGCACAACCAACCCATTTACGGTCACAGTTGCCAAGGATTTGGACATTTCCGCATTGTTTAGCCTTGCCGATGGCACAGGGTACTCAGTCACGACCACGGTTTCCCCTGCTGGTGCAGGGTATGTCTCCGGAGCCGGTTCCTTCATCAGCGACGCAACTGCAAACCTCACCGCCACTGCTGCGGACGGTTTTACCTTCACAGGATGGAGCGTAGATGCCTCCGGTACTTCCAACCCTTTGGCTATCACGGTAGACAAGAATTTGAGCATCCAGGCAAATTTTGCTTTTAGCGGGTCTGCCCACTACAACCTTACCGTGGCCGTTGATCCTGCCTCCCATGGTTTTGTCCACGGGGGTGGAAATTTCTTGGAGGGCAGCCAGGCTACTATCACAGCAACCGCTGGGGACCGTTATGAGTTCACAGGATGGTCCGGTGATGCCAGCGGGACTGACAACCCGTTAACGGTAAGTGTGACCAAGGACATGACGGTCACTGCCAATTTCCGCTTTGATGTCGGTGATGGTTTTGTCCAAGTTCCGGCTGGGGCGTTTACCATTGGGAGCGGAACAGGAAGCCGAAGTGGTGTTTTGTATGAGCCGGAGCACCAAGTTTACCTGAATTCATATTTCGTGGAGAAATACGAAGTGACCAAAAAGCTTTGGACAACAGTGATGAATTGGGGGCTCCAGAACGGATACGACTTCTTGTATGACGGGGGGAATACGGGTGTGAATTTACAGATTCCCCCTGCCGCCTCTGATGACCATCCAGTTGTGATCGACTGGTTCGATGCAGTTAAGTGGTGCAATGCCAGGTCGGAAATGGAGAACCGTACCCCCGCTTACTATACCAGTGCAGCCAAAACCACTGTTTATCGTTCCGGAAGGCTAACGGAGTCATTCCCCAATGATTTTGTGGACTTTACTTCCAGTGGTTACCGTTTGCCAACTGAAGCAGAGTGGGAAAAGGCGGCCCGAGGCGGACTGTCCGGAAATACTTATCCGAGCGGTGCCTCGACCCTTGACGGCACAGAGGCACAGTTCAACCAGGGTACTGGTACGACCAACAACCCGTCCAGAGCTGTCGGATTGGGGACGCCCAATGGATATGGCCTCTATGACATGGCAGGGAATGTCTGGGAAGCATGTTGGGACTGGTTGGATGCCAATTGGTACAAGGACTCCGCATCCACAGCAGATAACACAGCCGGCCCCAGCACTGATTTGACCTATCGGGTCGCCCGTGGTGGTTCCGCCCTTACCAGCAGTGCAGATTGCCGGGTTTTTAGCCGTAAAATTTTGAAGACTTGGAACCAGTACCTGATTGGTTTCCGTGTCGTAATTCCAGAAATGCCCAAGGAAACCTACCGGAATTTGAACTTGGTAGCCAATACGACCTCCCATGGTACAGTTGCTGGTTCCGGTCTTTACAAGGACGGGGCAACAGCCACAGCTACGATTACCAAGGCGAGCGGGGCGAAATTCTTGAATTGGAGTGGGGATGCCAGCGGTACATCGGAGACTGTCACGATCACGATGGATGGGGATAAGGCCGCGACCGCCAATTTCGACGCCAATCCCTCCGCCGCTTATCATAATCTTTCGGTTTCTGCCAATCCGGTAGGGTATGGATCGGTGAATGGTGGAGGCACGTTTGTACCAGGGACTGTGGTTTCCCTAACTGCCGTACCCATATCGGGATCCAAATTCACCGGTTGGAGCGGTGATGCAACCGGTACGACTAACCCACTTAGCGTAACGGTAAGCCAAGCCTTGGCAATCGTTGCCGAATTTGCACCGGACACCTCATCGTCCAGTTACACGCTAAGTGTCGTGGCCAGCCCCCAAGTCCATGGATCGGTTTCTGGAGCTGGAACCTATGTTCCTGGTGAGCAGGTCTCTGTCCAGGCTACTGCGATCACTGGCTCCACATTCTCCAATTGGTCAGGTGATGCATCCGGAACGACCAATCCCTTGACAGTTTCGATGGATGCCAACAAGTCGATCACCGCAGTTTTCGTTCAGGATCCCAATTCCCAGTCGTATGTGGTTTCTGCGGGTGTCAACCCGGATGGGCTGGGATCGGTTTCTGGCGGAGGGATCCTGAAAAAGGGAAGCACGGCGACGATAACAGCTATTCCAGACAGTGGTGTAGATTTCATCGGTTGGGGCGGTGACTTCAGTGGAACGGCCAATCCCCTCACTTTCACTGTGGATGGAAATAAAACTGTCACTGCAAACTTTGAAGAGCAATTGCCTTCTCAAGTCGATGTAAGCACCCCTGAAAATACCACTGCGATTACACAGCTTACCGCGACCCAAAGCACCCAGACCCCGAAGTTCGAAGCAACAGGGGGAGCGGATGCGACCGTTTTTGTCCTCAACCAGTCGACCGGGGATTTGTCCTTTAATTTCAGCCCGGATTTCGAGGCTCCTGCTGATGCGAACAAGGATAATGTCTATGAACTGACCGTCCGAATTACTGACGACGCTACCCAGGTAGTTAAAGTTGACCAGACAATTAAGGTAACGATCACCAATGTAAACGAAGCCCCTGTAATCACATCCGACGGCGGAGGGGATGCTTCTTCTCCCCAAGTCCTGGAAAACTTGACTGCCGTCACGAAAATTACCGCACCGGATCCGGAAGGGGATACTGTAACTTTCTCAATTACCGGAGGTGCAGACAGTTCTTTGTTCTCGATTGATTCCCAAACTGGGGATTTGTCCTTCAAAACTGCCCCTGATTTTGAAACCCCCGCTGATGCGGACACCAATAATATATACATTGTCGAAGTGACCGCCACCGAAAGCGCGGCAGAGAGCTTGTCGGATAAACAGACTCTCTCCGTCCGGGTTGCCGAGGTAAACGAAGCTCCCGTGATCACCTCCAATGGGGGCGGGGATAATGCTGCGGCTAATGTTGCAGAGTTTACCTCTGAAGTAACATCTGTTACCGCGGACGATCCGGAACAGGCAACTTTAGTTTACAGTTTGTCCGGAGGAGCAGACCAAGCCTTGTTTTCCATTGTCGGAGCCACGGGCGTCCTCGTCTTCAAGGTTGCCCCGGATTTTAAGGATCCCCTGGATGCGGACAAGGACAACGTTTATGAAGTCTCCGTAACGGTCGCGGATGATGGTACGCCAGCATTGACGGACACACAGGCCATCAGTGTTACCGTAACCAATGTCGAGCAACCACCGGTGATCACCTCAAACGGAGGAGGCGATACGGCCAATGTACAGGTTGCCGAGAATTCCACATCCGTAACAGCCCTTACATCTGCGGATCCTGACGGGGACGGAATCACCTTCTCATTTTCCGGTGGAGTGGATAGTGCGTTGTTTGCAATTGATAGCCAGACCGGAGCCCTCACTTTCAAGACTGCCCCTAATTTTGAATCCCCTACCGACGCTGGCAGTGACAACATATATGTAGTTGAAATTACTGCCACGGACGACAGTGCTTCCAACCTGACCGACAAGCAGACCCTTTCCGTGCAGGTTACCGATGTGAATGAAGTCCCTCTGATCACCAGCAACGGAGGAGGGGACACCGCTAGTATTACCATGGATGAGGGCTTGTTGCCGGTAACAACTGTCGTGGCGGATGACCCTGAAAAAGCTACCTTGTCTTTCAGCATCACTGGTGGGGTGGACCAAGCCCTTTTCTCGATCGACTCCGGAACGGGTGCCCTGGCCTTCAAATCCGCTCCTGATTTCAAGAACCCCCAGGACGATGGCCAAGACAATGTGTACGAGGTTTCTGTAACTGTCACTGACAATGGTACACCTACTTTGACTGACACCCAGTCAATATCCATAACGATCTCTGACGTCGCCCAACCCCCTGTTGCGGGAAATGGTTCGGTCACTGCAACTGAGGATCAAGTTTATATATTTAAAGAAGGGGACTTCCCCTATTCGGATCCCGAGTCGGACTTGCTTGTCCAGATCCGTCTCCAAGCTGTTACGAAGGGGCAACTCTGGTTGGACACAGATGCCAGTGGGATTTTGGACAATGGCGAGAAAGTAGTGGCCAATGACGACATCGTCGTTAAAGCCGATATTGGCAAGCTGAAGTTTTTAGCTGCTTCCAACGAAAACGGAACCGGATACTCTACCTTTGAATATGAAGTGTATGATGGTGTCCTATATAGTACGGCAAAGGGTCTAATTACCATTGATGTCGATCCAGTGAACGACCTGCCGACTGGCAGCGACAAGACCCTCACATTGAACGAAGATGCTGTCCTTCTGGTTTCCTTGGTTGATTACGGCTACGTAGACATTGAACTTGCCCCGATAGCGGTTGTCCGTTTCCAAGCCCCAACGGCCGGGACGTTGTGGGTAGATACAGACGGGGACAATGCCATCAATGGTACCGAGGTCGCAATTAAGGCCGATGATGAGATCGGATTTACCATCTTATCTAAGGTCAAGTTTACCGCCGTGCCCAATGAGAGTGGGTCACCGTACAGCCTGGTTCAGTATGAAGTCAGTGACGGGACGGCATTCAGTTCCAGCAAATACACCCTCACTTTCAATGTGACCCCTGTAAACGATGTCCCGAGCATCACTAGCGATGGTGCGGGGGAAACAGCGAGTGTCAGTATCCTCGAGAATGCTACAGCTGTTACAACAGTATCCGCTTCCGACCCTGACGGGGACGGGATTACCTTCACAATCACTGGCGGTGCTGACAAAGATTTGTTCGACCTCAATGCCGCTTCCGGTGTCCTCACTTTCAAGACCGCCCCGGATTTCGAGGCGCCGGGGGATGGCAACAAGGACAATGCTTACGAAGTTACCGTGACCGCCACGGACGATGGTACCGGGAACCTTTCCGATTCCCAAGACATTACGGTAACTGTTATCGGTGTGAACGAAAGCCCGGTTATCACTTCCGATGGTGGGGGGGACACTGCCTCGGTTGAAGTGTCCGAAGGGGAATTGACAGTTACTAAGCCGACAGCAACCGACCCTGATGGCGACGGGATCCAGTTTTCCATTACCGGGGGCACGGATGCCTCTTCGTTCAATATCGATGCCTCCGGGGAGTTGGTTTTCAAAGTTGCCCCCGATTTCGGCAATCCCCAAGACTCCGACGCAGACAACGTCTATGTCGTACAAATTACCGCAACGGACGATGGCAACGGCAATTTGACCGATGTACAAACCATTTCCATTACTATAACCAATGTCCTGGATATCCCTGTCATCACCAGTGATGGCGGGGGCGACACCGCCTCCATCAATGTGGATGAGAACATACACCGGGTCACCACAGTCACTGCGGATGTGCCGGTCAATGCTACGGTCGAATATGTCATTACTGGAGGTGAAGACGCTGCCCTGTTCACCCTGGACAAAATTACCGGGGTCCTTGCCTTCATTAATCCGGCGGATTTTGACAACCCGAAGGACACCGGGAAGGACAACACCTACAAAGTTGAGGTATCTGCCGTTGTTACTAGCAAGCAATATTTGATCAATGCCGACTTCGATGCCGATGATGCAGGCTTCACATATGCTGATGGCGTTTTGGGTACGAATGTTTCCCAGTTGGAGCAAGGGAGTTGGGCAAATAATATCGGTTTCTCCGGCGGAGGCCTTTGGGTGCAGATGGGGCCTGGCGCCAACGGGAACAACCTTGGTGAAATGTCTGGCGGGTGGAAGAAGCAGCTCAACATCTCCACTACTACCGATATCGAAATAACCTTCCGCCACAGGCTTGTTTTTGGGAATAATTACGAAAGTGACGAATGGGGCGGGCATTTCCTCAGTATCGACGGGAACTTCCTAGGCAATGCCACCGGGAATTACCTGGATACCAGCGTTGGGGACGGTAATGGCGGTAACAACTATGACTCGGGATGGAAGCAGGAAACCTTTTATGTCAATTTGGCGACCGGGGCACATGAAATTATCCTCGGTGCCTACAACAATGCCTCCACTGCCGACGGGGAGGCGACCGAAGGCTATTTTGACGATTTACAAATCCGGTATTCCGCCAGTGACCGCCAGACCATCACGGTTAACATCAACGGGCTCAAGGAACCTCCTACGGACATCATATTTCCCTCCAAGTCCATCCCGGAAGGCCAGCCCGTCGACCGTCCGCTCGGGACGTTCATTGCCATTGATGGTGACGGCTTGTATGGTTATGACCCGATGGCGGATCTCCTTGCCTGGTACGACTTCGAAAATGTAACCGGCACCAGCGTCCCCGATCTGAACAATACCTCACCTGCGACCCTGGGTGGCGGTGCTGCCGCCACACCGTTCGGGAAGTTCGGCCAAGGCATGGCGATCACAAACCGCTTCACTGACTCCCGATTGGAAGTGGTTTCCCCTTATATTGTTGTCGGCTCGGAGTGGACCGGTACGGCTTGGTTCAAGAAGCTTTTCCCAACCGGTTCATGGCGGACAGTATTCCGGGGGTCTGGTTCAGGGAACCATTTAGGGCTTATCCATGGTACCACTGAAGAACTTGGGTATTGGGATAATGTGACCGGCAAGTCCTGGGTGGCAGGTACCCCTTCCTATACGCTGAAGGTGGCAGACTACCAGGACTGGCATCACATCGGGGCATCCACAGCTAACGGGATCACGGATTACTATATAGACGGGAACTACGTCAATTCCGTGGATACATCACAGATGACCCCGATCATATATATCGGTAACTATGCAAGTAACCAACGGTTCGCCGAATTTATGGATGATATCCGGGTTTATTCCAGGGGGTTTGATAGTGGGGAAATGTTGCAGTTATACATAGCCGAAGACCGCACAGGAAGCAATGAAACCCATACATTCCAATTGGTAGCCGGTACCGGGGATGACGACAATGCCTCGTTCACTATCCAGAACGGTGTGTTGAAGGCGACAAAACTTCTTTATTATGTTGACCAGTCCCAGTACAAAATCCGTGTTAAAGTGACGGACAAAGACGGCCTTACATTCGAAAAAGCTGGTGTGCTTAACATTAAAGCCATGCCGCCGGTATTGGAAGGTTATGAGAATCCTGCTAATTATGATACCTTTTTCCCGATAAATCCGGTCAATAAGCCGGTTGTCACAGGGGGTATTGCCGAGAGTTTTACAGTCAGCAGTTTGCCTTGGGGGGTCAGCATGGACCCGAAAACCGGGGAGATTTATGGTACCCCCACTTATCCTTACACTAATTTTAAGGCTACCATTACTGCAACTGGTCCAGGGGGCTCCACTTCCTACGCATTGTTTTTTAACGTAACGAACAAAGCCCCGGAGTTCCTTTCGCCTGGTTACGATAAGGAGCCGATTGTACTGGCCGGAGGGATCAGGATGACCAATGCCAGCCCGATCGCTTATGGAAATCCAAATAACTATACTATCAGCCCCGCCTTGCCCCAAGGGCTGAACCTCTGGCAATCAGCTGGCCTTATCTATGGTACCCCTCCTGTCCAAACAATAGTTCCTTACGCATTCTGGTCTTTCAATGAAGGGAACCTTCGGGAAACTTCTACCAACAACCACGATGTTAACGGCCAGGCCAGCGGGAACCCGACCTTTTCGGACCAAACTGCCTCCGGAACCGGGCTTGCCTTGGAATTGGATGGTGACGATTCCATGGTCCTCTACCAAACCATGAACTGGCAGACCACCCCCGGTATTGTTTTCGACTCCACGGATGTCTGGTCCCTCAGTTTCTGGGCTAAACGCCCTGGCAACACCTTCTTCGGGATGGTAGCCGGGGACCCCAGTGATGATAACGACTACATCTGGCTCAGTAATTCCCCTTCTTTTGGCTTCAGTTTCCGTAATACCCAAGGCTCCGACGCAAATTGGACCGACTCGACCCTCCGTAGCGGCTTTACGTCCTGGCACCACTATCTACTTGTGGCCGACGGCAAAGGGACACTTACGCTATACCGGGACGGCGTTTCCTTCGGAAACAAAACAATAGACACCACGTTCGAGTTCTTCGCCCTTGGGGATGCCTTCAATACCCAGGACCTTGCATTCAAGGGAATGATCGACGACGTGTCGGTCTGGTTGCAGGAATTGACCCAAGCCCATGCCGCCAGGCTTTACAATGGCGGTGTCCCGGTAGACCTTTCCCAAGGCTTGGCTCCAGATCCCCTCCAATACTCGGGTACCATCACGGCCAGCAACTCCACCGGAAATGCGACGTACGACGTCAACATTACCGTCAAACCCAAGCCCCAGGTGGTCAAATTTGTGGCGGACAACCAGACTTATACCCAGGGTACTGCCCCTGACACCACGATCAGTTGGGAAGTCCTTCATGCCGAAAAAGCTTATCTCGATGGTGTTGAAGTCCCGTTAACAGGCACGAAGACCGTCACCCCCGATCCACAGTCCCCGGCGGATTACGTGCTGACGGCTGTGGTTGGTTCCGACAACGACCCCACCATGGAGGGCGCCATCGAATTGGGCTCGTTCTATACGGTAGGTCCATTCAAGGAAGCCTCTTACCCCCATAATATCGCCCTGGCACCAGAAACTGCGGCAGTTGATTTGGGGGCAACCTACGACGATGGTTCGGGAAAGCAGATCGGTTGGGTTGAGCAAACGGGCTTCCAGCTTGGGACGAACTTCGACTTTGCCACAGACGCATATTCGGCCAACTACGTTTATTTGGATGTGAATTCCGCTGTTGACCGTCGTTTGCGGACTTGGCTCTACTTTGACGACGGTATCAAACTTTGGGTCAACGGCCAGGAAAGCTATAACTCTAGCGGGACCGGTAATACAATCCAGCATACCATTGATTTGAAACAGGGTGCAAACACCTTGCTATTCAAGATTTCCAATCTAGGCCAAAGTGCCTGCCGCATCAACTTCAACCACGAAATGATTACTGGTTACAAAGTTGAGCAGACCCTAACCCTTGCCCCACACTTCCAAATCCATACCTACGTCGGAGGTGGCGGCCAAAGCGGGGGAGTCACCCAGTCCGGCCAAGATTACATTTTCGATGCAACTGGCGGGACGGATATCACCTCGGGCTATGACCAATTCTTCTTCGCCTCCGCCAAAATGACCGGGGACGGGGAAATCATCGGCCAGGTCATTAGCGTGGACGGATCATCCAACAACTCAATCGCCGCCTTGCACATGCGTGAGAGTTTGGATCGGAACGTGCCGTCGGTTACCATTGGCTTGCAGAAGAAGGGGGATCTTGTATATAGAAATAGGGTCAATTACCGCTATGGCGACCTAATGACGAAGGGGAAGGATGAGTTCGATGGCAGTAAATGGGTAAACGCCAGTTACTCCGCCCCGGTTTGGTTAAAATTAGTTCGGGTTGGCGATGACTTCGCCGGATATGTCTCCACAGACAACAAGAATACCTGGGACGAAGTCGCCCGGTGGAACACGATCATGCCGCCGACCATCGAGGTCGGTATGGCCGTGACATCCGCAATCGGGGGAACGGGTAATGTGACGGCGACCTTCCGTGATGTCAGCCTCAGGTCATTCCAAGGGCATGACCTCAAGTCCCTGTGGAGGTTCAATGACATCGCGAACGGCCAAACCCAAGACAGTTCCGTTTACGGCCAAACCGGGTTCCTTAGCGCTGCGGTGAAGGAAGACGACCTTGAGCGTGGCCCTGTCCTCCGGTTTACTGGCGGTTCCTACCTTGATCCCAAATCCGGCCTGACCCAGTTCGGATATTATGATTTCACTTTCTCCGGTTGGCTCAAGACCAACGTAAACGGAGCCGTTATCCTTCACAAAGAAGACAACAACTTGGGTTGGAACAACAACGAGAAATTGTTCTTTACATCCCTTGACGATGTTTCCGCCACGTTGGAACCGATAGGGAGCGTCAACATGGCCACCCCGCGAGGTAATATCAATGGTGGTGGTTCCATTACCGATGGTAATTGGCACCACTTTGCCATCACTTGGGACAGCGAGAAACTCCAGTCCCGGACCTATGTTGACGGGCAACTTGCCCTTGCCGCCAACCAAGGTGATTTCAATTCCTATCCTGACCGCATTGGTGGCAAAACCATGATTGGAGCGCTTTGGGGGGATCTCTACAATATCAGCCTGGTAGACATCGGCTTTGTCGGCTCTATGGACGACTTGGCTTTCTTCGGGCGTGTACTGGAGCAAGATGAGATCCAGACCATCGCTACTGGCGACTTCAGCCAGTTTGGCGTTTTGGACACCACTGCCCCGGTCATCACCCTCTCCGGTCCTTCCGACCAGACGATCGACGTTGGTGCGTCCTGGAGCGACCCGGGATTCCGTGCCATTGACAACGAGCAAGGAAACCTCACCGCGCAAGTCCAAGTTTCCGGGGATGCCGTCGATCCCTCCAAAGCCGGCGTCTACATTATCAAATACAATGTTACTGACAATGCCGGGAACCCCGCCAACGAGGTGGAGCGCCGGGTGGAAGTCTCATCCCAACCGGATTCCAAGGCTCCCATTATCACCCTGAACGGCCCGTCCAAGGTTGTTATTGAAATTGGATCCCTCTATCAGGACTTGGGGGCAATGGCCGTGGACGACCGCGACGGCGACATTACGGCCAAGATGAGTTTCCTGGCCGGTTCATTGTTCACCTTGCCCACTGACGGCCTGAGGATCCACTTGGATGCGACCCAATCACTGGGTTCGGTAACGGAGGGCTGGCGTGTCCACGACTGGCCTAACTTGTTGGACGGCACCCAAATTTTCCAGAAGTACTACACCAACGAGCTGAACTTCAATCGGCCTGTCGTCGCCCACAATGTCCTCAACGGGAAGTCTGCCGTCCGTTTTGACGCCACCAGTTACCAGGGCCAGTACATGACCCTGGACCAACCTCCTGTCGATACCCTGAAGCCATTCAGTATGTTCATAGTCGGAGCCAATGTATTGAATTCCGGCGTCCTTGGCGGGTTTTTCAACACCTCTTCCTGGGACACGGACCAGACCCTGATGATCGAGAGTCCGAATTCGATCTATTCATCCCAGAGGGACACCCGACGGGCTTATCGCGAATCCAGCAAGGTACAGTTTGACGGTACTGCCTTTACCGCCGCCTACATCCAGTCCGCCACGATCCATACTTCCTCCGTCGATGGCGGCCCCCATGCCGTCCCGGCAGTCCTTGACTCCCGGATCACGACTTCGGCCAACAAGATGTGCCTGGGCTCCCTTTCGGTAGGCAACATATACTTCCAGCAACGTTCGCCAGCCTCCGTGGACATTGCCGAGGTCCTGGTTTATGACCGTGAAGTTTCTGCCGCCGAAGAAAACGCTGTCTACTACTACGTTAAAAAGAAATACAAGATGACCAACCTCGCCAGCTTCGGCGGTATTGCTTCCAAGTTGGGCACCTACGAGTTGACTTATGAAGTCACGGACTTGGCTGGGAATACCGGCGTTGCGATCCGGACTGTCGAAGTGGCCGACTTGACCCCGCCGGTGATTGCCATGACCGGTGCATCCACTGTGAGCATTGAAGGCGGGGAGACCTATGTCGATGCCGGCGCAACCGCCTCGGACACGATTGACGGCGACCTGACCGCGAGCATTGTGGTCACCAATCCCGTGGACACTTCCGTACCTGGTGTCTATACCGTCAAATACAACGTCAGTGATGCTGCAGGGAACGCTGCGACGCAAGTTTCCCGCACTGTGACCGTCGTCGATACCAGTATCCCTGTCATCACCTTGGTCGGCAATGCCACCATGACAACCGAGGCAGGCACGCCTTTTGTTGACCCAGGCACGACCGTGGCCGACAATGTAGACCAAGACCTTGTTACAACCGTTGCCGGTACTGTCGATGTGGCCAAACTTGGTGACTACGTCCTTACGTACTCTGCCCAGGACAAAGCCGGGAACAAGGCTGCCGATGTCACCCGGACGGTCACCGTTGTGGATACGACCCCTCCGGTTGTCACCCTTACAGGCCCGGCGGACATTACCCATGAGGGCGGCACGCCTTATACGGACGCTGGTTCCACAGTGACGGACAACCTGGATTCAGGCCTGTCCGCTACTATCGCAGGTGTACTGGACGTTTTGAAACTGGGCGAACAAACCCTGACCTTCACCGCCACGGACTCTTCTGGAAACAAGTCCCTACCCGTCGATCGGAAAATCACGGTGGTCGATACCGCCGCGCCGGTCATTGCCCTCGTTGGCGAAGCCCTTGTCCTGATCAACGAAGGTACGGACTACACTGAGCCGGGCGCCACCGTTATTGATGCCTTGGAAGGGGATCTCTTTGCCAAGCTCGTCATTGCCGGAACAGTCGACAAAACAAAACCCGGGGACTACACCCTCACTTATGACGCCACGGACACCCAAGGGAACAAGGCTGTCCAGGTAACCCGTACAGTGCGTGTCATTGATACCACCAAGCCAGTCATCATCCTGGTCGGCCAAGCCACTGAGACCTTGGAAGCCGGGACGGCCTATGTCGAGCAAGGTGCGACTGTTACGGACAATGTGGACCAAGGCTTGGTCGCCGCAGTCGCTGGTACTGTCGACGACAAGAAACCTGGCGACTATGTACTGACTTACACGGCCAAAGACTTGGCTGGGAATGATGCTGACGATGTCACCCGCACGGTTACCGTGGTGGATACCACAGCCCCCGCATTGGTGCTCAAAGGCCAAGCGGATGTCACCGTGGAAGCGGGTACGGCTTACACAGACGCAGGTGCCACCGCAACGGACATCGTCGACGGGGACCTGACCGCGTCCATTGCCGTGGATAATCCGGTGGATACCTCCAAACCTGTGGTTTACACGATCACTTACACTGTCGAAGACTCTGCCAAAAACAAAGCGACCCTTACCCGGAAAGTCACGGTCAGCGATACCGGAGTCCCTGTCATCACCTTGCTTGGCCAAGCGGATGTTACCCTCGAAGCTGGTGCCCCCTACACGGATGCCGGTGCAACGGCTACCGACTCCTTGGATGGCAACTTGACCGCCAGCATCGTTACGGTCAATCCCCTTGCGGGTACAGGGCTTGTCCCCGTTGCCCGTTGGGAATTTGACGAAGCGGCCGGGACGAACGCAGCCGAATCCATGAATGGGCTGGACGGTACATTGGTCAACTTCCCCGCCCCGTCCGGTTCTTGGGTGCAAGGCAAGTATGGCAACGCCCTCCAATTCAATTCTGCCAACTCCTCCTACTTGACCATCCCGGGCTCGGCCAAGCTGGACCTCCAACAGTTCACCATTTCCGTATGGGTCAATTCGGATGACTACAGCCGCAACATGTTCTTCTTTGAGAAGACCACGGACAACACGATCAACTCCCAATACAGCCTCTTCCTGGATTCCGACCAACTCCTCTACCGCCTCAATGACGGAGCCGGCAGTTTCGTTTCTTTGACCACGTCTGCGAGTGGAAATTTCAATGCCGATACCTGGCAGCATGTGGCCGCCACATACGATGGTTCCATCCAAAAGATTTATATCGACGGTAATCTTATCGCCGAGACCCAGCAAAATATATCCGTTCCCTTATCGCCGGCCGCCGGGCAAGCCTACATCGGTGCCTACGCCGGTGGGGGAGGGTACTTCTTCCATGGCCTTTTGGACGACCTGAAAATATACGACCAGGCCGTAACTCTTGCCCAAATCTCCGAAATCCAAAAGCAGGGCCAGGCCGTTGCCCTGCCTGGAATTTTCACTGTCACGTACAATGTCTCCGACTCCACAGGGAACAAAGCAGCCGAAGTGACCAGGAAGGTAACCGTGGAGGATACAACCGCCCCTTCCATCACCCTTCTGGGCGAAGCGGACGTAACCCTCGAAGCCGGTGACGCTTACGTCGAGGAAGGCGCCACCGCGACCGACTCCATCGACGGCGACCTTTCTGCCGACATCGTCATTGCTGGTACCGTGGACAAAAAGAAGCCCGGGGTTTACAACCTGACCTACATTGTGACCGACCTTTCGGGGAACGACTCGGCCACGTTGACCCGGAAAGTCACAGTTGTGGATACGACCGCCCCGGCCATTACCCTTGTTGGCCTGGCCGCAGTCTCCGTCAATGAAGGTTCCGCTTACACAGAACTTGGGGCCACAGCCATAGACATAGTGGACGGAGACCTGTCCGGCAGCGTAGTTGTCGCTGGGGATACTGTCGATGCCGCCACCGAAGGGTTGTACACAGTAACTTACAATGTGTCGGATGCTGCCGGGAACAAGGCCACTGAAGTGACCCGCCAAGTCACAGTCACCAAAGCCGCCGACTCCACTCCGCCCGTCATCACCCTCATTGGCAATACAGCCATCACAGTCGAAGCCGGTAACACCTTCACCGACCCCGGTGCCACCGCATCGGACGACCGTGACGGCGTCATCACCTCCAGTATGGTTGTCGCTGGGACGGTGGACACCACCAAACTTGGCCAATACACCATCACCTACAATGTTTCCGATGCCGCAGGCAATCCTGCCGCCGAAGTAACCCGCACAATTACTGTCGTCGATACCACCCCCCCGACCATTATCTTGGCCGGGGATTCCGACATTACCTTCCCTCTCGGCGGAACGTATACTGACGCCGGTGCCGCTGGTACTGACAACTTGGACGCCTCCGTCACGCTCAATGTCAGCAGCACGGTCGATGCCTCCAAAGTCGGCACCTACACCGTGACCTACACCGCCGCAGACGCCACCGGGAACGCAAACCCTGGTGTTGTCAGGACTGTCCATGTCACGGACCAAGCCGCCCCGGTCATCACCCTCAACAGTGCCGCTGATATTAACCACCAAGCCGGCACGCCCTATACGGATGCCGGTGCCACCGTCACCGACAACCTGGATACCAACATCCAGTTAGTCGTTGTGAACAATGTCGACCCCCAAGTCCCCGCGGTCTACACCATCACTTTTAACGCCACGGACGCCGCCGGGAACAAGGCCGTCGAAGTCGTGCGCACGGTTACCGTCGGTGATACAAGTGCCCCAGTCATCGCCTTGGTTGGCGGGAATACCATTACCCACGAAGCTGGTACCGCGTTCACGGATCCTGGGTCAACCGTAACGGATAACCTTGACACTGGCCTCAAGGCCACTGTCGCAGGGACTGTCGACCCTGACAAGTTGGGCGATTACACCCTTACCTACTCCGTGACGGACTCAAATGGAAACAAAGCTACCGATGTTGTGCGTACAGTTACGGTTGCCGACACTACCGCCCCCGTCCTTACCCTCAAAGGCCAAGCCGCGGTAAATGCGGAAGCCGGGCTTCCCTATGTGGACGCCGGGGTGGATGCCAGCGACAGCTTTGACTCCAATGTCCAACCAGTAGTCGATAACCCGGTGGACACGGACAAGCCCGGTACTTACACCGTTACCTACACCCTCCAGGACGCTTCGGGCAACAAGGCCGCCGATGTTACCCGTACTGTCACTGTTGCAGATACGACCGCCCCGGTCATCACCCTGGTCGGGGAAGCCGATGTCGCCCACGAGGTGAAGACCGCTTACGCGGATCCGGGCGCGACTGTTGCGGATGGTTTTGACCAGGACATCACCCTCACCGTCGGCAACCCTGTCGATACGGATGTCCCCGGCGTTTACACCATCACCTACGATGCCACCGATGATGCTGGCAACAAAGCCGTCCAAGTGACCCGGAAAGTCACGGTCGCCGACACGACCGCTCCGGTCATCACCCTGACCGGCCAAGCTGCCGTCCAGCACGAAGGCGGCCAAGCCTACGCCGATGCCGGGGCAACTGCCTCAGACAACTTCGATGCCACAGTCCAAGTCGATGTGGACAACCCTCTCGATTCCGGGAAACTGGGTACTTACACCATCACCTATGCCGCCTCCGATGCCGCGGGTAATGCTGCAGCCCCGGTTACTCGTACCGTGACAGTTGGGGATACCACCAAGCCAGTAATTACCCTCCTTGGCCAGGCGGATGTTACCATTGAGTATGGCTCGGCATACACCGACGCCGGTGCGACTTCCGCCGATGCTGTCGATGGCGACCTTACCAGCAAGATCGAGTTCGTCAATCCGCTCAACACTTCCCGCACAGGGATCTATACCCTGACTTACAACGTCACCGACTCCAGCGGATTGGCTGCTACCGAAGTTGTCCGGAAGGTGACGGTTGTCGATACCACAGCCCCGACCCTCACACTGCTTGGCGAAGCCGACATCACCATCAATGTCCTGGAGCCGTATGTCGACCCAGGTTTCACTTCCACCGACCTCCGTGACGGAGATATCACCAGCTTGGTCGTCGTCCAATCCACAGTGGACATCCTGAAAATCGGCGATTACGAAGTTACCTATTCCAGCACCGACAAAGCGGGGAACACTTCAACCATTAAACGCACTGTCCGCGTGAAAGACCTCACCCCACCGGCTATCACCCTGGTAGGGGAGACGGACATCACCGTGAGATTCAAGGGCAGCTATGTGGATGAAGGTTACCGTGCCCTTGACAATGTCGATGGGGACGTGACCCACTTGGTCCAGGTCGTCAACCCTGTTACCTCAGTCGTCCCTGGCGTCTACACCATCACCTATACGGTTACGGACAACGCGGGCAACACCTCCACCGCAACCCGTACGGTGACTGTGACCAAGCCGCAAATCGTCTGGATCATCGATCCGAGCCGTGCTTTCCGCGACGTCACCTATATCGCCTGGTTGGAAAGCAAAGGATACGTAGTCCATACGCCCGACCTGACTAACGTCCGGAACAATGCAAACCTCCTTGGCAACCTTGATTTGCTTTACTCAGTGGACTTGGTCATTTTCAGCCAGAATGCCGACAGCGATACCCATGCGGGCAACTTCGACATCTGGAATTCCATCACCGCCCCCATCCTCCTCATGGACGGCTCGATGCTTCGCCGCGCCCGTTGGCAGTGGATGAACTGGGACCAAAGCCCGATGAATGGCGGGACCAACCTCAAAGTTGTCGATTCGACAGATTCCGTCTTCGAAGGTACGGGGCTGACTAACGACGACTCCTTTGTCTACTTCAATGGGCAAGGCCCCTACATACATAGTTCTACCAATGTCGGGAACGGTAAAGTCCTGGCCAAGCAAGATGCCGCTAATAATTTCCCCACCATCATCCGCTGGGAAGCGGGCACCGAGTTCTACTCGGGCTCCGGCGTACCCTTGGGCAAACGGATGTTCCTAGCCAACCCCTTTACCGGCGATGTCCAGGATCTTACGGCAACCGGCCTCAAAATCCTCGAAAACGCCATAGACTCCTTCCTGCTCGAGAAAGACCTCGAACCACCCACAATCACCCTGCTTGGCAATAACCCTGCCACCGTGATGCTGGGTGGTACCTACAACGAGCCTGGGTACCAAGTGGTGGATAACCGCGACCCCAGCCCGTTGATGTCCATTCAGTCCGAGAACCCTTTGATCGAAAACCCGGTTCCCGGCTTGCTCAAGGGAACCATTTCCGGCGCACGCGACAACGCAACCCTGAACCCAGGCAACAAAGGGGTGGACTCCCTTGGCCCGACCAACTCCGAATTGGGCATTGGTGCCAATGGCTCCGATTGGGCGGACAACACCAATATCGTTTATACCGGCCAGATTTATGATACCGACGGGATCATGTCCTTCTGGGAAAACATCGACGACGCCGTGTTCCTTTCCGTAAACAAACAAGTAGTGTTGGATGATACCAATTGGAGTACGCCAACCAACGGTGCAGTCGACTTCGGCCATGGCGGTTGGTTTGACTTCGAACTCCGTATGTTCAACGGCAGTGGCGGTGCCGGCAAAGTCAGCTCCATCGGTTTCGGCTGGGATCCAGTCAATGCCCGCACCCGCTTGAGGGAAGGGGATTTCAGGTTGCCCAGGAATACCAACGCTTCGACCGCCGATGTCTTCCGGTACGGCACCGTGAAGGACTACGCCTCCGTGGATACGAACACCCTCGGGACTTACACTATTTACTATACGGCAACCGATCTTTCTGGGAACGAGTCCGTGGCCTCCCGCCAAGTCATCGTCACCGACCAGCCCGATACTACCGCCCCTGTCATTACCATCAACGATGGCACTCCCTACCAAGCCGAGGCCGCGGTTCCCTATGTGGACCAAGGCGCTACGGCCAATGATGACCGTGATGGCAACCTGACTAGCCAGCTCACCGTGGCCAATACCGTCAACCCCTACAAACTGGGTACCTACACCGTTACCTACTCCGTCTCCGACAGTTCAGGGAACCAAGCCCAGTCCGTCCGTACGGTCAATGTCGTGGATACCACCCCCCCGGTCATTTCCATCATTGGAAGCGATGCCGTATTCCTTGACCGAAATGGCACCTACACCGAACTCGGCGCGACCGGCCAGGATGCCTATGATGGCGACCTGACTTCCGATATCCTTGTCGGCGGCGACATTGTAGATCCAACTACCTATGGTGCCTACCGCGTGACCTATTACCTAACCGACAAGTCCGGGAATGACGCTATCCCGGTTAACCGCTATGTCATCGTCCGCGACTCCAAGTTTGCTACCGCCGGCTATTGGGCCATGGATGAAGCGACTGGGGCAACCGTCCGCGATACCAGTGAATTTGGCCATAACGGCACCCTCCAGGCTACCAACCCGGATGCCAACCGTGTGACAGGCAAGAGCGGCAAGGCCATTTCCCTCAACGGTTCCTCCGAGTATATCACCCTGGGCAGCGAGGCAGGACTCTCCCCCTCCACCTTTACGTTCTCCTACTATTTAAAGCCCAATGGTTCCCTTGCCGGGAACGAAAGCACTATCTATTGGGCCAAACCGGATGCCCGTTGGACAGGGGACGGTTTCCTCATCCGCGTGGACGACCGCCTTGGTGTCCAGAAGGCAGTCAACCTTGTGGTGGACGGGACGACCCAATACTCCGTGGTCTCGGATGTCGATACCTTCTACGCTTCCGGCAAATGGACCCATGTCATCATCCGCTTTAATTCGGCGACAGGGAAGTGCGACATCTGGCGTAACGGTGTCGCCCAGACGGTTTCCGGTTCCGGGGGCAAAGTCACCCCGACCACCGAACCCAAATACTTCGGCTACAATTCCCCGGGCTTGGATTCCTCCTTCCTCCTTGCCCAGTTGGACCAAGTCGCCCTTTACCCGGTTGCCCTGACCAGCGAGCAGATCGCATGGATCTTGGCCGGAAAGGACCCCCGCGCCATGTCCGACATGACCAAGCCCTTCATTACCCTGGTCGGCCAAGCTGCCCTGACCATGGAGAAAGGGGACGCCTTTACTGAACCCGGTTATACCGCATTGGATGAAAACGATGGTGACATAACGGCCAAGGTCGTGGTCACGGGGGTTGTCGATGTCTCGGCACCCGGATCCTACACATTGAAATACGATGTTTCCGATATTGCCGGGAATGCCGCTGCCCAATTGTCCCGCACGGTTGATGTGGTCGATACTACTGCCCCGGCCATTACCCTCAAGGGCGAGGCTGACATGGTCCTGGAAGTCGGTACGGATTATGTCGAGCCAGGTGCGACGGCGACCGACTACCCCGGTGTGGACCTGACCGACGACATCGTCATCCAGAGGCCTGTCGAGATCGTGGATCTTGGCAATTACGTGATTACCTATCGAGTGATCGACCCGTCCGGCAACGTGACCCAAGTCGAGCGGAACGTCACCATCGTGGATACTACATTACCTGTCATCACCCTTCTTGGCCAGGCGGACATCACCCACCAAGCCGGTTCACCCTTTGTTGATCCAGGCGCGACTGCCGCAGACAACCTGGATGGCGACATCACTTCCGACATCTTGGTCGTCAACCCTGTGGATGCCAGCAAGCTCGGCATCTACACCATGACCTACGACGTTTCCGACGCCGAGGGCAACGATGCCTCCCAAGTCACCCGGAAGGTGACTGTCGTGGATACTGCCGCCCCAGTCATCACTTTGCTCGGCCAAGCGGCCGAGACCATTGAAGCTGGCGCCACCTATACCGACGCAGGCAGCACCGTCTCGGATAACCTGGATGCCGGTTTGGTTGCCACGGTAACCGGGACAGTCGACACTTCCACACCTGGTGCCTACACCTTGGCCTTCAATGTAACAGACTCCGAAGGTAACCCTGCCGCCGAGGTGACCCGCACCATCACGGTTGTGGACACCACCGCCCCTGCTATCACTGTCCTTGGCGAGGCAGATACTACCGCCGAAGCTGCCGTCGCCTATGTCGACGCGGGTGCGACCGCCTCCGACATTGTGGACGGGGATGTCACTGCCAAAATCGTCGTGGACAACCCTGTGGACACTTCCAAACCCGGAGTATACACAGTGACCTACACCGTCGAGGACGCGGCCAAGAATGTTGCGACCGCCACCCGGAAAGTAACTGTGGCCGACACTTCCGCCCCGGTCATTACCCTCCTTGGGCAAGCCGATGTGACCATAGAAGGCGGGGCGGCATACACCGATGCCGGTGCCACCGCTGCTGACGCACAGGATGGCGACCTGACGGCCAGCTTGGTCATTGCCAACCCGGTCGACACTGCCTTACCCGCAGTCTACACTGTTACCTATACCGTCAAAGACTCCAAAGGAAACGAAGGCACCTCTACCCGGAAGGTGACCGTGGTCGACACGACCGCCCCTGTCATTACCCTTACCGGTGAAGCCACAGTGACACTAGAAGCCGGTGGCACCTATTCGGAACCCGGCTTTGCTGCGGCTGACGTAGTCGATGGAGACCTGACCGGCGAAGTCGTTGTCGTCTCCAACATCGATAACAAGAAGCCTGGCGATTACTCCGTAACTTACGACGTCGCAGATGGTGCCGGTAACGACGCCACCCAGGTTATTCGTTCCGTGAAAGTCGTGGATACGACCCCGCCGGTCATCACCCTGGTCGGTTTGGCTAGCATGACAGTCAGTTCCGGTTCCACCTACACCGAGTTGGGGGCGACTGCAGACGACATTGTGGACGGCAATGTTTCCGCGAACATCGCCATCACGGGCACTGTTGATACTGCTAAAGCCGGGACTTACAAAGTCAGCTATGATGTGACAGACGCTGCAGGGAACAAGGCCGTCACTGTCGAGCGGACTGTGGTCGTCACCGATGATGCCGACTCCACCGCCCCGGTCATCACCTTGCTTGGAAGCGCCACAGTCACCCACGAAGCCGGGACAGATTATACCGACGCCGGGGCCACTGCCTCCGACGACCGCGACGGGATCCTAACATCCTCCATCGTCGTCGTGAACAACGTGGACAAAGCCAAGCCCGGCAACTACTCCGTGACCTACAATGTTTCCGATGCCGCAGGGAATGCGGCGACCGAAGTTGTCCGCACCGTAAACGTCGTGGATACGACCGCCCCGACCATCACCTTGGCTGGCGTTGCCAATATGACCATTTCTGTCAACTCTACCTACACGGACGCCGGTTCCACCGTGACGGACAATGTCGATACCGCATTGGATGCCACAGTGGTCAGTTCGGTCGATACCAGCAAGCCGGGCGACTACAACGTCACTTTCAACGTCACAGATACCGCCGGGAACAAAGCCGTGGAAGTGGTCAGGCTCGTAACCGTTGCCGACTTGGACGCCCCGGTCATCACCCTAAAGGGCGAGGCCGACATAACGCACGAAGGCGGTGCCGATTACACGGACGTGGGCGCGAACCTAACGGATAATTTTGACACCGGGGTACAGCTCGTGGTCGATAACCCAGTCGATACCACGAAGCCTGGCGAATACACCATTACGTACAATGCCACGGATGCCGCTGGGAACAAGGCCACGGAAGTCACCCGGAAGGTGACCGTCGTCGATACGACCGCCCCAGTCATCACCCTCAACGGCCAAGCCGTCCTGACCCACGAAGGCGGCTCCCCTTATACGGACGCTGGTGCCACTGTGACTGACAATATCGACACCGGATTGGTGGCAGTTGTCGTCAACCCGGTCGATGCCAATGTCCCAGGGGTTTACTCGATTACCTACAATATCACAGACGCAGCGGGGAACAAGGCTACCGAAGTCGTCCGCACCGTCACGGTTGCCGATACCTCCGTCCCAGTCATCACCTTGGTCGGGCAAGCCGACCTTTCCGTGGAAGCCAAGACGGTTTATACGGATCCAGGAGCCACCGTCACGGATAACACCGATGCTGGGATCCAGGGCAAATTGGTTGTTACCAACCCAGTGGATACAAACAATCTTGGGGACTACACCGTGGCCTACAACGTCACGGACGCGGAAGGGAACAAAGCTGTCGAAGTCACTCGGGCCGTCCATGTGGTCGATACAACCATCCCTGTCCTTACCCTCGTCGGGGAAGCCGAAATCACAATGGAAGTCAATACGGGCTTTGCGGACGAAGGTGTCACGGTTACTGACAATTTTGACACCGATGTCACCGTCCTCACCAAGAACCTCTTGGATCCGACCAAGCCTGGAGTTTACACCATAACCTACAATGCCACCGACTCCTCCGGCAATGCCGCCCTGCCCTTAACCCGCCAAGTCACAGTGGTCGATACAACCGCCCCGGTCATCACCCTGGTCGGCAGTGCCGATGTGACCCACGAAGGTGGTACCGCCTACACGGATGCCGGTGTGACCATCACCGATAACCACGACAAGAACCTTGTGGCCACGGTGGTCAACCCTGTCGATCCATCCAAAGCCGGGGTCTACACCATTACCTATAACGTAACTGACACCGCTGGGAACAAGGCCGTTGAAGTGACCCGGAAAGTCACGGTCGCAGATACAGCCATCCCAGTCATCACCCTCCTTAGCCAAGCCTCGGTTACCCTGGAGTTTGCCTCAACCTATACTGATGCCGGGGCCACTGCCGCAGACGTTTACGAGGGCGACCTCACATCCTCCATCGTCGTCAACAACCCGGTCGATACCTCCAAGACCGGCACCTACCAAGTCACCTATGATGTGACTGACACGGCTGGAAACAAAGC
>JAYPDO010000021.1:0-1589 GCA_038125285.1 Opitutia bacterium
GTCTTTCCCCTCTGATTTGTAAACCCCATGGGGGAGGATTGCAGCAGTACCAACGGGCATGCGCCCTGCCTTTAGCGCTGGGTCTGCAGACAAGTAGATGCTTGGATAAGTGGGCTTCGCGCCTTCGAGCATACCGAAGCCCACCATGTTAGATTGGCCGGCCAGGATGTAGACCTGGACTTTCCCCTCGGAAGGCGGGTTTTGGCCGGGTTGTGGTAATATGGCCGGAACTTCGTTAGAATTGGCGAGGCAATAAGTGAAGGGCAAGAAGGGAAGTAGTAACCAATTTTTCATCCCCCGCAACCTGAATGGGTTTGGATTCTCCGCAAGGCAAAGTTGGTGTCCGTTTGCGAACAATCTGGCGCCGATTTCCGCTATGAAAATCCTAAGTTTGGTCAGCTTCCGCCGATGCAATACAAGGTCTCTTGACGGTCTATTCCCCTGCCGCTGGCCACCCGCAGGAACATCCGGTTGCCGCTGATTGCAGGGGATGCGAACGACTCATTGCCAATCTGTGTACGGTGGAGCACCTCCAGTTGTTGCGGGTTGGCCTTGATTACGAAAAACTCCCCTTTCTCATTAGAAGCGATGATCTTATCCCCCACCAATACTGGAGACGCACTTACCTGTCCACCGAGCCGATCTTTCCACATTTCCTCCCCGTCGGATGCCCTCCAGCAGATGGCGGTACCGTTATCATTCAGCGTGTAAAGGTAACCTCCTGACGCCAACATCGACTGCTCGTATGATTTGTCCAAATTACGCCAAACCACTTGCCCGGTCTTCGCATTGACCGCGACCGTCTCCTTCTTCGGATAACCCCCGCTGGCGAATAGCAAATCGCCGTCCCAAGTCACGGTGCCGCATGTCGCCTTGGCAATGGCACTTACCACCCAGGTTTGGGAACCATTCCTAGGATCGTAGGCCGTCATGGTGTCATTTCCGGTCAAGACTAACAAATCCCGCCCCCCTGCTTTGGCGACAATGGGTGAGGAGTAGCTGGAATTGCCACCCCGCGGTTTTCGCCACACTTCCTTGCCCGTCCCTCGGTCGAATGCCGCGATGAAGCCTTCATCATATTCCGAGGATACGATTACCGTCGAGCCATACAGCACCGGCGATGCCGCATATCCGTATTGGTATTGGTCGAGGTAGGTTCCCGCCACGGTTTGCCAAAGGATTTTCCCATCCAAGTCCAGTGCCGACAATTTCACTTTGGTGTCGTTGTAAAAGGGGACGACCAACCTCTCCCCGTCCCAAGCCGGCGTCGGGGTCGCGTGGGTGTTCTTCCTGTGCATCTTTGGTGAAAACGATCCCCTGTGGACTTCTGTTTGCCAGAGTTGTTTGCCGTTATCCCTGTCCAGGCAAACCACGGACTGAACCTGGTTGCCATCGTCTGCCGTTGTCACGAAAACACGGTTCCCCACGACAACCGGGGAGGATGCACCTCTTCCCGGGATGTCCGCTTTCCACAAGACATAGCTTGTCTCGCTGAATTCGGTGGGGACGGACGATCCTGCCGGGGCTACATTGTTCCCGTTCGGCCCCCTCCATGCCGGCCAATCCCCGCTGTTCCCTTGCCAACTGGC
>JAYPDO010000021.1:1599-25395 GCA_038125285.1 Opitutia bacterium
GAACAACGCCACCTCTACGTTCATACTCCTGCCGTCCGCCATTTTGATCACGATGCTGTCCGTTGCCTTGGAAACCAAGTCGGCCTCGATCTTCTGGGATCCGTCGGCACTCGTCCATGTCCTGGCGGGGAGCGTGGTAGCAAAGGTTAGGAAAAGGAGTGCGGCTATTGACTTCATGGTTCCGTTTGTATTGGGGGATGGGAGGGGTGAATTACAACTTTGATTCCGCCAGTTCGACGAGATGCTTTTCCGTCTTCCCAGTGCGGGTCTTGGCGATATGGCTGTACACTTTCCTTGCATCGGCACCGCAGAGTTTTTCGGCGAATTGGAGGGTCAGGTGGGCGGCTTTGTTCCGGGCATAGCCCTTTTCCTTCTTTTCTGCTTCGAGGTAGGCATCTAAGGTGGAAGCATCGGCGAGTTGGACAAGTCCCCACATCCCCAGGAGCCTATTGTCCTCGTCATTTTCCTGGATGGCTTGGAGGAAGGCGTCCTTACTGGCTTTGTCGGCCAAGTCGGCGAGGCCGTGAAGGAGGATTTTCCTGAGATCGGTGTTTTTCCCGGCTTTCGGGAGTGTGGCTCGGAATTGTTTGATTGAATTGTCTCCGCCAATGGCGAGCAGGGCTTGGGCTGCGTCGTCGGCAATGCCTTCCACAGTGAGGAATTTGCCCAGTTGGGGAACCACTTCCTGGCCACCGCAGACTTGGATTTGGCGGATGACAAAGGCCTTCACCGCATCTGGACGGTCGTCGGCCAAGGTGGAGGCGAGGGCTCCGGCATATTCCGCCCGTTTATTTTGGTCTTTGGCCGGGATGCGGATGGCTATTGCATGGATGGCATGGCGTGCCCGGATGTCCGCCCCAGGGGCAACTTCCGGGTTTTTCAAAAGCGAAACCAAGCCTTTGGCGGCTTCGGCAGGCTTGGAAATCATTTCGTCGATGGCCTTTTCCATGGCATCTTTGTCGATGTTGCTGAGAATTTTAGTCTTCTCATCGGGCATTGGAAAGGCGGTCAGGATTTCTTCTAAATTCATTGGTGGGTTCTTGGTGCTTGGTTCTTCGTTCTTTGTTTTTACCGATTTCTTTTTTCAGATTTCGGTCTTCTTTGGAGTTTGGGTATTTCGTCCTCCGTCATTCACAAATGCCACGGGCTACGCATGGGGACGTCGATGAAACGGTTCGCTTCGGCATCGTTAACAAACTCCTCTTTCTCCGGGTCGTACTCCAAGACACGTCCCAGACGAATGCCGAGGTTTGCCAAGTGGAGGATACAAGCGGCGCGGTGGGCGGCTTCGGGATTGCCCCCGGCGGGTTTGCGTTGCTTGACCGCCTCGGCAAAGCTGAGCAAAGGTTCCGGGTCGGGCATTTCGTTCACCTTCTTGAGCTGCTCTTCGGTCAGGAGGTCGGGGGTGACTTGTTGGCCAGGGCTCCGGTCGTACCTCGGTCCCCATTCGTCGCTGTCCATGACAAACTTGAAGCCGTCGGCGTAGGTCATCTCGACCCAAGCCCACATCCCGGTGACTTCAGGGTGCGAGGGCGGGGCGTAAGCTTCGATACGGACTGGGCTAGTGTCGTCCTTCCCATGGAGCCATTGCATGGGGTCGAAGTGGTGTTGCCCCATGTCGCAAAGGCCGCCGCCTTCGTAGTCCCAATAACCCCGGTGCGTCCCTCCAACCCTTGGCCCGTCATAGGGTTTGTAAGGGCTGGGGCCGCAATAGAGGTTCCAGTCGAGGTCGGCTGACCAGGGGCGCGGGGGGAGTCCTGGTTTTCCACTCCATTGGTGGATTTTTAGACCTCCTTTCTTTATGTGGACGCCGGGGTTCGGGTTCAGTATGCCGCTCCGCATGATCTTGTGGACAAGCTTTCCGTTGCTACTACGGGAGACCCCGAAACGCCCGAACGTACCGATTTGGAAGATGCGTTTGTAGCGGTCGAAAGCTTCCACGACCGCTCGCCCCTCATTTATAAAGCGGGTCATCGGCTTTTCACAGAGGACATCCTTCCCTGCTTCGGCGGCTGCGATGGAAATCAAGGCGTGCCAATGCGGCGGGGTGGCGATGGCAACGAGGTCAACATCCGGGTCTTCTAGGCAACGGCGGAAGTCCGTGTACACCTTGGCCGGGATTTCTTGGTCCTTGGAGCCCCGCTTGGCAAAGCTCTCCGCCCGGCTCTTCTGCACATCACAGGCCGCGACCAGCCGTGTCGGCAGATCCCGTTTCAATTGGTCATGGGTTCCCGGGCCGCGCCCACCACAGCCAATCAAAGCCGTGCCATACATTTCGCTTGGCGGGGTTTGCCCTGGCCCACCGATGACATGGCGGGGGACAATCTGGAATCCGGCCGCAACGGCGGCGGATGTTTTGAGGAGCTTTCTACGGGTTGTTGTCATGGGCTTACTTTTGATTTGATGATTGTCCATTGGTGAAGTCCTGCCAAATAGTGATCGGCCTCTGCTATTACTTACCTCGTGCGATATTTTGTGACTATTTTCTGCCTGTTGTGCAACCCGCTTTACCCGGCGGAAGGAGTGCGGGCGTTTTTTATTAAGCATTGTGTGGATTGCCATGGGTCAGAGAAGCAGAAGGGGAAGTTGAGGCTCGATACTTTGGGTGGGATTACTGAGGCGAACCTGGAGACTTGGCAGGACATTTTGGATGCGGTGGAGACCGGGGACATGCCCCCTGAGAAAAAAAACCGTCCGCCGGAAGGGGAGTTGAGGAATGCCATCCTTGAAATCCTAAAGGGAATAGGGAAATTGGAAAAGCCACTCCCTGCGATGCGGAGGATGAGCCGGTTCGAGTACCAGAACACGGTCAACGACCTCTTGGGGGTGGATGCCGACCTGGCCGAACTGTTGCCGGACGATGGCCGGGTTGAAGGATTTGACAACATTGCGGGGGGGTTGGCGATTTCTTCGATTTTGATGGAGCGCTACCTGGAAGCCGCGAACGAGGCGTTTGATGCGGTCATCAGGCGCATCCAGCCTTTGCCTGCCGAGACCCGTCGAGCCGTCTTGATGGAGGACAAAAACAATATCAGTTCCGTGGAAAAGAAAAATGGCGGGGTGATCGAGCATGCAGGGGCTTTCATCGATTTCGCCCCGGGATGGCCACCGGCCAGGGTGGATCAATGCCACCCGATCGAAGACGGCTTTTACCGGTGCAGGGTCGCGGTCTTCCCTCACAACCCGAGCGAACGCACCCTTTGCGTAGATATCTTTACCGGACCCTTGTTCGGGACGGGCAAGCGGAAGTTCCACGGGAGCTTTGATGTTACTGGCTCACCGGAGAAGCCCCGCATCATTGAGTTCAGCACCTTTATGAAGGAGGCCGACGCCGTCCACATCCTCGCCCGGGTGTTTCCTGAGCATGTGACCTGGAGGGACAAGCATGAGCCGCAACCGGGCATCGGCATCCTATGGGCGGAGACCCATGGGCCGCTTGACCAAAGTTGGCCGTCCGAAGCCCAAAGGACCCTTTTCGGGCAAACGGATTCGCAGTCCATGGCGGAAGGTTCACCCATCTACATGCGGCACCGCAGGGGGATGAAGTTGCACTTTGTGGAGTCCTCCAAGCCCGAGGAGGACGTGGTGAGGATCATCCGGGAATTCGTTCCGCGTGCCTTCCGGCGTCCGGTCGCGGATGCCGAAATCGAGCCATTTGTGAAGCTGGCTTTGGGGCGGTTGGAGCAAGGGCGCGGGTTCGAGCAAGCCGTCCGGGCAGGGGTCTGCGCCGTCTTGTGCGCACCGCAGTTCTTGGTCCTGAACCGGCAACCGGACGTGGACGCTTACGAAATGGCCTCGCGGTTGTCCTACTTCCTTTGGTCCAGTATGCCTGACCAGCGGTTGCTGGATTTGGCATCAACGGGAGACCTGATGAAAGAGGATGTCCTTCGCCAGCAGGTCGGGCAGATGGCCAAAGACCCGAAGGCAGAAAGGTTCGTCAACCATTTTACCGACCTTTGGCTCGACCTGGACCAAATCGAGTTCACCACACCTTCCGCCCAGTTGTACCCGGAATATGACGAGTTGCTGCTCCATGCCATGCTGGGAGAGACCAGAAGCTTTTTCCGGTATGTGCTCGAGGAGAACTTGGATGTGTCGAACTTCGTGGACTCTGATTTCACTTTCCTGAACCAGCGCCTCGCCCAACACTATGGTGTAGAGGGGGTTGTCGGGCATGAGAAGATGCGGAAAGTCCATTTGCCCGAGGACAGCGTGAGGGGCGGTTTGCTTGGCCAGGCCAGTGTATTGAAAGTGACGGCTAATGGCACGACGACTTCCCCCGTTCTGCGCGGGGTCTGGATCCAAGAAAAAATCATTGGGCGCCCGCCTCCCACACCTCCGCCGGGAGTGCCTGCGGTGGAGCCAGATATCCGTGGGGCGACCAGCATCCGTGAACAGTTGGACAAGCACCGGGAAATCGAGTCTTGCGCCCGTTGCCATTCACGGATCGACCCGCCGGGGTTTGCCTTGGAAGTGTTCGACCCGATTGGCGGGGAGCGGAACCGCTACCGCACCCTCGGAAAAGGCGACCAGCCGGACAAAAAGGTGCGCTACAAACTTGGGCTGCCCGTAGATGCTTCTGGTATCCTTTCCGATGGCTATCAATTTGAGAGTTTCACAGGGTACCGGGGGTACTTGGTTTCCCATATCGGAGTCTTCCGGGAAGGCTTTGCCCGGAAGTTGTTGGTTTATGCCACAGGGAGGAAGTTATCGTCTGGCGACCGTGTTTCCGTGGACGCAGTTTTGGCCAACTCGGCTATAAGGGGGAATGGCTTCCGGACGATGCTGGAAGAAGTCGTGTTGTCCGAGTTTTTCCGCAAGCCGTAATGGATTTTTGACCAAGGAAAAACGCGGATGGACGCTGATGATTAAAATGATAGAACAAAAGATGATGAAACGACGCACTTTTTTACGGGCCGGGGCAGTGTCCCTGGGGTTGCCGGTGTTGAACCCGATGCTGGAAGCGGCAAAGGGGGCTGAAGCCCGCCGGATGGTGGCCATGAATGCCCCCTTGGGTATCCACACGCCCAACCTCTTCCCTGAAATGCCCGGCAAGGATTACGAGCCGAGCCCCTATTTGAAACCCTTGCAGGATGTCCGGCAGAAGTTTACGGTGATTTCAGGGTTGAAGCACCCGGATGTGGATGGTGGGCATGCTGCAGAGAGTAGTTTCCTGACCGGTGCGGCCCACCCCGGGCATCCGAGTTTCAAAAACACGATCTCGGTAGACCAGTATGCCGCCGAGCGGATAGGGCACCATACGCGCTTTGCCAGCCTGGTGCTGACAGCGGGCAACAACGGTTTGTCCTATACCCGGTCAGGGCTTTTGGTCCCAGGGGAATCCCGGCCTTCCAAAATCTTTTCCATGCTCTTCCTTGAAGGTTCGGCCGACCAGAAGGCGAAACAAATCCAAAGGATCGAAGACGGCCAAAGCATCATGGACCTGGTGCGCGACCAAGTGAAACAGGTGTCCCGGAAGATCGGCCGCGAGGATCATGAGACTTTTGAGCAGTACGTTACCGGAGTGCGCGAATTGGAGAAAAGGCTCGTTAAACAGGGCGAGTGGGCCCAGAAACCAAAGCCTCAGGTAGACCGGAAGCCTCCCGTGGACATCGATGAACGGGAGAACTTTACTGGCCGCATGGCCTTGTTCTACGACATGATGTTCCTGGCCATCCAGACGGATTCAACCCGTTTGATCACAATGAACGGCCCGGGAGGGAACGAAGTGGTTTCCCTTAAGGGGGTGGATGATGGTTGGCACAACCTTAGCCACCATGGCAAGGATCCCGATAAAATCCGAAAACTCGGTATCATCGAGGAGGAAGAGTTCCGGCTTTTCGGGCAATTTTTGAAGCGTTTGGACAGCGTGAAGGAAGGGGATAACACCTTGCTCGACCAGACGGTGGTCTTATTGGGGTCCAACCTTGGCAATGCCTCCGCCCACAACAACATCAACCTGCCGATTGTCACCGCAGGAGGCCATTTAACACATGGCCAACACCTCTCCTTCGACCCGGATAACCCGCCCCCGCTCTGCAACCTTTTCGTGTCCTACCTCC
Source organism: Opitutia bacterium (assembly GCA_038125285.1). Classification (GTDB taxonomy): domain Bacteria; phylum Verrucomicrobiota; class Verrucomicrobiia; order Opitutales; family JABJCN01; genus JAYPDO01. Next base: position 7,662 of record JAYPDO010000021.1, read on the forward strand.
ATCACCTTGGACTAGAAGACGACAAGTTCTCCACAGGCGACAAGCGCATGCAAGGTCTGCACGGGTAAGTGGAGCGGCGAACTTTGGTCGCTGTGTATTCGTAAGCACCATCCCGGCGACCAAAGCTCGCCCATCATTATTACTTCATTGGGAAGTCGTCTTTGAGGAGGAGGCGCTTCATTGGGCTGGGTTTGGATTCGTTCCGGCCTGCGCTGTAGGTGGCAAAGAGGTGTAGGGGGAATTCGGGGCGGAGGCCTTTTACGAGGACCGTCGGTTCTTTGCCGGTCCCCATGACTTTGGCGGCGGCCCCGGATTCGTAGGCGGAGACGTAGACTTTGTAATTTGTCGCGCCTTCGATTTCTTTGACGGTGACTTCGACGCGGGTGCCGTCGTAGAAGTGGTCGGGCGGGGCAATTTTTACAATTTGAGCTTCTGGTCCGGTTCCCGATCCTTGTAGGCGGGCAATTGGGTTGTCCAGGTCGGCGAGGTCGATTTTGGGGAGTTGGATTTTGTTTCGGGCTCGGCGTTGGATTTTGACCGGGGCATCGGTCATTTTTTCCGGGGAACCGTATACGGCGAGGAGGTTGCTGAATTCGACATGGCGTTGGCCTTCGGGGACTTCCTGGAGTTGGTCGACGTAGATGTTGTGGGTGCGGAGTTCGACGATGATTTTCTTGAGTTTGACCGGGAGGTCGACGACGCCTTCTTTGTCGAAATTCCACCAGACTACGTCCATGCCGCGGTAGTTGTCGCCGGGTTCGTGGTGCGGGAGGGGAAATTCGAGGTAGCGCCAGCCGTCGAAGGCGAAGTAGCTCCAGCAGTGGGTGTCGTCGCAGTTCCAGTCGTCCTTCTTTCCGATGCTTTGCCAAACTTCGCCGTCGGCGTCTTCGATTTCGTAAATGATGCGGCCCCAGTTGCTGTTCCCGTTTGCCCAGATGCCGAGGGCGTCGGCTTGGCCGGGGATGTCGACTGGCTTGGGAGGGGTAAAAACGCCGTACCAGGCGGCGAGTTCGCGTTTGACGTCGGGTTGGCCGAGGTCGATGTGCCAGACGTCGGTTTTGCGTTGATCGGATTGGACGACTTTGGTCTCCATCGGGCCGGGATAACGCGCACAGCCCCAGTGGTTTTTGGCGTACTTATCGTAGTCGGCGGGGTCGTAATTCCAGGGCTTTTCCATGGTGTCCAGGAGCTTGGTGTGTGGGCCGGGCTTGGCTTCGTGGACGGGTTTACCGAGGGTTACCGAGGCAATCTTGTTCGTCCCGCCCTGTATCCATACGGGGGTGGGGGAGAGTTCGACTTTTGCTGAGAGGTTTTCGTCCAGGGCGAGTTCGCGGGAGTTGCCTTGCGGATCCACGAATACGGCGGGATTGGCTTTGGCCATGGTGAGGGTGGCCTCCCTTTCGCCCAGCACAGTCCAGAGGCACCAAGTCAGTTCTGTGCCTGATTTGAATTGTACACAGTAGGCGGTTGCCGAACCGGTGGGGATGAAGCCGTCGAACTTCTCCGTGTCGATCATACGGGTCATGGTGGAGAACATGGGGAAGGCGGGCTTGGGGTTGAATTCCGGAGCCCGGCCGATTAGGCCGATACAGCCGTAGTGTTGGCTCCCCCAGTAGCCGGCGCAGTCGTGGAGGGTGAAGCAATTGGCCAGGACGTCGGACTCTAGGGCTAAAGACAGCACTGAAACACGGACAGTGTGGTCGGCGGAGCGTTGGTGCCCGAGGGCGAGTTCGTGGCTGGTCGGGTAGTAACTTTCGGTGTGGATGACGGGGATGTCGCTGTAGCCATGTAGCTTCATGTTTTCTTTGAGGAGCCACATGCGGTTTGGCGTGACTTCGCGGATGGGCATTTCCGGAAGTCGCTCGAAAATTGGGCTGTCCACCCCAATCCAGCTGAAGGATTTCTTGTCGATACCGGCTTCCAGGAAGGGTTCAACGAAGTTGGATTCGCACCACGCGAGGGCGACGGGAGCCTTCGGTGCATGCTTTTTGATGCCTTCCACTGCGGCCTCGAAGGTCCGCATCATGCCCCGGAAACGGCGGGATTCGGCTTCGTCCATTTGGTATTGGCCTTCCCCGAGGTATTGGGGCGGGATCCCGTAGGTGAGGGGGGCGGAGACGGAGGTTTCCGTAAAGATGCTAAAGGACGTGGCGTCAGGGTTTTTCTCATACATCTTGGCAGCTTTCTTCCCGATGGCTTCGATATATTCCGCCCTTGCCTCCGGGTCGACTTCGTCTTCGAGCGACCAGGGTTCCGGGCCATATTGCAAGTGTTCCGGGGAATGCGCCATGCCCCATTTCCTGCGGATTTGTGCATCACCTCGGGTAAACCGGGAGCCTGCGGCGCGGTTGAGGTAGTGGTTTTCTTCGTGGTCTGGGTTGGTGTCGTGCCCGCCGTTCCAATTCCAGAGGCCCCAGTGGGAGTTGCGGGTAGAGGTGTTCCGGTCATCCACCGGGAGTTGGCAGAATTTGCCTGAATGGGTGAAGGTGCCGCCGTCGTTGGTGCGGACGGTGGTTACGACGTCATAGAGCCCGAACATGTGGGGTTGGAGCGGGAGTTGGAGCGAGTCCTGCCCCCACGAGGGGAGGTGGCCTTGGAGTTTGTGGCTTTCCCTTTGGCCGTCCGGGGCGGTGACTTCTACGGAGATGTCGGCGGTGACAGCCTTTCCGGTAAAGTTGTCTAGCTCGATTTGCCATACCGGGGGCTCCGGGGATACGTAGACGTTGCCATGGCGGTTCCCTTTCGTAATGAGGCGGATTGGGGCACGTTCGAGGGTCATGGCGAAGATTCGGACACCGCTGGGGAGGCCGCCTTGGAACCAGGAGTAGTTGGAAGGGTCGGGGTAGGTTCGGTATCCGTGGACAGCCTTGGTCAGTTCCAGGCACATCTGCGGCAAATCCCGGAATTGGGACGCTAGGGTGACAGAATCCAGCTCGATGGGGACAAGCCAGAGGTTGGCGTCCTTGCCATCGGCGTACTTGACGGGTAACCTGACGGCACCCTCTGTGGAGGCTCGGGCGTTGAACGAAGGGACATCGGCCTTTGCATCGACCGGGAATCCGGCCCCGGGTTTGTAAAACCGTGCGGTGACTAGGGGGACGTCGAGCTTGTCCCCATCGTGTGCGGCCACGAGCCAAAGGCGTTGGTAGGGGCGGTTGGGCACAGTGATGGTGAGGCGGCTCGGGTCGAGTTCCATTGGGTGCGGCCAGGTGACCTTTGCCATGTAGTGCCCCTGTCGGTTGCGGTAGTGGAAGAGGCTTTTGCCCACGTCGACATGATCATTGCCACGCATGCGGGAGGGGAAGTTGAAGGGCATGCCGTTGATTTCTACCTGTGCACCGGCGGCCGGAAGGCCATCCGGGGAAAGTCCAACCCCGCCGTCCTTCCCAATGGCCTTATCATTGGCCAGCATATCAAGGCCTACGGGTACGAACCTTTCCTGGTCTCCGTCAGGTAAACTTCGTACCTCCAATTTCCCGACCGAGACGCCCGGGGCTATTGTGAGGGCAATAGGGGAGTGTGTCGGCACAGCATGGCGACGGCCTGCGATGAACATGCCGTCCCGGTACATCCGGACCGAATGGGCGGTTTGCACGATCCGCATTTGGATCCAGGTGTTTGCGATCCGGGGGACATTGGCAATAGCTCCCTCGATCTCGGTCCGGAAGTCCTCGTCCCAGACCGGGGAAACTTCCTTGAACCTGGGGGCGAAGGTGAAATTCTTAGAGGTATTCACCTGGCTCGTCCGGCCGTCCACCACATCCATGTGTTCGGAGTAAGTGGAGGCGTTGAAGGAGCCGAAGCGCCCGGTCACCCGCAAGGCGCGTTCGCCGAATTGGGTATGGTTCAAGTTGGCGTAGGCCGAAGGGCGGTATTTCGCGCTGTCCACATCCTGCCCTTCCAAACCGAAATCCAAGTCCGCGGTTTTCGTCCCTTCTTCCTCCGGGATTTTTATCCAAACGGTGACCTCGCAAGGGCTGGAGACCTTGGCCGCGCTGCGGAGAACCGTACTTCGTCCAGGACCGGCCCTGAGCACTTTGTGGCCAAGTGCCGGGTCGTCCGCCGTCTCCAGTTTGCCAGTGATTTCCCATTCCCCATCCTCTACGGGGATGTCCATCGGGAGTGCCAACTGGACTGTCCCCTCCGGACGTTTTTCGAACCATTGTGCGTTGGCGAGGAAAGGGAGCAGGATAGGAAGGATTGGAAGCAAACGGTTCATCATGCGGCGCAAGCTAGGGGAGTGTGCGGGGGATGGTCAATTCTGTCGCAAACATAGTCCTTCGATTTCTCTTGTTCCAGGGATGATGAGGAGTAGTTTGCGGCTTTTCACCTTAACCCGACACCGCCATGACCCGACCCCGACTTTCCCACTGGTTGCTTTCCATTTTCCTGGTTTCCGCAGGCCAATCTATCGTCCACGCCGGGGAAACTCCGGCATCCCTCGAAGACCTGGACGGCGGGGTCATCGTGGTTCTGGCAAACGGCGATGCCCAAGCCGGGAAAGTCGCCACCCAGTTGGGGGCGTCCGGGAATTCATTGGTGCATGTGCTTGCCGGTTCCCTGGATGAGACCAATTCCATTAACCAAGCCGTTGCCAAGGCAGGGCTCAAGGGCATAGTCAGCGTGGAGGAACTTCCCCTCAACCCTCTCCCGTACCGTGACCATTTGGTCAATGCCCTGATCGTGATGGACTTCTCCAAGGCCAAGGCCGACGGGTTTGACACCCAGGAAGCCCGCCGCTGCATCGCCCCTTACGGGCATTTGGTTTACTGCAAGGGCGGCAAACTGGACAAAGTGGAGACGATGCCGCTGCCGGAGGGCATGGACGTATGGACCCACCGTTACCACACTCCGGACGGTATCCCCGTCTCCAGGGACACCCATCTCGAACTCCCCCTCGGCTTCAAATGGAATGCCGGTCTCCCGATGAATTTCGACAACCCCAAACGCGCAGCCAACCGCTACTCCTCCACCCGCGCCATGGTGGTGGACGACGGCCGCATCTTCACCTTCTCCGAAGCTGTCGACGAAAACCTCGGCGAAGGCTGGCGCTCCGAATACGGTACCGACCAATACCTGACTTGCCGTGACGCCTTCAATGGCCGCCTTCTCTGGCGCAAACGGATTGGGGATACCTACTACGGTGGCCTTTACATTGAGAACCAAGCCCCCCTCATCTCCACTGGCCGCCACCTCTACGCCGCCGGGGAAAATGGCAAGATGCTCAAGATCGATACCCGCACCGGCGAGACCGTGGCCGAACTCCCCACCAAGCACATCCCCGGCTTTATCGCAGCGGACGAAGGCATCGTGGTCGCCGCCACCTGGGACAAAGGCGAGAAAATGGGTTCTGTGAAACAATATGACCGCCGCCGGATGGACTGGGATATCTCCTCCGGCACCGTCGAGGCGTATGATGACAAATCCGGCAAGCAACTCTGGAAGCAAGACCTCCTGGGTACCTCCCTCCTGATTTCCGAAGGCCGCGTCATCATTGTGAACCGGGACCAAGCCGATAGCCTTGAACTCAACCACAACCGCAGGGACGACAAAGGCAATTTGAAGCACCCGGACAACCGTGTTATTGGCCTCGACCTGAAATCCGGCAAAGTTTTGTGGAAAAGCGAGGCTGTCGAAATCGGGATGACCGGAGAAACCCTCAACTTGGAAGCCGCTGCCAATGGCGTGGTTTCCGTTGCCTTGGGCAGCCGCAACAAAGTGTCCCTCCTTTCCGCCACTTCCGGGAAATCACTGGAAGGCGAGGACGCCAAAAAGGCCGGCGGGGATTTCTTCCGCTATCGTAACCACATCTGCACCCCCAATTTCCAAACTGAAGACGTAAAGCTCGTCGACCGTGGGGGCGGTGCCTCGGACGGTAAGGACCGAATCCGCTTTGGTGGTGCCCGCGCTGCCTGCCTGACCGGGACAACCCCTGCCTACGGCGCTGGCTACATCGCCCAAAACTGGTGCAATTGCACACCTGGCCAAGTCCCTGGCCTCCTGGCCATTGCCTCCATCGGCAAAGAGCCGACCCCGCAGGAAATGGAAGGTTCCGCCTATCCCGTGGCCTACAAATCTTATGATGAAAAGCAAGACGGCGTGGCCGGAGGATCCGGATGGTCCACCTTCCGTGGAAACCCTTCCCGCAACAGTGCCGTAGCTACTGCCATCAGCGGTGAAGCCAAGCAAACTTGGTCCACCAACGTCGCCTCCAAGACCCAACAAGGCAGCGTCGCCCGGGACTGGAAATCTTACCTCAACAGCCGCCTTACCGCCCCCGTCCTTTCCGGCGGCATTGCCGTGGTCGGAGACATCGACCAAAACGAGATTATCGCCGTCAACATGGACACCGGACACGTCGCCTGGCGTTTCCCCACCGGTGCCCGTATGGACACCCCTCCGACCATCCATAAAGGCATCTGCCTTGTTGGCGACCACACCGGCCATGTCACCGCCCTTAAGCTCAAGACTGGCGAGCCCCTCTACCGCCTCCGCATAGCCCCTGAGGAAAAGCGCATGATTTCCCATGGCAAGCTGGAGTCCGTATGGCCTGTCATCGGCGGCGTCCTTGTCGCCAATGGAAAGGCTTTTGCCTCCGCTGGCCGGACCCAAGGATCCGACGGTGGCATCGTCGTCCGCGCTTTCGAGCCGGAAACTGGCCAACCCCTCTGGTCCCGTGCCATCCCCCAATCCGGCAATGGTGTCCAGGGTGGCCGTGCCAAGCTCAACGACGTCCTGGTACTCGAAGGCGACTTGCTGCGCCTGATGGACCACTACCTCAAGGCCGACACCGGAGAATTCACGGAATCCCCCGCCGCAGCCAAGGCGAAAGAACTTCTGGTTGCCAAGGAAAAGGAATTGGGACGCCAATTGGAACGCAATGAAGTCCAGGCTATCCAGAAGCAAGTGGATGACGATGTGCAGCGGGTCAGCATGGGCAACGAAGGTTTGTTAAGCTGGAATTGGACGCGCCTTGGCTACCGCAAGTTCCAGTCCATCGGTTTTTCTAATGCCAAAGGGGAGACCGTCAGTTGGAACGGGGATGCCGTCAGCTCTTCCCGCCAAAATGTCCTCACGCTCAAAGTGGATGGTAAAGATAAGAATATCCGCCTTCCCGAAGGCAGCCAAGGCACCTCCCTTGTCCTCTGTGACAACATGGCCATCCAAGGCGGCAGCCTGATCGACCAAGGGGAAAACAAGGGCTTTGTCCGCGCCATCGACCTCAAGTCCGGCGAAATTGTCTGGGAAAAGGCCTATCCCTCCCAACTCGCCTTCAACGGCCTTGCCGTGGACAACGGCCAAGTGGTCGCCGCTTTCAACGACGGCTCGGTGGTAAAGCTGAAATAATCAGCATTGCCACTCCCGCACAGGTCCATCACATAACTACAAAAGGGAAGGATCACCCAATGAAAAGGCGTAAATTGAACCAATACTTGGCATCCGGGATCCTTCTTTTGGGTTCCTGCTTGGCCTACGGCCTCCGGGCGGAAGAAGCGTCCAAAGGTGGTGTCACCCAAGGGATCATCACTGCCCGGTCGGAACATTGGCTGGAAATCAAAGCCGATGGTGAGAAGGAATCCGTCCGGTACTTGCCCAAGTGGGTCAAAGGGACGGAAGGCGAGCGCGGCGGCCTAGACCAGGGCATGTTGGGCAAGTTGAAAGGGTTCGTCGTCCTCAACCGTGTCGAGGTCAAGTGGGAGTTCTTCGAATCACGGCGCATCCTGGAAATCTCCCATATCGACAATGGTGCCAAATCCGGCTCCGCCAAAGGGCGGGTCACTGCAAAAGGGGAAGCCTGGATTGAAGTGACGCCTTTAAACGGGGTGCCGGAGCGGTACATGCCCAAATGGTCCAAAGGCCTGGACAGGGATATGCTCGAAAAGATTCGGCAGGCCAAGACCGGGGACACCGTGACCGTCGATTGGACCTACGATGAGCGCAAACGGGTCGTCGGCCTTGTTGTCGAATAAATCCTTTTTTCAACCCAGCCGGTGCGGCGATTAAATTGCCGTTTTCTCAAGCGGTATCCCAAGCTCTTCGCAAATCCCAACAAGTACACAAGGTTTGATTTGCATCTACCGCCCTCTACGCAGGCGCCGTAACCCTGCACACCAGGCTTTCCTTCCCCCAAAATTGAATTCTACCATCCTCCGGTTGCCCCATCCGCTGACATAATTCTCTGATGTTGCTACAACATAGCCTCCTGGATTGTTCCGACATGGGGTCGTCGAAGAACCGAATTGCTTCATCTTTTGGGTGCAGAAAATTTGTTTCCTGGAGTATTACGGACGGATCCTGCTCAGGGGTTTTTATACCCGCCGTAGAGGACTTCTTTGAACTTGAGGAGGTGGTAGGGGGATAGCTTTGGGGTGACGCAGGAGACGAGGGCGAAGACGGTGGTGTTGACGATGATGCCGATCGCGGAGATGTGGATTTGGGCAGAAGCGGAGGTGGTGAACTTAAGGAGGGCGGCTAGGACGGGGTGGTTCTCGTCAAGGATTAGTGCGGGGAAAGGGCCGAAGAGGAGGACGGTAAGGATGCCTGCGGCCAGCCCGGCCATGGCTCCGGCGCGGGTGCCTTTGTGTAGGTAGAGGCAGTCGATGGCCAGTGGGAGGAGTTGGCTGGAGAAGGCGACGGCCAGGAGCATCAGTTGGGTGATGAGGGTAAGTGGGTTGAATTCTCCCCCCTTTTCTCCCAGTTCCACGAAGAGCACTGAACTCATGGTGGCCAGGATAATGATGATGCGTCCGAACCAGGTCTTTTCCTTTTCGGTGGCGGAGCGGTGGATGTAGCGGTCGTACACGTCGCGGGTGAGGATGGCGGAGAGGGCGTGGAGGTTGCTGTCAGCCGTGCTCATGGATGCCGCCAGGATCGCGATTAGGATGAGGGTGACGACGAAGGTGCCTGCGGTTTTGCCAAAGACTTGCGGGACGGTGTGTTGCGTCATGACGATGACCGCTTTGTCCGTGTCTGCAGGGCTTGGCCCGAATTTCTCGTGCGGGTGGAGGACGGGTTTTTGTTTGGCGGCCTCTTCGGGTGTCCAGCCGGCCATTTCTTTCGTTTGCTCCTCCGTATATTTGTATACTGGGGGGAATTCATGCCTCGCGCCCAGGGCGACGAGCATGATGCCGAAAATGAAACAGAAGGGCAGGACGATGGCAAAAGTGAGGGCGCTTTGGCGGAGGGTCTTTACGGAGGAGGCTGCGTAGAAGCGCATCCATTGGCCGGGTTGGATGATGGCGCCAAGGGCGGCAAACAGGCAGATGCTGAGCATCATGAGCGGCGTCCATTTACCGGTCGCACCTGGGAGGCTTTGGGCTTCTGGTGGGAGTTGGCGCACCGCGTTGAAAAAGCCTCCGTGGTTTTGGAAGTAGAGTACGGTCGCCAACCCTGCCAAAAGCATCCCGGTGAGCAAGAGGAAGCCTTGGATGACGTCCGTCCAGGCCACCGAGCGCATCCCCCCTATCAGGACGTAGCCAGTGGTGAGCAGGGAGAGTGCCCAGACCCCGATGCGGAACATGTCGAACTGTTCTCCCATCAGGGTGATGGGTTGTACATCGGGGAAAAGTTGTTCGGCCAGGTAGCCTCCGGCTTTTATTTGCATGATGACGTAGGGGAGTACGTACATTGCGCCGGTGAATGTCGCCAGGAGGCGGATGGCCGTCCCTTGATAGTAGTCACCGATCAGGTCCGCAGGGGTGACGTAGCCACGGGCCTTGCCGAGCCTGTGGATGCGGGAGCCGAGCAGGTATATCCCGATGCCCCCGACAGTGAGGTTGAGGGCGAAGGGGACAAAGGCAAGGCCGTCCCGGTAAACCGTGCCGGGGATTCCGAGCAGGGCGGCACTTGAGAACATGGTGGCCATGATGGTCAGGGAGGTGACCAAGGTGCCTTGGTTGCGCCCGGCAAGGTAGTAGTCCACTTCGGTGGCCTCGCCCTTTTTGTACCCTAGGTAGCAGAGCCAGACGAGTAATAGCATATAGAGCCCCAGCATGATGTGGGGGAGGTAGCCCATGTCCGCGGGAGTGATCGGTGCGGTGGTCTGGGCAATGGTCAGGAGCGGGTTCATACTTCCTTCTCCAATTTGTCCGTCGCGCCGCCGTCCTGGGGCTTCCAGAGCTTTTCGGAGGCCACGAATATGGCGGCGGCCTGCACGAGGAACCAGAAGGCAACCCAGGCGTAGAGTACGGGGATGCCGAAGACCGTTGCAGGTTGACTTGCGTCTGGGGCGGGGCTGGCTAAGGAGAGCCCTGGACCTGCTCCCATGAGGGTGCCGAGCAGGATGATGGCAGAGAGGATTTTGGCGAGGTTACTCATGGGTAGGCTTCGACCTTCCTTTTAGTCGATGATTGCCGGACAGGATTTTTGATTTTTGCTGTGCCTACTTGCGGTAGAGGCAAAGGTTGTCGGAGTGGGGGGAGTCGAGGCGTTTGACTTGGGTTTGGGTGAGGTGGAGGCCTTTGGGGTGGAGGTCGCTTTGGAAACTGATGAAGAGGCCGTCTGGCGGAAGGATCCGCAGGATGTGGTTTTCTACGGCATGGCGATAGGTTTTGTCTGGCAAAATACAGTCTTCGATACCGCAGGCAAGGACACATGCGGAGGAGTCTGGCAAGTTACCGAGGGCGAGTTTCATGTCTTCGGAAAGGATGGTGGAATTGGGGATGTGGTATTTGCCGGCGTATTTTTCTTCCGCGCTGCGGACGGAGATAGCGAGTTTGTCCGCGTAGAACGGCTCGACCCCGATGTATGCACTTGCGTAGCAGGCCGAAGCGACCATCCAGCCGTAGTGGTACATACCTGCCCCAAGTTCGATGAGCGGCCTTCCCTTGATGTGGGGCACGATGTCGGCGGGTGGGATGGTTTTCAAAAGGATGGCTTCGTAAAGGCTTCGGGTGAAGAAGCCACCGGGCGCGGCAAAGCCGACCCCTTGGGCGCGGGAGGTGTGGAGCCGTTCGCGCCATTGGTTTTCCCTGGAAATGGTGCCTTCAAAGGTTTCAAGGGCTTGGGTTTGGCTCAGGCCGCTTTGGTTGCCCAGGACTTCTTCGATTGGAGGGAGTCCTGCCAAGACGGCTTCAGCGTCCATTAGGTTCCCGGCTACAAAGTCCTGGCGGTCGATCTGCATTTGTTTGGTTTGGATGGAAGGTCGTTATTCCATGGCGATCAGTTCACCTGCCCATTGGCAATTGGCAAATCCATTCCGGCAAATCAATGGAAACCATGAAAAGTGCTGTTTCTCCAATGTTTTTTTGAAATTCGTGTCCACTCGCTGGGATTCATGTCCATTCGAGTTGGATCTTTTTCTTCCCTTCTCCAGTTCTGCTGGGCAAGGTAGTCCAACTGATTTACAGAATATGAAACGTACCAATATCCTACTCCTCGGGCTGCTCGCCCTCGCCTCAGCAACCCTCCATGCCAAGACCAAGGTCGCCCTCATTGCCGGGCGCGACAGCCATGGTGCCAATGCCCACAACTGGGGTGACGGTGTCGACCTCCTCGCCAATGCCCTGAACAAGGAGTCTGGATTGCCCGTGGAAGCCGTGGTCTCCAAACTCTGGCCAAAGGACGGGAAGTTTTTCGACGATGTGAAAACCATCGTCATCCTTTCCGACGGAGGCGGCGGGCACCCGGTTATCCCGCACCTCGACCAAGTAACGGAACTGATGGCCAAAGGCATAGGTTTTGTCTGTGTACACTACGCGGTCGAAGTCCCTAAAGGCGACACCGGGGAGGGTTTCCTGGAATGGCTGGGTGGCTACTTCGAAACCCATTGGTCCGTCAACCCGCACTGGACGGCCGATTTCAAACTCATCCCCGGCCATCCGACGACCGAAGGCGTGAAGCCGTTCTCCTTGAATGACGAATGGTATTACCATATGCGATTCCAGCCCGAAGGCGTCACTCCAATCCTTTCCGCACTTCCGCCGGTTGACACCCTCAAACGCCCGGACGGTCCTCACTCGGGCAACCCAGACGTCCGCAAGGCCGTCCTGGAGCGCAAGGAAAAGCAGCACGTCGCTTGGGCCTACCAACGCCCTGGCAACAAAGGCCGCGGGTTTGGCATCACTGGAGCCCACAACCACTCCTCCTGGGACAACGACAGCTTCCGCACCCTCGTCCTCAACGCCATTGTCTGGACTGCCGGCATGGAAGTTCCCAAAGGCGGCGTCAAGTCCCTTCCGAACCCCACCAAGCGGAAATCCGCACAATCCACCCCAACACCCTCTGGGACGGCTGGATTGAAGGAAGCCCTTGCCTCCACAAAAACCATTACGACCAAGACCCCTGGCATGGCCGCCGACATTTCCGCAGACATCAAGGGAAAGAAGGACTTGTTCCTGGTGATCGTCGATGGTGAAGACAAAACTTGCGACTGGGCTGACTGGGCCGAACCAAGGCTCATCGACGCCGATGGCAAGGCGACCAAGTTGACCGACTTGAAATGGCGCTCGGCTTCCTCGGGTTGGGGCTCTTCCAAGGTAAATGCCAATGCCCAGGGAAAGCCCATGAAAATCGACGGGAAAGACGTCCCATACGGCATTGGCACCCACGCCCCAAGCGTCATCCATTACCAACTTCCCGAAGGCCACAAATTTGTTAAGTTCGAAGCCCGGGGCGGCTTGGATGACGGCGGGGCAAAGCAGTCCAACGGCGAAGCCGCAAGCGTCGCCTTCTACGTCATGGACAAGGCACCGGCAACCAGCGCCCTTCGCAGCGCACCGGCAGGTTCCGTCGCCGAAGCCGGCCACCCAGCCTTCCTCCCTGTCGACAAGTTTGCCTATCCAGAAGACCTGGAGCTCACCATCTGGGCCAAATCTCCCCTCTTCTGGAACCCTACTAACATTGATATTGACCACCTTGGCCGCATCTGGGTCGCCGAAGGCCGTAATTACCGGGGCCGCCGCGGTTCCCAAGGCGGGGACCGCATTGTCGTAGTCCAGGACACAAACGGCGACGGCACTGCGGACGACTCCCATGTGTTCGTCCAAGAAACCAGCTTCCTTTCCCCGCTAGGCATCGCTGTCGTGGACAACAAAATTATCGTCTCCCAACCCCCCGACCTCATTGTCTACACAGACGTCAACCGCAACGCCGTTTTCGACGAAGGTACCGACACACGGGAAGTCCTCCTAACCGGGTTCAATGGCGCGAACCACGACCACAGCCTCCACTCCGTCACCGTCGGTCCCAATGGCCAATGGTATTTCAACCACGGCAACATGGGGTCCAAGGTCACCGACAAGGAGGGCTGGACCCTAAACGCCGGCAGTTTCTACTCCATGCAACAAGTCTCCGGGCACAAAAGCTCGGACGGCCAAGTCTATGTTGGCGGCGTGGCCATGCGGGTCAATCCCGACGGCACCGGCCTGCGTCCCATTGGCTACAACTTCCGCAACTCCTACGAACAAACCGTCAGCTCTTTCGGCGATGTCTTCCAAAACGACAACGACGACCCTCCCGCCAGCCGCACTGCTTGGCTCATGGAATACGGCAACATGGGCTACGCCTCACGCAACGGCACCCGTAACTGGGGTACCGACCGCATGCCCGGCCAGGAAACCCCAGTCGCCGAATGGCGGCAGGAAGACCCCGGCACCGTCCCGGCTGGTGATGTCTACGGCGGGGGTTCCCCTACCGGTATCGCTTTCTACGAAAACGGCATCATGGAGAACAAACTCAGCGGGTACGTCCTATCCTGCGAACCGGCACGCAATACCGTTTTCGGTTACCATCCCGCCCAAGCCGGCGCTGGCATCGGCCTCCCCAAACGCGATATCTTCCTTACCTCCAACCCCGAAGGCAACTTCGCCGGGGCCGACTTCCGCAACGCCGGCGGAAATGCGGGGGAAATTTCCCTCTTCCGCCCCTCTGACGTCTGCATCGGCCCGGACGGGGCTATCTACGTCGCCGACTGGTTCGACTACCGCGTCGGCGGACACGGAACCCGCGACCAAGCCCAGACCGGTACCATCTACCGCCTTGCCCCCAAAGGCGCGAAGTTGAAAGTCCCCAAGCTCGACCTCTCCAACGCAGTCGGTCAAATCGCCGCATTGAAAAGCCCGTCCCCCAATGTCCGCGAACTGGGTCGCGCCAAGTTGGAAGCCGTCGGGGCAAAGTCAGTTCCGGCCGTCAAAGCCTTGTTGGAAGACTCCAACCCCTACATCCAGGCCCGCGCCATCTGGCTTCTCGCCAAACTTGGGGATGCCGGTATCCAAACTGTGGAAGGCCTCCTAACCCACAAAGACCCGCAAATCCGCATCGCCGCCTTCCGCGCCCTCCGGCACGGCAACCACAAGGTGCTCGAACACGCTGCCAAGCTGGCCAAAGACCCGGCCCCGTCCGTCCGCCGAGAAGTCGCCCTCGCCCTTCGCTATGTCGCCTTCAAGGATTGTGAACAAATCCTACTCGACCTCGCCAAAGGCTACGACGGCAAAGACCGCTACTACGTCGAAGCCTTCGGCATCGGTGCCACCGACAAGGAAGAAAAGACCTACGCCGCCCTCAAAGCGTTACGCTGCGAAAACGCCGGATTCGACCCGGTTTACGCCAACCTCGTATGGCGGCTCCAACCCGTCAGCGCTCTCCCGGAACTCGAAGCCTGGGCAATGGACACCAAGCTGGACGCCGCAACCCGCCGCGCCATGCTCTTCTCCATCAGCCTTATCGAAGCCCCGCAGGCCGCCAAGTCCATGGTCAAGGTTGCCAAGGCCGCCGAAGGAGAAACCGGCTCCCTTGCCAAAGCCTTCCTCGACAAACGCAACCAAGGAATCTGGTCCAAGTACAAACCTCTCGACCTCTACAACGGCAAACCGGCCGAACCAATCGTCTACACCGACCGCCTCGCTCCCGATTCCCTCGGCCCTGACACAAAGTTGCCCCCCGCAAATGATATCCTCGCCCTCAAGCCAGACGTTGAAAACGGTAAGCTCATGGCCGGACGCTGCATCATGTGCCACAAAATCGGCGCGACCGGCGTCGAGTTCGGCCCAGTCCTCAGTGGCTGGGGACGCGGCCAAACCCGGGAAATCATCCTCCGCTCCATCCTCGAACCCTCCGCCGACCTCTCCCACGGCTTCGAGGCCACCGAGCTTGTGGTCAAAGGCAACAAACGTCTCCAAGGCTTTATGCAAGCTGAAGGCGACCCGCTAGTCATCCGCGTATTCGGCGGCGAAGACGTAGTGGTGGAAGCCGCCGACCTGGTTTCCCGCAAGAAGCTCAAGACCTCCCTCATGCCAGCTGGCAGCAAGTTCGGCCTGAAAGCCCAGCATCTTAGGGACATCGTGGAATACTTGAAGGTGAACTGAATATCTTCCATTTGATCAGACCCATAAGTCCTATCAGACCTATAGTATTCATTTAAAAACTCCATCCCATGAAACGAACCTTCCTTCTCCTATCCACCCTCCTGGCCTCTGCACTATGGGGTGCGAAAACTCCGAACATCCTCGTCTTCTTGGTTGATGACCTGGGCTACATGGACATCGGGGCGAACAACCCGGGCACCTTCTACGAAACCCCGAACATCGACAAGCTGGCCGCCACCGGGATGCGGTTCACGGATGGTTATGCGGCCAATCCGGTCTGCTCCCCGACCCGTTACAGCCTTATGACCGGCAAGTACCCGAGCCGCCCGGATGCCACGAACTACTTTTCCGGCAAACGTTCGGGGAAGTTCAATCCCGCCCCATTGCACAACCGCATGGATTTGGAGGAGGTAACCCTGGCCGAAGTCGTGAAACAGAAGGGGTACTCCACCTTCTTCGCCGGCAAGTGGCACCTTGGGCCTGACAAATCCCACTGGCCACAAGCCCAAGGGTTCGACATCAACATGGGCGGCCACAGTGCTGGCGGCCCCTACACAGGGAAGCGGTACTTTTCCCCGTTCAAGAACCCGGAACTCAATCCCGACAGCCCCGAAGGAGAACACCTGCCCAACCGCCTCGCCGAAGAGACCGCCAAATTCATCCTGGAAAACAAGGACAAACCTTTCCTGGCCTACCTCGCCTTCTACTCCGTCCATACTCCGCTCATGGGCAGGCCCGACCTAGTCGAAAAGTACAAGGCAAAGGCCGAGAAGGTGACAGGCACAGAGTTCGGGCCGTTGCACAGCCACAAAGTCCGCATTCTCCAGAAACACGCCGTCTATGCGGCGATGGTCGAGGCGATGGACCAGGCCGTCGGCAAAGTCCTGAAGTCCCTTGAAGATTCCGGGAATGCGGACAATACCATGGTCGTCTTCACATCCGACAATGGCGGCCTCTCCACCTCCGAAGGCAGCCCCACCAGCAACCTGCCCCTTCGTGGTGGAAAAGGATGGGTCTACGAAGGCGGCATCCGTGAGCCTTGGATCATCCGTTATCCAGGGGTTACAAAACCAGGTTCGGTCAGTAAACAAGCAATGTGTTCCATCGACTTGCTACCGACTGTCGCCGCCGCCGTCGGTGTGAAACTAAAGCACAATGTCGATGGCATTGACCTCGCCCCGGCTATGCGAGGTGAGGATTTGGCGCGCGAAGCCCTCTATTGGCACTACCCGCACTACTCCAACCAAGGCGGCATTCCCGGTGGTGCCATCCGCATGGGCGATTTCAAACTCTTCGAAAACTATGAGGACGGCAGCATCGCCCTCTTCAACTTGTCCGAAGACATCGGAGAAAGCCGCGACCTCACAAAGGATATGCCGGAAAGGGCAGGGGAGATGCGCAAGAAACTCCATGCCTGGTACAAGGAAGTGGACGCCAAATTCCTGGAAGCCAAAGGCAACTCCGGGGAACCTTGGCGACCTTGACGCTTGGCTCATTATCCCGGAGCGGCGATCTTCGGTTCCCGCACAATACGGTCTTTTTATTGTTGGAAATCTTATTAACGTTTCGGGGTCATCTGCTGTTTGGCTAGTCACGGTTTAAACGCTTTCATTTTGTTTGCCAAACGGAGACCAGGTTTTGCTTCAGAGTATTTAATTGGGAGCAAACCATGGGTTTAGAGGAGAGATATTGTCAAAGGGTTGCGGATCGGGTAAATAAGGACGCCGCGACTTGGGGTATGCCCAATTCTACTTGCCTTCTTGAATGGATTACCAGGGCAAAGCCAAGTCGGAAAATTTGGCAATAATAGGCCTATTTACGGCTTGCTCAGCGATCCAGCCTTACCAGATGACGGAATTTTCTTAGCTTTGGGGACATAAAGTGCGGCGGCCTATCCGACTCAGGCGTCAGGCTTTGCCTGGGATGATTGCCCCGTGTTCCTTGAGAACCGCATGGATTTGGGAAAGAGGGACGGCAAGGGGGGTGGTGCCTTGCTTGGCTGCCAATGAGGATGCGGCTCCGGCTGCTTGGCCCATGCCCATGCAGGAGGCTTGAACGCGGAGGCCGGAGTTAGCTAGGCGGTCGCTGCTAACGCAACGACCTGCCACAATGAGGTTCCGGCTGCCTTTGGGGATGAGGGCACTTAAAGGGACAGTCGGGACGGTACCGGGTTTGAGGGGTTTGGGGCGGACGCCGCTTTTGGTGTGCAGGTCCACCGGGTAGAAGGCATTGCTGACGGCGTCCTCAAAGAGCCGTCCCGAGGTGTAATCGTTTAAGGTGATGAGGGTTTCGCCAAGGATCCTGTAGGTCTCGCGAAACCCGGGTTCAGGCTGGAGGTGGGTCAGGCGTTTGTTTTCTTTGCGGAGTTTTGCGAGGACGGATTTGCGGCCTTGCAAGTTGGCGGCGGTGACAGTGCGGGAGTTGGTGGAGTC
>JAYPDO010000021.1:25405-37105 GCA_038125285.1 Opitutia bacterium
TCGGCACCATGAATGTAGAGGGCATTGAGCTGGGCAACCCGCCCAGGGCTGTTGGGCTTGTCCAGCATGAAGAGCATGGACCCAGGCTGGCGTTCGTCCTCCCGGAGCCTTTCGAAGCCAAGCAACCCCACGACCTCCGCCCCGCCTGTGCAATCGATGATTTGCTTGCAATTGATCCGGCGGCGCGTCCCGAACCCGATGCAGTCTACTTGCCAACCTGCCTCGGTTTCGGTGACTGCACGGGGAAATTCATAGTAGGCGATGCGGACACCGGCCTTTTCGCATTTTTCCTCGGCAAGGATGGCGTAGAGGAATTGGTTCACGATGATTTGGTTCATCCAATGGCGCTGGGGCACTTTGGAGAAGTCGGGTAGGGAGCCGCCGTCCAGTTCCACGCTTTCTTTGACCAGTTCCCAACCGATCCCCGCGATGATTTGCTTCCCCCAGGCATCGAACAAACCGGGGAATGCGACCCCGCCGGTCGTCGTCATCCCGCCAAGCTGGGCCCCGCGTTCCAGGAGGAAGGTGGACGCCCCGGCACGGGCGGACTGGATGGCCGCGATCGTCCCGGCCGTGCCGCCACCTACGACCAAAACGTCCAAATCAACGATCACGTCCACGGAATCGTCCCCTTTTGCCGCGGCAACGGCAGTATGGGTCGTCGCGGTAAGCGCCAACCCGGCCCCAGTTGCGCCGAGGATGGTATTTTGGAGGAATTCGCGCCGGGGCGTTGGGTTATCTGACGTTTTCATGGGGCAGGGAACCTTAGATTAGACCTGTCGGGGATGCCAGATTCCAAGCGCGGTTTCAAGCCGGAAGGAAGCCAGCTAATAAGGGCTTCCAATCAAGCAAAAGGGTTTGATTTGGCGATGCCAGGATATACACACGAAAACCCACCAACCACTTTAATATTCAGCAACTTATGTTTATAAAGACCCTACCAGTCCTGCTTGCCGTGTTGGCAGCCAAAATGACTTTTGCCGCACCGGGCAAACTCACTGTCGGGAAAGGCGACTCCATCGTCCTGGTCGGTACGGGGTTGGCCAGTCGGATGGAGCATTTCGGGCACTTTGAGACGGAATTGTACCTGGCATTCCCGGACAGTAACATCACCATACGGAATATTGCCGACGAAGGGAACACCCCCGGCTTTTGCCCCCATCCGGGGCGGAATTATGATGGCCAGTATGCCTTCCCTGGGGCAAAGGAATTGGTCCACCCGGCCTACAAAGTAAACACCAGCCCCAGCGGCCACTTCGAAACACCGGACCAATGGCTTGGCCGCTTGAAGGCTGACACCATCCTGGCATTCTTCGGCACCAACTCTTCCTTCGACGGCTCGGAGCATGTGGAGCGTTACAAGAAGGAACTCGACGCCTACCTCAAGCACACCCTCAAACAGAATTACAACGGGAATTCAGCCCCTAAGGTGGCCCTTATCTCTCCTACCGCCTTCCAGGATCTTTCCAACAAATACGACACCCCGGACGGCAAACGAGAAAACTCAAACCTCTCCCTCTACACCTCAGCTTCCAAGGAAGTAGCCGACCAGAACAACGTCCTCTTTGTCGATGTCTTCAACCTTACTGCTGGATGGTATGGCGACGGGAAAGAATACACCAACGACGGAGCGTTGCTCAACGACGAAGGCTACCGCAAGCTCGCCCCGGCATTGGTCGGATCTATCTTCCAAGGCGGCAAAGCTCCCAAGGCCGACCGCTCAAAAGTCCACGCCTCCGTGAACGAAAAGGTCTGGATGTGGCGCAACGACTTCAAAATCCCCAACGGAGTCCATGTCTACGGCCGCCGCTACAATCCATACGGCCCGGCAAACTACCCCTTCGAACTCCAGAAGACCCGCGAGATGACAGCCAACCGGGACCAAGCCATCTGGGCCACCCTGCAAGGAAAGAAGTTTGACCTCGCAGCGGCTGACGCCAAGACGTCCACGCTCCCAAAGGTGGAGACCAACTTCAGCACCACCAACGCCAAGAACGGCAACCCGGAGTACCTCACCGGCAAAGAGTCTGCCAAGCTCATCACCACCGCAGAAGGCTACAAAATGGAACTCTTTGCCTCCAACGACGATTTCCCCGACCTTGCCAACCCTGTCCAAATGGCCTTCGACAACAAAGGCCGCCTCTGGGTCGCCACCATGGCCACCTATCCACACTACCTCCCTGGCGATACAAAGCCCAAGGACAAACTAGTCATCCTTGAAGACACAGATTGCGACGGCAAGGCCGACAAACAAACCAACTGGGCCGACGACCTCCACATTCCCATGGGCTTTGAAATCGCCCACGACGGCGTCTACGTCTCCCAAAGCGGCAGCCTCGTCTTTCTCCAGGACACGGACAACGACGACCATTACGACAAAAAGACCGTCATCTACAGCGGCTTTGACGACCACGATACCCACCACGCCATCGCCGCTTTCTGTGCAGACCCTGCGGGAGCCATCTACATGGCCGAAGGCGTGTTCCTGCACAGTAATGTAGAAACGGCCTACGGCCCGTCCCGCGGTACCAACGGAGGCTTCTTCCGCTACAGCCCGCAACAGAAGCACCTCATGCGCTATTCCCAGTTCCAAATCCCCAACCCCTGGGGCATCGCCTTCGACGACTACGGCCAGGACTTCTTCCTTCACACCTCCGGCACCAGTTTCTCTTGGATGATGCCAGGTTCCCAGAAAAACGCCTACGGCGTGAACCTCCGCGCCCCGGACATCCTCACCTCCAACAAAGTCCGCCCCACCTCTGGCCTCGAATTTGTATCCAGCCGCCACTTCCCTGATGATGTCCAAGGCGACGTCCTCCTCTGCAACGCCATCGGCTACCTTGGCTGCAAACAACACAAGATGAAAGAAGACGGCACCGGCTTTACAACCGAATACCGCCAGGACCTCTTCAAATCCGACGACCGCAACTTCCGCCCCGTCGACCTGGAATTCGCGCCCGACGGCTCCCTCTATGTTGTGGACTGGCACAACGTCCTCATCGGCCACATGCAACACAACGCCCGCGACCCGCACCGCGACCACACCCATGGCCGCATCTACCGCGTCACCTATCCCGGCCGCCCATTGGTGGAACCCGCCCAAGTCGCTGGTGCCTCTATCGATACCCTCCTCGAAAACCTCAAGCTCCCGGAATACCGCACCCGTTACCGCACCCGCCGCGAACTCCGTGGCCATGATGCCAACGAAGTCGCCAAAGCCGCGGCGGCTTGGGCGGACAAGCAAACTGACGAACGCCTCAAGCTGGAAGCCCTTTGGGTCAGTTGGGGGGCGAACAAGGTCAACCAACCGCTTCTGCGCAAACTCCTCCAATCCAAAGACCATCGAATCCGTAGTGCCGCCGTCCGCGTACTGCGCTTCAATACCAAGAACTTCAACGACTACCAAGCCCTTGTCCACACCGCCGCCAATGACGAGCATGGCCGCGTCCGCCTTGAAGCGATTACCACCGCATCCTATTTCCCGAAGGATGCTGGCCTGGCAACCCTCGCCATCGCCCAAACCAAGGGCATCGACAAAGTAATGGAGCAAACCTTCAAAGCCGCCCAGTCCGCACTTAAAGGCGAGTTTTTCGGGGACACTGAAGAACGACCCGTCCAACCGCCCAAGCACCTCAAGGGGAAGGACGGCAAACTCTTCACCCTCGGGGCATCCGTCTACGCCCGCGATGCCCATTGCGGCACCTGTCACCAGTCCAACGGTGCTGGGCTTCCCGCCGCGGGTTTCCCGCCGCTCAACGGTAGCGAATGGGTTACTGGCGACCCTGAGCGCCTCATCAAAATCTCCCTCAAAGGCCTCCTCGGCCCGATCGAAGTCAAAGGCCAAAAGTACCCCGGCTTCGTCCCGATGACCCCCTTCGAACACCTTCTCAAGGACGACGAACTGGCCGGTGTCCTCACCTACATCCGCAATTCGTTCGGTAACAAAGCTTCCGTCATCACCCCGGAGGAAGTCGCCAAAGTCCGCGAGCAGGTCAAAAGCCACATCGGGTTTTACAACCCGGCGGATTTGCTGAAGTAAGGCAAAACCGGAATTCCAGAGATATTACGCCCAATTGTCCGGGCAACAGTGAGCGATAAATTCCAGTTTATCGCTCATTGTTTTGGCAGGCATGACCGATACCCTACAGTTGTTACAAAAGGTTGTGCAGGAACTAGTTAGCGCACATCTGGGAGTGCCCCACTTATCAAATTTAGTACATACCAATCTGCGGATATTTTCACTGTCGAAGCTGCAAATGCCGCTTTAACTTTGAGCCCGGTGCTAAACCGAATCCTCAAAGGCGGACAGGTATCATTCTCCAAAAACTTCAATTCCCGATCGCGATGACCTCTTTGATTGTGTGGGCGAAGAGCCTTTTGCCATCTGTGGTGATGCTGGAGCGGGTAAAGGCATCGCCTAGCAGCCCGAGGTCGTTCATGCCTAGGATGGCGTTTTCGTCTAGTGTTTCGGCGTCGGCGTGAATGACAAAGACGAGGCCGCAGAGGATGGGGACGAAGAGGCGGTTTCCAAAAGCGGTGGGGACAGGGGATGCGGTGTGCCCCCAACCGTTGGCGATGGAACGTCCGTCGCCCATGACTTGGAAGCCTCGGGAGTTGCGGGTTTCATTGGGGCGGAGTAGGGTGTAGGGCAGGCCTTTGCGTTTGCCAAGGTCGGCGAGTTCCGCCTTCCGGTGTTTGCCATTCCAGAGGACTTTTTCGGGTTTTCCGGGTTCGCGGTGGATTTGGAGGGGAAGTTCCAGGTACTCGACTTTGCCTGTCCGGACATGAACCCGGCCTAGGTAATTGCGGGTGTAGGAGCGGAAGTAATTAAAGTCCCCGACCCTGAGGTTGGATTGCTGGGTAATGCCCCTGCCACCTTTCTTGAGTTTGTCTTTGGCGGTGACAAAACCGTTTTCTGACCAGCGCCGTACATCGACTTCCTCGGTGATCGTTACCCTGCGTGAGATTTCCCCGGACTTGGCATCTACCCACAGGTGTTCTCCTTGGTGGAAGACCAGAACTTGACCGTCCACGACCGGAAAGGTCTGGGTAGCGGAAAACTGGTCAAGCGGTAGCGTCCAGAGGGTTTTGCCATTGTCCGCACGGATGAGGGAGACGCCCTCGGGCTTTTCCGGGGGACCATGCCCGCCGCCCCGGCCTACGGCGAAAACGGCCGTACCATCGGGGAGATATTGGAGCATCATGACGCTGCCCATGTTGACCCCACAGGAACTCGTCCAGACGACGTCGCCGGTGGTGGCGTCCAGAGCCTGGAGTTGGGTCCATTGTTCCAACGGGGCATCCTTGTACTCGTGGGTGAAGTGGCCTCCTTCATCTGGCAAGTAGACCTGTTTATGGAGGATGACCTTGCCGTCATGGAGGATGGGGCGGGTACGCACATCGGAGGTCACGGCCTTCTCCCAAAGTTGCTGGCCTTCGAAGTCGAGGCAGGCGATCCTTCCGGTCGGGTTGAGGAACCAAACCCGCTTCCCGTCCGCAACCGCCGCCGGGGAGGATGCATCCCCGAAAGGCGCGCTCATGCGGGTTGCGTAACCACCGGGGATTTCCCGTTGCCAGAGGATAGACCCGCAGGATTTGGAAAGGCAGTAGGCAACGATGTCCTTCCCGGTCGGGGTATCGACCTCTACAGGCTTCATGGTCGTTAGGAAAAGCCTGTCCCCGGAAATAACCGCCGAGGATTGCCCTGTCTCAGGGAGAGCCGTCCGCCATGCGATGTTCTTGCCCAAAGAAACGCTCCACTCGGAAGGTGCCGAGGATTCCTTGGAAGTGAAGCCAAAGTCCACGCCGGAATCTTGCGGCCAGTCTGCAGCTTGGAGCGAAACGGCAAGGAGCCCGGAAAGGGCGAACAATCGTCTGCATTCATCAGTGTCCATCAGGGGTTTTTATCTTTTCCCCGAATAACCTCGCAATCTCCATTTCCATCTCCATCCCGACTTCCTCAAAGATCCCGACCAATTCTGCGAAACAATCCTGGCCGGAAAACTTTGCCCAGAGGACTTCCTGGACGAGTACTTCGTCAGGGTAATGGGCGTTCTGGACGACATAACTGCGGTTGTATTCCTGCGGGTGGTAGGGATTGTAAGGGATGCCGATGTAGGTCTCGATCTTGGCGTTGCGGTTGACGCTGTAGCGCATGGCCGTCCATTCGAGGAGCTTTTGGCGCATGGCGCGTGTACCCTTCTTGTTGGGTTTCACGGAGGTGATGTCGCAGAGGATCTCCACGCCATCGGGGCGTTTGATGTAGACATCGACCGTGCTGTCCGGGTCTTCTTCGGGCTTGCCAGGGCGAACCATGTCGCGGATCAGTGCGACTTCCTCGGCCTTGGTGTAAGTGCCTATGGGTTGGTCGCAAATGTGGTCGATATGGAGGCGGGTCTCGTCATCAATGGTGCCGAGGACTTTGTACTGGCGGGAGGCTTTGTATCCAGCTGATTCGGCCAGGATGATGGCCATCTGTTCGTAGATGGACATCCCGAAACTCGTGTAAATGGACTGCATCAGGGAAGCCTTGAGGACGACTTCCTTGCTGAAAATGGATTCAAAGAAGGGCTTGTAGTCCGTCTCTGCTGCATACTCCTCCAGCTTGGAGCGGATTTTGTCGAGGACCAGGTCTTTGATGGCTAGGCGTGCTTTTGCGGGAATCATGGGAAATCTAAACCTGGAAGACTATGGCACCAAGTGGATTCATGGCTTTCTTTTCAAATGTCACCATTTTGAATTGGCGCTTCCAGTAATCGGCATGAACCTTAGCGAATTTTGACCGCATTGGAAGGCCGTCCCACCATATGATATGGCCTCACCAAAGTAGTAAAGCCTTCCAAGGTTGTCACCATATGGTATCGATTTCACTGGTTCGCTAAAGATTGAGGTTCGTCCCCTAAGATGCCTATTCTAGGAGCATCCCGGCAAGGTCTTTTGC
This sequence comes from Opitutia bacterium, assembly GCA_038125285.1. Classification (GTDB taxonomy): domain Bacteria; phylum Verrucomicrobiota; class Verrucomicrobiia; order Opitutales; family JABJCN01; genus JAYPDO01. Next base: position 32,346 of record JAYPDO010000021.1, read on the forward strand.
GCGGTATACCCAGGATCTGGCTTGGATCGCGTCAGCTGCGAACAATGCATTTTCCCTGGCCTGGGCTTGGTTAGAATAGATCCAATCCAAATGATGGACGATCTCTTCGACATCGGATTCTCCCCACCCTTCTGTACCTATTCCTGAAGGTTTATTTGAAAGGTCTCGTTGTTCTTCCACAGGAATCGCAGGGACATCCTTTAGCAAATCCAAATGTCCCGTGTTCGCTGAAACCAATGTCGGTATTCCACAGGCGATCGATTCCATTGCGACTAGGTTTGTTGCCCCCTCGCCCCTGCTTGGGAAAACTGCTGCAGCACAGTGTCTCAAGACCGAGGGCAGGAGCCGGTTGGGGATTGCACCGATATCCCAGTGGTTTTCAGGGGGGATTCCTTCCGATTCTAACCATGCCCGGATGTCCAGCCTTTCCCTCCCTGGGCGCGAGGGCGGACAGGAGACCCAAGGTGAAATTGAAAAAGTGGCGGCAAGTTCCATCCAGGGACTGTCCCATGCCGTGACCAACATTGCGTCCTGATGCTTGGCTTGGAACCTTTTGAAAGCTTCGATGGCGATATCCTGTCCTTTACGGAATTCAAGTTTCCCCCCGGAGAATACTAGGAAACGCCCCGGATACTTTTTTTCTGATGTTGCCGGGGAAAATAATTTTGTGTCCACACCCTGGTTCCAAACTTGGACGTTTTGGAACCCATTTGCATTGAGGATGTCCGCATTCCACAGGCTTCCTGCGAAAATTTTGGTAAAGTGATTTTTCTCCGCGTCTGTCCGGATGCCCAAATCACTATCTTCAAACACAGAGATCGAATAACTCTCCTTGGATGTCCCCACATTGAGCCTGTGTTGGAATTTATTGCCCCCCGGATAGATAAGCGGGATGTCCAGGATGAAGGCTTGTCCAGGATTTCGGAGGTTGAAATCCATTATTATGCCAGACGCATCCTGTACACGGTTAAATTTGGCCGTATCTTCTGGCGAGAGATCAAGCTCGCCAGGGGGGATGGTCAGGACCGGGACAAATTCCTGTTCCCTGGCAAATTCCATTAAAAGATTCAGCCCAACGATGCCCCATCCGAACGATGAACCGGGCTGTATATTTATTCCGATTTCCTTCATAATCGATTCATTGCTTGGTCGAATTTTTGGGTTAGCCGGATTTCCAGCATGGAGAGGGGATGCGACCAATCCCCTATTTTCCCTTGTTTGAAGATTTCCATTCCTGGATACCACAAGTCCGGGGAATCCCCATTGAGCCATCTCCAACACGGGGTAGCGTAAAGCAGCAGGTAGGTTTCGATCCCGCAGGCACCGGACAAGTGGGAAATGGCCGTGTCCACAGTGATGACAAAATCCAGGCTAGAAATGATTGCCGCAGTCTCCATGAAGTCTTTCGGGGGACGGGGCAGGAAAAACAAATTTTGGACATTTTCCTGCCGAAGGTTTTCTCCTGCACGTTCAGGCTGGAGGCATAGAAAGCTGCAATGATCCCCAAACCTTGCTAACCAGGGATAGACGACGCTCTCTGGGATGCTCCTTTTGGTTCCTTTTTTGTTATTTGGATTGGCTTCCCACACAATTCCAGCGCGGATTCCTTTGGGCAGGTACGCGCCAAGGCATTGTTCCCATTCCCTGGTTTCATGTCCATGAGGTTGGATGTATGGGCCTTGGCCTACAGGATCCATTGCCTTCCCTCCAAGTACGAGCGGGAGGTCCATCAAGGGCAGGTGGTAGGCAAATTCATCCAACTCTTTTTCCCACCCTTCGCACTTGGGCGAGGCTTCATCCACCCCTTTTATGTCAGAGAACAACCTGACCAGTGGTGATTCCGAGAAAACTTTGACCTTTCCTTTGCATGCTTGCCTGGCAAGCCTTGCGAGACGTATAAATTGGATGTTATCCCCGTAGCCTTGTTCAGTGTGGAGGCAAAGATCGCCCTCTTCCCCCTTCCACTTTTTCGAACTTGTTTTGGGCCAACGGCTTGTGAATGACTCCCGTCTCCATCTCCAATGGTACTCTTGCCAGCCTCTTTCAAAATCACCCCTGCTTAATAATGTCAGGGATAAATTCCAATGGGCATCGGCAGCCTGGGGTTCCAACTCCAGCGCCTTTTCCAGCAATTCGGTCGCTTTTTGAAAGTTGCCGGTTTCATTGTAAGCGACTCCGAGTGAGTTCCAGCACTCCCATTGTCCTGGGGCTAATTGCACCGCTTTTTCGAAAGCCTCTATCGCCCTAGGCAAATCGAGTTTGGCGCATAAAATTTGCCCCAAGGATATCCAATTCCTCCATTCGCCAGGATATTCCAAAACCAAAGACTCAAGAAAAGGCCTCGCGACCTCGTACTCTTCTAGTCCAAGCAGGGTTTGGGCAAGGTTTGTCGCCGCATCTTTATGCCTAGGAACCAGTTCCAGTACCTTGGAGAAACAGGCTTTGGCTTCAACAAACTGCCTCCGATCCAAGTAGGTGTTGCCTAATCCGTACCAGTTTTCCGGGTTTCCAGGTTCGGATTCCACTGCTTCCCGGAATGATTTCTCTGCGAGTTCCTGCGAGCCTTCCCCGGCATAAGCCAAACCCAGGCCACGCAAGGCTGCCGCATCTCCAGGGGATAGGGCCAAGACTTTCTGCAAAGCCTCCTTGGCCTGTTCCCAATTTTGGAGGGAAAGTGCTGCACTGGCCAAGTTGTGGAAACCTGTTCCTGAATCAGGATAGAGACGCGTGGCTTCCTTGAACACTAAGTTGGCTTCGCTTGCCTTGCTTTGGAGCATCAGGCTATGCCCTAGGTTGTTGAGGGTCTGTTCATGGCATGGGGATAGTTTTAGGGCTTCGTTGAACAAGTGCTCCGCACCTCTCGCGTCACCTTTTTGGCATAGGATGACCCCTAAGTTGCAGATTGCCTGGAAGTGCGTGGGGTCAGAAGCTAGGACTTCGCGGAGGATCGGTTCGGCAGATGCGATGTCCCCCGCTTGGCAGTGTGCCATCGCCTGGCCAAACAGTTCCTGTGTGGATATTCCTGGTTTATCCCCGGTCATCAGCCCAGGCTAGAAATTTTGTCATGGCACCATTTTTCCCACATGGTCCGCAGGGCAGTGCAAAACTTCTTGGCGAACCCTTTCGAGTCACAGAGGGCTGACTCTTGCATCTTTTGTCGCAGCGTCCTTTTGACTTCCCAAAGTTTGTCGGGGTTTTTGGAGACCATCACCGCCTTTTCCACATATTCTTCATCCGAGTACGCGATCCAGTCGTCCAAGCCCACTGATTTTAAAAGGGACATCCCAACCCGCGCGCAATGCCGGTCGCCTTCCCTAGTAATGAAAGGGACACCCATCCACATTGCCTCGCAGGAGGTCGTGGTGCCATTGTAGGGAAAGGGATCCAGGGCTACATCCATGACATCGTAGGTGGAAATGTGTCCCGTGTTGGAAGGGATGAACCCTAGCAGCTTGACCCTGTTTTCCTGAATCCCGTATTTCGCCAGGTTTTCCAACATGAACTCTTTGGTCTTGTGCTCCCCGAAGGGGCGGCATTTGATGACCATTTCGGCCTCGGGTATTCTTTTCAATATTTCACACCACAACCTTACGGCAGACGGGCTGAATTTTGGCGCCTCGTTAAAAGTCCCGAACACGATTTTACCAGGTTCCGGCTTCCTCTTGGAAACGATGCCATCCCAAACATCCCCTGGGTCATAGCACAAAAATGGGGTCGGAAGACGGTAGAGGGTTTCGGAGGCTAGCTTGTCCGCCCAAGGTTCCGGATCCGTGACACTGTCGATCAGCCTGTAATCAATCGTGTCCAGCCCTGTTGTGTCAGCATAGCCCAGCCATGTGACCTGCACTGGGGCTGAGCGCTTTAAGTAGGCAAGCAACCGGTTGTGCCCTGTATGCCCTGAAAGATCGACCAAGATGTCGATCTTCTCTTCTTCGGCTTTTTCGGTCAGCACGCCAGCGTTCAACCCCATCACCCTGTGCCAACCGTCTACATTGGATTTCAGGGTCATGGTCTGCTTGTCCTCAGTGGATTCCCCCCGGTCGGAAAAACAGATGAATTCGAACTGGGACCGGTCGTACTCCCTAAAAAGCCCGTTTAGAAAGAAGAAAACGGAATGGGAATATAAATCCCCCGAGGTGAACCCCACTTTGATCTTCCTGTCCGGATCCGGGGTGTTGGGGAAATCCAGTCGGTCTGTCCTCCCGATCAGGTCATGACGCTTTTGCCAGCCCCGATGGTTTTCAAATAGTTCCTCCGGGGTAATGTCATCCCGGTAATGCTGCGCCAGGAGCCAGTTCGAGTAAATTGGTGCCGTTTCCGGGCCAGTCATGTCGAGGATCTTTTTAAAACACCTGCAAGCGGCGACAGGATCGCCTGCTCGCATCAGGTAATTGCCCATTTCGTTGTACGCTTGGTGGTCCTGGGCGTTGATCTTGATCGCCTCCAGGCAATGACCGATCGCTTCGTCAACTCCTGCTGTTTTGTCCCGTGCAATCCTGCCCAGCAACACATGTGCAAAACCCATGCCCGGATTAATTCCCAAGGCCATCCTCAAGGCTTTTTCCGCCTGGTTGTTCGCCCCCATGTTCACCAAGCACTCCCCCATCTTCAACAGGACCGCCGCATTGCCCGGGGTCAAGTCCAGCAGAAGTTTGTAGGCTTCGACCGCTTCCTTATTCCGTCCCACCGCTTTGAGGGCGTCCCCCAATGCCAACCTTGCATCCTTGAAGGCGGGGTTGGTGTTGATGCTTTTATTATAA
>JAYPDO010000022.1:0-25266 GCA_038125285.1 Opitutia bacterium
ATTATTGCGGCAACAAAGAGATGTAAAGAGTAAAACTACTGGCTGAGTGGTATAATCCGGCGGCTGGAAAACGCCGCTCCGGTTTTACTCTTTTTCGCTTTCCTTGACTTCGCGTGGTACGAGGAGGTTCTCCTTGGCCATGGCGACGTAGGGGGGAATGTTGAGGAGTTGGAACCCTCCCGTGGTGACATGGCGGAGTTCCCAGACCTTGCCGTCGTCCGGGCCGACGGGTAGGATGTTCAGCCCGGCGGTGGTTTTGCGGTCGAAGGTTTGGGGCTTGGCCCAGCTTGGGGCTTTGAAGGTGAGGTAGCCGTCGTTGTTGAAACGGAGTTCCTGGGTGCCTTTGGGGACGTAGATGTAGCCAGGGGTGTAGTAGTGGAGGAGGGTGGAGAAGCGGATGGATTGTTCATGGACGTATTTGACTGCTGGCTGGAAGATGGGGCGGCAGGAACTGTTCCAGGCCCCGCGGGCTTCCAAGCGGTAGAGTCCGGGTTGGAGGGGAATGCTGATCTTGGAGACCTTGGCCTGGCCGTTGCCCCCGGAATACGGGAGGGGTTGGTCTTGGTAGAGGACCTTGCCGGAAGCGTCGGAAAGGGTGGCCTCGTGGACATGGCCAGGCTTATTTTTGTTGGTCGGATGTTCCTGGGTGTGGAAGGTGATGTGGAGGGTCGTGGGTTGGTCGATGAGGAAAATCCAACGTCCGGCTTGCCTCAGAAGGCCGCCGCTGGCGGGAGCATAATTCGGGGTGACAGGCGGGCCTTCGAAAAGCGGCACGAGATCATTTGAAAATGTCCGGTTCTTGGCGACCAATGCCGAGAACTTAGAAAGGTCAGCCTGGAAAAAATCGCGGATTTCCGCAGAGGTGTAGTCCGCTTCGTTTTCCTGCCACACGGCCTTGCTTTTCGTTTGGGCATGGAGGGTCCAGGGCCAGGATTCTTCGTAACCTGGCACAGCTTCCTTCATGTGGAACCACGCCCCTTTGTCCTTCGGGAAATAGGGGTCGAGCCAGGACTTAGTGAAGTAGTAGAAGCCATGGGTCTGGACAACCTGTCGATGCCGGATGCGCCAGTTGAAGGCGAAAAGTTCCTTGAGTTTGGCCATGAGCTTTGCCTTGTCCTTCTCCCCTTGGGCGGCCTTGGCGGGGGGATAGAGGGTGATGAAGTGGAGGTAGGCCAGGATGTCCTCGATGCGGCGGCGGATGGCGGGGGTTTCGCCTTCGGTGGCCTGGACGGCTTTGTCGGCGAGTTGGAGCCAGCGGGCGATGTTGGTGTCGGTCAGGTTGGAACCTTGCGGGGTATCCCAAAGGTCATAAAGGGCGCGCATTTCTTCGGCACCAGATCCAAAGGCATCCCGGAAATATTGGGAGTAGATGGCGGGTGCGTCGGCTTCGATGTCCCAAAGGAGTTTCCGGGCGAGGTACATGGCAGGACCCATCCGTCCCCAGGTGGAGCCAGTTTCCTGGAGGGTGGCGACGACGTTCCAGTTTTTCTGGAAGAAGGGAATGTCCCTGGAGATCCTCTCAAAGGTGGGGGAACCTGCGGGCATAGCATTGGTCCACTGGACGATGCCGTAGTAGGGATAAACGAGCAGCTTCGAAGCCCCGGCCTTGACCCAACCCGTGGCCAATTGGTCGTAGCTGAGGCCGGAACTGTTGAAGGCCAGAGCCATCAGGTTGACCACGTTAGGCTCTACCTTGGTGTTAAGTGGGGGGGTGTCGAAGGGGGAATAAATCATCACCCCGACCTGTGCCTCGGGATGCACCTTACGGATTTCCCGGGCGACGAAATTGCCGAGGTGGTACACGCGGTCGGAATTGTTCCCGAGGGCTTGGCATTTTTCGCAATGGCAAGGTCTGTGGCCGTCGTTGGGATCCATGGAAACCAGTGACTGAGTAGGAGCTCGCTGGCGCATCTCCTCAAGGAGGGCGACCCGATCCTTCACACAGAGCTTCATGAGGCCGGGATTGGAGACACAAAAGTGCATGGCCTCGGGCGGCGGGTTCTCCCCGCGTGGATGGTTGCCGAAGGATTCTCGCTCCCCCTTTTCATCAATACGGAAGTATTCGGGATGGGTCCGGAATTCCTCCATGTTGCGCCGGATGATGCTCCCCCATGTGTGCCCGAAGCTAAGGTTGGAGTAGGCACCTTGCCGGGTAGCCCTGTCCCATTGTCGGCAAGCGTCCCCGATGGCCTTCAAGGATCCGTCGGCATCCCAGCCTTCCGCCCCGCCCCCGGTAAAGAACGCTTGGCGTGAGACGAAGTCGGGTTCCTCGAAGTACTTGCCTTCTTCCAGCTTCAAACCCGTGCCCTCCGGGATGATCGTCCAGGCTTCCGCCGGGGTCAGGAACCGAGAGCCCAACCGTTCGAGCAAGTCGAACATCGCATGCTGCAAGGCAAGTACTGAGTTGCCGGCCAAGACGATCTGCCTTTCCCGAGCCTGGAGCAGGTAGCCTTCCTTGTTCAGCTTGGAAAGGGCTGCCCAGTCTTCCGCGGAGACCAACGAAGAACCGGGCATCGCTAATACAATCCCGCCCCCGCCGGGTTCCCCATTGGAAACCGACCAATCCTTGCCGTCAATTTTCCCCAGGTATCCCACCAGCTCCCGGGCCAGGCTATCGGGCGTGACTTCCAGGTTTTGGGCTTTGAAAACCTGGTTCCCTGAACCATCCGGCGATAGAAAAACCTCCATTGCCCCTACGTATCGCACCTCTTTTGCGGTGGCGGCAATTAACCAGACAAAGGTAGTGCAGAGGAGGGGCAAGAAGATGGGAAGACGGAGTAGGTTCATGATTTCAGGTATGTTCTGGATAGAGGGATAACTTGCTTGGGGAGTAAATTGGCACGTGCCGAAAGAATGAAGGAATGAAGGGTTGGGAAAATCAATGAAACTGAAATGCCACTGGAATTCCATTTCCTTACAATCAGGATTTGTTGGCCTGCAGTAGTTGACAGCCAGTATGCCAGGGAGTTTTAATATCGCCATGATGACGCACGGCCCGATGACCCGGAGGACAGCCATCCAGGCAGGCGCATTGGGTTTGGGAGGAGGGATGTGTATGGGGGAGTTGGCCATGCTGAAGGCCTCTCCGCGTAGTGGCGCGGTGGGAACTATGGGCAAGGCGAAATCTGTCATCTATGTCTTCCTTTCCGGTGGGTTGGCCCAACATGAGAGCTTCGACATGAAACCGGATGCCCCGATTGAAAACCGGGGGGAGTTCAACCCGATCCCGACCCGTACACCGGGAATCCAAATTTGTGAGCATTTGCCCAGGCTGGCCAAGCTTTCGGAGAAGTGGGCTTTGGTGCGCTCCTTGACCCATCCACACAATGAACACTCCCAGGGGCACCATGTCATGTTGACCGGCCATTCGGCGGAACCAGCGGGCTTCAGTCCCCGCGAACCAAGGGATAGCGACGACCCGAGCATCGCCGCCATTTGCACTGCGCTTTTGCAGCCGAAGGGATCGGCACCGACCCCAGTAGTGGTGATGCCGGACAAAATCGTCCACCGCACGGGGCGCACCATTCCCGGCCAGTTCGCAGGGCGGATGGGTCGGGCGAAAGACCCCTGGTTCCTGGAAATCTCGCCCTACCACCCGCAACACTACGGAGCCTACCCGGAATACCTTTTCCACCATGCGGGCGGGGCGATGAAGGACACCGGACTCCGTTTCCGCTCCCCCAGGCTTTCCCTTCCCCAAGGGTTGGACCAACGCCGGGTTGCCGACAGGATCGCTTTGCGGAAGCATCTCGAAGCCCAGGCGCAATTCCTGGAAACAGCGGCAAGCAACGGGCAATTCGACCGTTACCGCCAAGCCGCCGTGGACCTGCTGGCCAATGGTGATGCCCAAAACGCTTTCGACCTATCCAAGGCCGACCCCAAGCAAATCGAACGGTATGGGGACCATAGTTTCGGATGGTCCCTGCTAATGGCAAGGAACTTGGTGGCCAGCGGGGTCAACCTTGTGCAAGTGAACCTGGGCAACAACGAGACGTGGGACACCCACCAGGCCGCGTTCCCCAACCTCAAGGACTACCTGTTACCTCCCCTTGACCAATCCCTTGGGGCCTTGATCGAGGACTTGGATGAAACGGGCATGCTGGACGAGACCCTCGTCGTCGTGGCGAGCGAGTTCGGGCGCACCCCAAAGATTTTCAAATTATCCGGCGCGAAGCTCCCTGGCCGGGACCATTGGGGTGCGGTACAATCGGTGCTGTTCGCAGGAGGCGGGATCCGGGGCGGGACGGTGGTCGGTTCTTCGGACGAGACAGGGGGATACCCGGACAGCTCTCCGCAAACCCCGGAGAACTTCGCAGCCACGATTTATGATGCCCTCGGAATTCCCAAGGACGCCCACTGGACGGACATAGCAGGCAAGCCCAACCGCGTCTACAGTGCCGACCCGATCCAGGGATTGGCCTGATCCCAAGAGTAAGGGTCTAACTGGGGTTTTGTCCTTGCCGAGGTTTTTCCGGGCCGGATAGGTTCCAGCCCCATGGAAAAATTCATCGCCCTCGCTCTGCTGTTGCCGTGGACATTGCAAGCCGCCGGGAAGAACATCGTGTTGTTTGTGACAGACGACCAAAGCCCGGACATGGGTTGCTACGGGAACCCTGCCTTGAAGACCCCGAACCTGGATTCTATCGCCAAGGACGGCACATTATTCAAAAACGCATTTTGTACGACGGCCAGTTGCAGCGCGAGCCGGTCGGTAATCCTGACGGGGATCCATAACCACGCCAACGGGCATTACGGCCACCAGCACAGCTACCACAAGTTCAGCAGCTACTCCAACATCGTGAGCCTGCCGGTTTACTTGAAAGCGGCGGGCTACCGGACGGCTCGTTGCGGGAAATACCATGTCGCCCCGGAGGAGATTTATAAATTCGACCAGTTGATCCCTGGGAATTCCCGCAGCCCCGTCGAAATGGCCAACAACTGCAAGGGACTGTTCGAGGACGACGGAGGCCAGCCCTTTTTCCTCTACATTTGCACTTCGGACCCACACCGCGGAGGCGGCGAGGCGACAGAGCTGCCCCACGCCCCAAACCGTTTCGGGAACCCCGCGCCAGGGAAGTCCTACCCGGGCATCCAGGAGGTGGTGTACGACCCCGCGAAGGTAAACGTGCCGGGCTTCCTGCCGGACACCCCGGAATGCCGTGCGGAGATCGCCCAGTATTACCAATCCGTCTCGCGGGTGGACCAGGGGATCGGGCAATTGGTCCAGAATTTGAAGAGTGCGGGGAAGTGGGAGGAAACGCTCTTCGTCTTCATCGCGGATCATGGGATCGCCATGCCTGGGGCTAAGACGACGCTTTACGAAGGCGGGATGCGCTCGCCTTGCCTTGTTCGCAACCCCTACGAGAAGAACCGGGGTGTCCAATCCGACGCGATGGTGAGCTGGATCGACCTGGCTCCGACCTTGGTCGATTTCGCCGGTGCCTTGGGGAAGGACGGGAAGGTGATGCCCAAAGTCCTCAAAAACCTCCCGGGAAACGAATTCAATGGGAAACAAAAGTCTCCTAGCTACAAGTCGGGGGGCTTTGACGGGAGGTCATTCCTCGCGTTGTTAGGATCTTCCAGTGCAGAAGGTTGGGACGAGGTTTACGGTTCCCACACCTTCCATGAAATCACTATGTACTACCCGATGCGCGTCGTCCATGAAAGGAAGTACAAGCTGATCTGGAATATCGCCCACGAACTCCCCTACCCCTTTGCCTCTGACCTGTGGGCCGCCCCGACCTGGCAAGCCCAGTACAAGAAAGGCATGGAAGCCCCCTATGGGAAGAAAACCGTTTTCAGCTACATCCACCGACCGGAGTTCGAATTGTACGACCTGGAGGCCGACCCACACGAGGGGAACGACCTGTCCGGACATACGGAGCATAAGGAGACCTTGGAGCGGTTGAAGGCAAAGTTGAAGGACTTCCAGAAGCAGACCCGGGATCCCTGGATCCTCAAGTGGGAACATGAGTGAGTTACGAGTTAGGAGTTTATGAATCGTTTATTGATTAGCTTGGTCGTGTTGCCATTAGCCTCGTTGGCGGAGGAACACCAACATGGGGAAAAGAAGGGGGAGACCTTGTTCACGCCGGCTGAAATTGCCCGGGCGCTCCAGCCGCCGCCGAAGGATTTTGGGGAAGTCGGGGAATCCGTGACCATGACCCTTTTGCACGGGGAAATGCGGTACAGCGTCGAACGGATGTCCGCCAAACCGGGCACGGGGATACGGATCCTTTTTGCCAATAACGACGAGATGCCGCACAACATGGTCCTTTGCAAACCAGGCAAGGACGTACCCCAGGAAGTCGGTCTTGCTGCGGCTGCCCTCGGGGAAGACGGGCCGAAGAAGAAATACATCCCAAAGTCGGACAAAATCCTCTGGCACTCTGAGGTCGTCGAACCGGGAAAAGTCGCCACGTTGTACTTCAAAGCGCCGAAAGAGGAAGGGGATTACCCCTATGTCTGCACCCTACCCGGCCATTTCGCCACGATGAAAGGCGTGCTGTTTGTGCGGAAGGATTTGTCGCAAGTCCCAGATGCCCCGAAACCACCAACGCGGGGGGAATACTTCCTCCCGTTTGAAAAGGAGCCGTATGTGTACCGCTCCACGATCCCAGGGATCGGGCCGGACGCAATTGCCGTAGGTACGCCCCAAGGCATCCATTTTGCATTCGACCCGGGGACTTGCCGCCTGGCACTGGCCTGGCACGGCGACTTCCTGGATGTGAAACGGGACTGGGGAGGCCGGGGTGGCCAAGGGACGGGGATCCCAGGGACGACGTTTTACAAGGCCGAAAAGAGCCCGCTGCAAATAGAAGGGGCTGACCCGAAGTACCGCGGATACCGCTTGGTTGAAGGCCTGCCGGTCTTCCTCTACTGGCTAGGGAATGCCAAAGTGGAGCACTCCATCCTCCCGATGGTCGACGGAGGGGGGCTCACCCAGACGATCAAAATTGAGGGGGCAAAAAAGGAGGCCACCTTTACTAACGATGCCAAATGGACCTCGCCTGGACGGACGTTCGAGGACGGCAAACTAGTGTTCCCTGCTTCAAAATCCCTCACCTTCCAAACCGGATTGCGCAAATAAAGGCTAAGATCGATGCACTTTTCAAAAGATAAAATAACAACAGGAATTCTCCTGGCCATTGGCATGTCACTTTGCCTGGTATCCCAACTGAACGCGACAATTCCGGCGGGATACAAAGTCGAAGACATCCCGGCGCCCGAGGGCGTGGTGCTGGAAGTCAGCGGATTGGTCCAACTTCCGGACCACAGCTTCCAAATCACAACCCGTCGAGGGGAAATATGGAATTACAATGACGGGAAGTGGAGGCTATATGCACGCGGTTTGCACGAACCCCACGGGATCCTGCCCGGCCCGAGGTGCGGACAGTTTTACATCCTGCAACGGGCGGAGCTATCCCTGCTCACGGACGAAGACGGCGATGGGAAGGCCGACTTGTTCGAGACGGTCGGGAAGGGTTGGGGTTACTCCGGGAATTATCATGAATATGCCATAGGGCTGGTAAGGGACAAACAGGGGGACATGTACGGTAACCTCGGGTTGTCCTTCTACCGGGAAAGCCCCTTCAAGGGAACGTGGCTGGGTACGAATAAATCCGAGTACCGGGGTTGGCTTTTCAAGATGTCCCCCGGCGGGAAGTTCAAGCCCTGGGCTTCCGGTTTGCGAGCGCCGAACGGCATCAACTTGAGCCCGGACGGCGACCTCTTTATCACTGACAACCAAGGCAGCTATGTCGTCAGCGGCTACATGACCCATGTGGAAGAAGGCGACTTTGTCGGCCATCCCGACGCCCTACTTTGGGACAAAGAAAGGAAGGAATTTGTGGACAAGTTGCTGGGGATGGAGCCGGGGAAACGTTTTACCGAGCTCGACGCAATCCGCAAAAAGCCCGCGATCTATTTCCCTTACCCGGAGATGGGCCGCTCTGTGGGGCACCCAGCATGGGACACCACAGGCGGCAAATTCGGCCCATTTGCAGGACAAGTGTTCGTGGCGGAAATCATCGACCAGCTCATCATGCGGGTGACCCTGGAGAAAGTGGGCGGCCAATTCCAAGGAGCCTGCTACCCCTTCATCCGAGACAATGCCCTTGGTGGAGGGAGCAACCGCATCCTCTTCGACCAAAGGGACGGCTCAATGTGGGTAGGACAGACCGCCCGCGGTTGGGGGAACGGCCAGGGCTTCAAACACATCACTTGGGACGGGACAATCCCATTTTCCTTCAAGGAAGTTTCCCTTACCAGCCATGGCTTCGACCTGCACTTCACCCAGCCATTAGACAAAAAAACCGCATTAAAGGATGGGAACCTCAAAATTCTCCACCATACCTACAGCTACTCCAACGCATACGGCGGCCCCAAAGCCGACCGCAAGCCCGTGGAAGTGAAAAGCCAAAGCCTCTCGAAGGACGGCCAAACCCTCTCCCTCGAACTCGCCGAAATAAAGCCAGGCTACATCTACGAATTCGACTGCCGTGAATTCACTGGCAAAGATGGCGGGAGAGTTCCCTTCGGCCAAGCCTGGTACAATGTGAACACGCTGCGGTAACCTGAGTAAAAGTATCCATACCTGAACCTATGCCAAACCTCAAGAAGCCACCGTAAGCTGACTTTTTATGGGGATCCTGATAACTTCGAGAAAAACGATCCCTCTAGAGTCTGAAGAAATAGGGTGATATCTGGATACATTGAAGAAAAGAGGCTCGAGCCCCTCGCAAAGGCTCTTTGACCCCAGTACGGGTTTAATGCCCGCAGAGAAGACAATCCACGTTTTGACAAACGGGTGAACATCGCCAATTTCGCGGCATGTCCCCTCTCCTTTTGCTCGCCACAGGCATTGCCGTTGTTGTTCTAGGGATAGTCGGGCTCCGGCTTCATGCGGCATTGGCGCTGTTGCTGGCGGCGATTACGGTGGGGGCGTTGACACCGAAATTGGCAGTTGAGTCCTATGCCTTGGACAAGGGGGATAGCCAAGAGGCGGCGGTGAAATTGTCAGCGTCTCCAATCGGGAAACGGATTGCGAGCGGGTTTGGCAGTACCTGCGGGAAGATCGGGATATTGATCGCGATGGCCGCAATCATTGGGAAGTGTTTACTGGATAGTGGGGGGGCGGACAAGATCGTGCGGTCGAGCCTTAAATTAGTGGGTGAAAAGCAGGCACCTTTCGCATTCCTGGGAAGCGGGTTCACGTTAGGGATGCCTGTATTTTTTGACACGGTATTTTACCTGATGTTACCTCTGGCCAAGGTGTTTACGGCGAGGTCTGGGAAGAACTATTTGCTGCTGGTGCTTTCAATTGTTGCCGGGGGGAGCATGGCGCACAGCCTGGTGCCGCCGACTCCGGGGCCTTTGATGGTGGCAGGGGAATTCGGGGTGGATGTGGGGCAGATGATGATCGGCGGATTGGCAGTGGGGCTTTTTGCTGCGGGCATCGGATACATTTATGCAAGTTGGGCAAATAGCCGGACCCCCGTCCCGTTGAGGGATACGCCGGATTCGACCCTTGCCGAGCTAGAAGCGCAGGTAAACAAACAGGAGTCGGAACTTCCCCCCTTGTGGTTGTCCTTGCTTCCGATTTTGCTTCCACTTTTCCTGATCGGGGGGGCGACGACTTGGAAACTTGTCCGGCCAGAGGATTGTTGGTGCCAGGCTTATATCCAACCGTTGGGTGAAAAGAATTTAGCGATGGTTATGGGAGCTGTGGCTGCCATCATTTTGTTGGTTCGGCAGATCGGCTTTGACAAGGAGAGACTTTCCAAAACCTTCAATGAGGCTCTTTCGGGGGGGGGCATGGTAATCCTGATCACGGCCTCTGGCGGAGCGTTCGGGACGATCTTGCAACAAACGGGGATCGGGCCGTGGATGAAAATCCATGTGGATGCAGCCGGGTTGGGGATGACAGGCATTTTGCTGGTAGCTTTCGGAGTGACCGCACTGATCCGTTTCGCACAAGGATCCGCAACGGTCAGCATGATGACAACGGCGGCGATCCTGGCAGGCTTGGCAGACCCGGCGACCTTGGGTTGTAGCCCGCTTTACCTTGCCCTGGCAATCGGGTGTGGTAGCAAGCCCCTGGCATGGATGAACGACAGCGGCTTCTGGGTGGTATGCAAGATGAGCGGGATGAGCGAAGGCGAGACGCTTTGTACTTTTTCTGTTCTATTGACGGTAATGGGAATTGCGGGGATTACCGCGACTTGCATCCTGGCCAACCTTTTCCCTTTGACCTGAAACTATGAAAATCAAAGACCTCCGCATCCACTCCATTGCCATGGCTGATCCTCCGATCCGTAGCTCCTACGGGCTCCACCAGCCTTACGCCTTGCGAAATATCCTGGAGATCGAGAGCGAGGACGGGATTGTGGGAATCGCAGAAACCTATGGCGGGGATAAACCACGGCAAGCACTGGAATCTTTGCGGGGCAAGGTTGTGGGGGCAGATGCGTTGAGACTTCTTGGGGACTTGCAATATCTGGTCCATGGCGAGGGGGAAGGTGCGGAACGTTCCCAAGTCAACTTGGTTCCTGGCGAAAACCCGTTGGACACAAACTCCAGGACCTATGCGGCCATCGAGACGGCATGCCTGGATCTGGTCGGCAAGTCTTTCGGCAAGCCGGTTTGCGACCTGATCGGCGGGCGGGTGCGGGACAAAGTGCCGTTTTCGGCCTACCTGTTCTACAAACATGCCGGCGGCGGGGGGGAAGGCGAGGACGCACGGGAGGACAAATACGGCGAGTGCCTTACCCCGGAAACCATGGTGCGGCAAGCCAGGCAATTTGTGAAGGAATACGGCTTCGAGTCGATCAAGCTTAAGGCGGGGGTATTGCCTCCGGACGAGGAAGTGGAGACCATCCGGCAGCTCCGCCAAGAATTCGGCGGGGACTTCCCCCTACGGATCGACCCGAACAGCGCGTGGAGGCTGGAGACGTCCATCCAAATCGGACGTGAACTGAAAGAGGAGCTCTCCAAGGGTGGCTACTTGGAAGATCCCTGCGCCGGGTTAGAGGAACTTTCAATCCTCCGCAAAACCCTGCTCAAGGAAGGCATCGACACGCCTAACGCCAGCAACGTGGCGGTCACTTCCTTTGCCCACTTGCCGGAAAACATCCACCGGGACGCCGTCCAAGTCATCCTTTGCGACCACCACTACTGGGCGGGGATGCGCCAAGTGCAGCACCTTGGTAAGATCTGCCAGGTATTCGGCATGGGGCTTTCCATGCACTCGAACAGCCACCTCGGAGTTTCCCTGATGGCGATGTCCCATGTCGCGGCGGCGACCCCCCACCTGACATACGATTGCGATACCCACTATCCCTGGCAATCCGAGATCGACGAGATTGTGGAGGGCGGAAGGGTACCCATCGTCGACGGTTGCGTGGAAATCCTGGACAAGCCTGGCCTGGGCGTGAGCCTAGACTACGACCAAATCGCACGGGGCAAGGAACGCTACGAAAAGTGCCCTTACCGCAAGCGGGACGACGCGGCGGAAATGAGGAAATATATCGACCCGACCTGGGAACGGATCCTGCCCCGGTGGTAGGCAGCAATTTTTCGTCTGATCCAGCTCAGTTCCAAGTTTGCCACGACCCCAGGTACTTCTCATGTCCAAACACCGAATCCTAGCTATCGAACCAGACCCTTTATTCCAAAAATACCTACTGGAATTGCTAGAAGGGAAATTCAAGCTGGATTGCGTAGCCTCTTTTGCGGAGGGAAAGAGGCACCAAAAGGAATCCAAAACCTGGTGGGCAATGCATTGAAGTGTTCCCGGAAGGATGCGCCCCCGGAGGTAAAGGTCAAAGTCGAGACCCACAAATCCAGGGGCGAATTCCACATCCATGTGAAGGACAACGGCATAGGGATTCCCGAGGAGTACCACATGAAGATTTTCCGGCCATTGGAGCGCGGACCCTTTCGGGAGCAAAGCGGGTTCGGGATCGGGCTGGCGACTTGCCAACAGATCGTGGAGCGCCACCGGGGAAGGATTTTGGTGAAATCGGAGGTCGGTGTTGGGAGCACTTTTACCTATACCTTACCGATCAAGTCTAACGGATAAGTTTGGAGCCAGACCTGCGATGCCAGCAAAACTTACGGAAGCTGAAACCCTCCGACTGCTAAAGGAAAATGCAGACGAGCGAGGCCAACGCCATTGGGAAAAACTGGGGGAAAACCCTTGCGAAATGGAGAGTTTCGGGATCGGTCTGACGAAGCTACGCAAGCTGGCCAAAAAAGTCGGGAAAGACCATGCCCTGGCGGAAAGACTTTGGGGCTCCAACAACCATGATGTGAAGATCGTTGGCTTGCTAGTCGACGAGCCAAAGAAGATCACGAGGGAGCAAGTCGAGCGGCAAGTGGAAGGCGTCAGGCCGGGCTTGTTGGCGCATGTCTTCAGCTCCTGCGACGCCCCTCTGGCGAAGTCCCCTGTCGGCTTCGAAGCGGCAAGGGACTGGATGGACAGTAAGGACGAATTGCGACGGAGCTGTGCATACGGTTTGGTATACGAGCTTTCCAAGGACAAGAAGGATCCAAGACTGGATGACGCCTTTTTCTTGGATTGCGTCAAAAGGATCCATAAATGGCTAGGGAAGGAAACAGGGCGTGTCCGCCTGGCTATGGGGGCAGCCTTGATGGGGATCGGGAGAAGGAATAAGGAGTTAAACAAGGTGGCGGTTGAATTGGCAAAGGAAGTCAGCCCTGTGGAGTATGATTCAGGGCACGGTGGTTGCGGGACATTCGACGTCCTCAAACACCTCACAAGCGCGGATGTGAAGAAGAAGTTCGGTTTGGATTAACAGGGCGGTTGGCCACCCGGATTAGGCTGCTTTGGCGTCCTTGAGGGTGAACCAGATCAGGTTCCCTTCCCCACCAGGACTAGGGGAAGGCCACTTTGGTTCACTGTAAGGTTATGGCCAGCAATCGTTACCGAACCATTGCGGGCAGTCACACTATTGTTCCCGGCTATGGAAAGCTCCACACTTCAGTTTCCAAAACCGCAACTACCCGAAACAACTTTTTATCCAAGGCGAATCCGGCGTTGCAATCCCTCCCACAATGCCTGGGCTAGACATCGACTGTCGCAGTTCCACCACTTGCTGATATGCTTGGAAGTCGGGCTGATGGTCGCCGGTTATCCTAACTGGTGAATCGTGTGCACCTTGTCGTCCACCAGGATCGAACCAGTGCGGAAAGGGTCGAGCAGAAACAGGTGTTTCCTGGGCATTGCCTCTACTTGGAAGGGGGGTACCGACCCGCCTTCCGCACTCCAGTCTGGCCTATACCAACTCGGGGATCGGGTTTGCGTTGCTGATCTCCCTTATGGCCGCTGGGAGTTCCTGAGTAATCCGAAGTTGCCCGAGGTCAAAAAGGGTATGGAAAATGGTGCCGAGCAAATCCTCAGGGCCATATTTACGGGTCGAGGGAAGGGAGGCAGTCGCATCAGACTCTCCGACGACTTGGCCCATTTTCAACCCACCTCCGGCGAGGAGGAGTGTGGTCAGGTTCCCGTAATGGTCACGGCCGCCATTGTTGTTGATTCGTGGGGTACGTCCCATTTCGCCGGTTACAACCAAAAGGACTTTATCGCTGAGCCCACGTCTCTCCAGGTCTGTAAGGAAAGCGGCCACGGCATGGTCGACTTGATGCCCCATCGGGTAGATCCCGGCCATGTTCTTGGGGCTGTTGCCATTGGCATGGTAATCCCAACCGCAGTCCGAAACCGTGACGAACCCGGCGCCCGCCTCGACCATCCTGCGGGCCATGAGCATTTGAAGGCCAAGGAGGTTGGTCGCCCGGCTCATGTCATACCATCGTTGTAGGTCACGAGCCTTATATATGTGTTGGGTGTCATAGAGCTCTAAGGTCTTAGGATCCTCCCTCGAAAGGTCGAACGCACCGGATACCCCTCCGGAAACCACATCGAACGCTTGCTGCAAGAAAGTATCCGCACTTTCAAGGATGCCGGAACCGTCGAAGTCCCGCCGGAGTTGATCCATCCCGAGCAGCAGGGTTTTGCGGTCGGCCAACCGACGGGACTCAATACGAAGTTCCATGTCCTGCTTCAAAACCCCTGCACCAGCAGGATTGAAGGCCTCGTAAGATGGCCCGAGTGACCCTGGGGAAGTGAGGGTGTGCAACTCGCTAGTTTCAAAATTATTCCTCAACTTTAGGCCTTCCTGGATGGCTTCTGGGAACAGGACGACACTGGAGGGCATCCCTGTGGACAAGTTAGTGGCTCCGGAGATCCTGCTGTAAACTGCGCTCATCGAAGCCTTCAGCGCATTGCCCGCACTTGTCACGCCAAGGTAGGTGTGGCCGGCATTCCCGGAGGCATAGGAACGAACTACCGCGAGTTTATGAGCCATCTTCGCAAGTTTGGGGAAAGTGCTGCCAAAGGTGATACCAGGAAGGGATGTCGGGATCTCCCCTGTGATGCTCCGGTATTCCGAAGGGGCGGTCATTTTGGGATCAAAAAACTCGATGTGCGGTGGCCCGCCCTGGAGGAACAAAAGGACGACCGACCTGTCCTTGAGTAGCTTCGAATTGCCATTGGCCAAGGTTTTTGCCTGGAGCATCGTTGGGAGGTCAAGCCCCGCGAACATGCCGAGCGAACCTGCACGGATGAACTCCCTTCGCGCAAACCCAGAACAATTCCTGACAGGTATCTTGTCCGAAACACAAATCACAATGCGTAATAGAACGGGAACCAAGGTATCGGGACAGAGGACCGGGATCAAGAAAAGCTTGCGTCCGAACCACCTCGGAGGGAAAGCTTCACGGTATCTATGGAATCAGCAAAATCCCTCTCCACCATAACCATCGGCGGCGGTTGTTTCTGGTGCATCGAAGCCCTGTTCGAAGGGCTGGAAGGTGTCCAGGATGTCGTCTCCGGCTATGCCGCGGGAAAAACCGGAAACCCGACCTACGAAGAAGTCTGCTCCGGCAAGACTGGCCATGCGGAGGTCGTCCAAATCCATTTCGACCCAGGCAAAATCTCCATCGCCGAACTTTATGACCATTTTTTTAAGGTCCACGACCCGACCACGCAGGACCGGCAAGGGGGGGACATCGGCACCCAATACCGCTCCATTATCCTCTACCACGAGTCGGAACAAAAGCCGGAGGCCGAAGCCGCACTAGAAAGGGCGGCACAACTGTGGGACTCCCCGGTGGTCACCCAAATCCAGCCCCTGGAAACGTTCTTCCGCGCCGAAGGTTACCACCAGGACTATTTCAAAAGGAACCCGGACCAACCCTATTGCGCTGCCGTCATCGCCCCGAAACTCCGAAAGTTCCAACCTTGAAAAAATCCCTCCCGATCCTATTCTCCCTCCTCTTGGCTTGCTTGGCAAACGCCGAACAGGAGAAGCCCAACATCCTTTTTATCATGGTGGACGACCTCGGGTTCGGGGATCTTTCCAGCCATGGTGCGACAGACCTAAGGACCCCGAACATAGACAAACTGATGGCGGCCGGCCTCCGGTTCGACAATTTTTACGCCAACTGCCCGGTCTGCTCCCCTACCCGTGCCTCGGCCATGACGGGAAGGTACCCGGACCTGGTCGGCGTCCCAGGCGTCATCCGGACCTATGAAACCAACAACTGGGGCTACCTCTCCCAGGAAATCCCGACCCTGCCTACAATGCTCAAGGAAGTTGGGTACCACACTGCCCATGTCGGGAAATGGCACCTTGGCCTGGAGCCGGAAAACCATCCCAACGAACGGGGCTTTGACCACTTCCACGGCTTCCTGGGGGACATGATGGACGACTACTACAAGCATACCCGCCATGGTAACCACTACATGAGGCTGGAAAAGGAGGTTATCCACCCAGAAGGCCATGCGACCGACCTTTTTACAGCCTGGGCATCCGATTATTTTGAATCCAGGAAAAACGCCTGCCAACCCTTCCTCCTCTATCTAGCCTATAACGCGCCGCACACCCCCATCCAACCCCCGGGGGAATGGTACAAAAAGGTGAAGACGCGGGAACAGGGGATCGAGGACAAGAGGGCCAAAATCGTGGCATTGATAGAGCATTTGGACGGAGGGGTAGGGAAAGTGATGGAAAAGCTCGAATCAACCGGGCAGGCCAAGGACACCCTGGTCATCTTCACCTCGGACAACGGGGGGCAAGTGAATGTTGGCGGCCGCAATGGCATCTACAAAGGCGGAAAGCAAGATATGGACGACGGAGGGATCCGCTCGACGACCTGTGTCGTATGGCCCGGCAAGGTAAAACCCGGGGGGCGTTCCAAAGTAGTCGGGATGACCATGGACCTGACCGCCACACTGCTGGACATAACCGGTGCTGACGTAGGCCACCACATGGACGGAGAGAGTTTGCTCCCTACATTGCTTGGCCAGCCCCAGGACCTTTCCCAAAGGTTCCTGGTTTGGGTTCGCATGGAGGGCGGGGGGAAATACCAAGGGCGGCCTTATTACGCGATCCGCCAAGGCGATTGGAAACTTACCCAGAACACAGCTTTCGAGCCGATGGCACTCTACACCCGGGCCAATGACCCAAAGGAAGAACGCCCCGTGGAGACTGCAACGAAAATCCGCCGTGCCTTGCTGGAAGAGCTTCAGAAGCATTTCCAACGTGCAGGGGCATATCCCTGGCAAGGCAGCCGCAGGGTAGGATGGTAAAACAAAAATACCCCGCAGGCGAACCCGCGGGGCTTTTTGAAGATAAGAAAATCCTAGAACAGATTATTGCTTACCGAAGATTTCAACTTCGATATAGTGGTTCATTGAATTAGTGCTGTTTCCAGCACTCCAGAGGCGTACATAACGGCCTTTGGCACCCTTGGCGTCGATGTACTTGCCTTTGTAGGTCTCGACATAAGCCTTTTCTTCGCCAACGCCGAAACCGGAAGAATTGTCATGGTCGTTGTTGAAAATGGTCTTCACGCCGTCCACAAAATCAGGGTCGTCGGAGACCTGGATGACGACATCGTCATAGGCACGGGCTTGGGAGTGGAAGTGCCAGATGAGGAGTCCGTAGATCTCGGATGCCTTTGCGAGGTCTATCTGAACCCATTGCTTCTTGGGGGCTAGTTCGACGAAGTAGCCTTCTTCCCCGTCCTTGTCACCGTCAGTGATGAATTCGAGGTCGCCGATGATAGGAAAATCGTCCGAGCTGGTGACTTTCTTGCCTTTGGCGATATTGGTGGTACCTTCAGGAACAAGGATGTCACCATGGTCGACGGCTTTCTTTTCCAGGTGAGGGAAGCCCTTGATGGGTTTCGGTGTGCCGATAAAGACCGGCCTGGGGAGTTCGATTTTCAGGGGCACCTTGTCCGCTGCGGAAATGGTTCCGGCAAGCAGGGATAGAGCGACGCCCCCAAGGAGGAGGTTTTTGGCTGTGTACATGTTAGTTTGGTGCAGGAATAATTAATAATGTTATGCCTTGAAATCGCCTGCAGCGAAATCGAGGGTTTTGCGGGCTTCAATGGCTTCGTTGACACGAAGGACGGTGACCGCGGTTTCAAAAGCGGTTTCGCCCGGGCAGTTGAGGTGGGCTTTGGCCTTGGCCTTGTCCCCGCCGAACATACGGACGGCTTCAAAGAAGTTTTCCAGGTGGGGCTGGTGGATCTTCTTGTCCTTAAGCTCGACCGGGAGGAGGTATTCCACAAGGGCAGCGGATTCACGCACATCCACTTTGACTTCCTCGCTGGAGGCCTTTTTGGCTCCCGCGCTTTGCTTGATGAAGTTACGCTCTAGCCAACCGTCCCATTCAGGGGCACGGGCTTCGCGGTAAATCTTAGTGAGACGCGGGATTTCGGAGATCTTCATGCAGCCTTCGTCGCCCATGAAGTATTCGAAGAAACCGCCACCGGCGCTGGTGGTGGTAAGGACTTGATAAAAAGCGCGCACAACACCTTCCGGGGTGTCGAACTCATAGATGGCCATGACATTGTCATGCCATTCGTGGGTGTCGTAATAATCCACGCCGCCGCTGGCCTGGACGGTCTTTGGCTTGGCGTCGAGCAGCCAATTGAAGATGTCGATCTGGTGGGCGCCCAAGTCGCAGATCGGACCGCCGCCAAGGGACTTGAACCAGCGCCAGTTACGGAACTCGTGCATGTTTTTGTAGCCGTAATTTTTAAGAGTGGCATCGTCGATTACATATTTTGTAGGCCAAGTGCGGTCTTCACTGACAGCGCGGTTCCATTGCCCGTTGGCGGTCGTCAATTTACCAAAGATGTGGGCACCTCCCTTCGACTTGGGGTTGAAGAGCTTTTCCTTGGCGTGGAGGTAGCGGGGGTTACTGCGGCGTTGGTGGCCGATTTGGAGGAGGTTGCCAGTGTCCTGGGAGGCCTTGACCATTTTCCGGGCGCCCTCGATGGTGTTGGACATCAGCTTTTCGCAGTAGACATGCTTACCAGCGGAGAGGGCATCAGCCGTCATCGGGGCGTGCATAAAGTCCGGTGTGGCGATCAGGATGGCATCCAAGTCCTTTTCCTTTTCGAGCATTTCTTGGTAATTCTCGTAGACATTCACTTCGTGGCCACTACGGGCAAGGTAGCGTTCGCCATAGCGTTGGGAGTAGCTCCAGATGTCACATACTGCACGGAATTTGACGTTGGGGATGGGGAGGGTAGCGTCGATTTGTACGCGGCCTTGCTCACCGATGCCGATAATGCCGACATTCACTTCGTCGGAAGAACTTTGCGCCTTAATGATGGATGGGGCGGCAATAGCCAGACCCCCTGCTGCAGCCGAGGAGGAAAGGAAGTTCCTGCGGCTTACTGCCGGGGTTTCTTGTTTCGGGGATTCTTGGTTGGTTTGGCTCATGGTTGGACGTTTTTCTTGGGTGGTGTTGTCTAAGATGAAATTACGCTGGGGCACGCAGGTTAGGACAGCCTTGCAAATGAAGGCTATTTCAGGAGGGCGAGTTTTTCGTGCTTTGATTGGGTGAGTGCGTAAACGCACATAAAAATGTGTACGAATAACATCGTGATCAGCAGATTGAATTGGGTCGGGTCGCTAGTCTTGGCGGAGGCCAGGAGGCCGGCGCCAAAGGCGAGTGCCATGTAGGTAAGGGTCATGCCGACAAGGGAAAGCCTGGTCTTGATTCCGAGGATGGTGGTGATGCCGAACAGGACAAGGGCATAGCCCAGACCATAAACGAAGGGTTTCAATGACCACTGTGGCATGATCGGGAAATTTTCATATAGCTTTTGCTGGCCAATGAGGAATTTCTCCTGGTTTGAATAATAATGCTCCAGGCTGTACCCGTAGGTAGTGGTGATGGTATCCGGGCCGTAGAGGATAGACTTCTTGAAGGCGGCGACGACCTGCGCGTGGGCTTCGGGCCCGACTGCCTTTGCGACTTGGTCAGGGGAGTTGCTGGCCAGGGCTTGCACTAGCTCGGGTTTAAACTCGTAGCCGGAGCGTATGATCCCGGGTTGGTTGGAATACAACTCCTTGAAGAGATCCACGAACTGGCCGTGGGCCTGCTCCCCTATGGTTTCGGCAAGTTTTTCTTTAGGGGTATTGATGAGTGTGGTAGGGAGATCCTCCTTAAAATAAAAGTTACCGCCATCCTCATAGGTGAATTTGGTGGCAAAGTGTTCCCCGAAGGCCGCCTTCACTTTCTCCAAATCAAGGCCATCGACAGCACCAAATTTGTCTTCCCCGACATCGATGTCGATGAAGTCTTTGACCTCCTTGATCAGGTCTTTCGATTTGAGTTTTGACAGGTCGATGACCGGCTTTTCGAAACCTTCGATGAACTTGTCATAAAATGCTTGGCCGAACTTTTCTTTTACCAGGGCGGGGTCGAGACCGTTGTCCCCTTCAAAGGGAGGTGCAAGTTCCCCGTTTACAAATTCCTCCATGTCGGTCGCAAAGTCCTTTGATTTGCCCCGCATGTCGTCCAATTGAACACGGTCTGTCGGACCCCGGAATTTTTCTAACCCGGCCGTAAAAAAACGGACGCCCAAGGCGACCCGGAGCAATAGGAATGCCCAGACTTGGCCAGGCCAATCCCAAATGGACTGGCAACCGCAGCAATGGGTCTCGCAGGGCGGTGTTGCGCTTCCAGCTTGAGGCTCCTTGGGAGCGGCTTGTGTTTCAGCAGGGCTTTCGGGTTTGTCCGTGGAGGAAGGGGTCTCGCTCATAGGATGGGTATCTATTTCAGGTAGGTGTTGATGACGGGGTGGAAATCGAGAAGGGGGGGGAGTTTGGGACTTTTTCCTCTAGGGGCAAGCAGCGATTCGGTGGTTTTCTGGGTTGGAAAAAATAGACCCGCGTTCCATGTCTTGACCTGTGCGATGGAGTCCATTTGGATAGCGAAGATTTTTATAATGGCACATGCCCAAAACACAGGACCAAGCCTATTAAAACAACCATGAATCCAGCACAATCCGCCTACCCATCCACTTTCCTCACCGCAGCCCAAGCCAACCCTGACCAAAGGGCTGCCTTCATCCGCCGCACTTATGCCCACCTGGCCTTGGCAATCCTTGCCTTTACTGGAGTAGAGGCTTGGCTGTTGAACAGCTCCCTGGCGGAAAGTTTGATCCCCTTGATGTTGGGGCACCGTTTTTCCTGGCTTATCGTAATTGGGTGTTTCATGGGGGTGAGCATGCTCGCCAACGGTCTTGCCCAATCCAGGGGGAACCCGGGCATGCAGTACGTTGGGTTAGGGTTGTTTGTGGTCGCGGAGGCGGTTGTATTCCTACCAATGATCTATATCGCGATAGGGATCACCGGTAGCCCGGAAATCGTTCAAACGGCAGGGATCATCACCCTGATGCTTGTTGCCGGACTGACTGCAACGGTATTCATCACCAGGGCGGACTTTTCCTTTATGGGCAATATCCTGGGGATCGGGTTCTTTATCGTAATTGGGCTGGTTGTGGCCGGGATGCTTTTCGGGTTCAGCCTGGGTTTATGGTTTTCCGTCCTGATGGTGGGATTTGCAGCAGGGTCGATCCTCTATGAAACGTCCAATATCCTGCACCGATACAGCACAGAAGACCATGTAGCCGCATCACTGGGGCTATTTGCCAGCGTGGCTCTGCTCTTCTGGTATATTTTGCAAATCCTGCTCTCCTTCACAAGCAGGGATTAACATACCCCAAGGAAGTTCAGGAACCGCTGCTGAGGGTCACTTCAAAGAAGTCCCCTGCCCTCTCGACCCCGAGGATAATGTAGGGGATGGACTTGTTCTCGAAGAGGGCTTTGACCGCCATTTCGTAGCTATTGTCCTTGGACGAAAAGTCGGGTACTTGAAGATTCACGCTGACCAACTTGTCCCCGTCGGCCAGAATCCCGGCAAAAGGGGAGTTTGAACTGATGCGGTCGATAATTCCCCAGGGTTTCCCGTCCGGGGAAGCGTCGATGCTGAGCCTCGCTTCCCGGGAATCCTGCAACTGGAGGATCTTGCCCTGGGGACGAAAACCGTCCTGGCAATAAACCAAGTCCAATTTGTCCCTGTAAACTTGGAGCGAGG
Organism: Opitutia bacterium; assembly: GCA_038125285.1. Classification (GTDB taxonomy): domain Bacteria; phylum Verrucomicrobiota; class Verrucomicrobiia; order Opitutales; family JABJCN01; genus JAYPDO01. The sequence continues at coordinate 21,489 of JAYPDO010000022.1, forward strand.
GGCCAGCATCCATCTGTATTTGCAATTCTTCCGCTGAAAAAAAGCCGATCTCCGACCCCCCGGATGTTTTGATGACCTTGGTCTGTGGACGTCCCTTCCCAGCGACTTCCACGCGGGATACCTCGCTTGCAGGAATGTCGACTTGCCTGCCGTTGGCATTGAGGGGGAAAACTCCCCCGGCAACCTTTGCATCGAAGTAATCCCCGTTCTTCATGAGGACGTAAACGGATCTCCCGCTGGCCCGCCGCTGGGCGTCGATAGGCACAAACTCGTCATCCCTCACATGGAAAACGATCCTGGAAACCAGCTCCTGCCGCAAAGTTTCCTTCTGGCCGGTTTCGGTTATAAAAACAAGTTTCCCGGCTTGGCCTCCGGAAGAGGAATCTTCAGGGATGTCAAGATAACCGCTCAACCGGTTGCTGTTGACGGAGATGACCTTTGCAAGGGATCCATTTACCCCTGTGAATTGGGCAGCAGCCAAGGCCTGGACGCGGATCACGAAATTCCCGTAAGTCGTATGCATGTTGAAAGATTGGTTCTGGACAATGCCCCGGGTAATCCCCCCGTCATGCCGATAGATTTTGTCGTATAATTGGCCTTCCTGCCTGCGCTGGAGCTGGATTTCCCGGACATCCCCGTAAGCGGTCCTGAGACAGCGGGCAAAGTGGGAAGATTTCTTCCGGAGCCAATCCCAGTCCAAAATCTCTTCACGGCTAGACTCCCCGAGTTTCTCCATCGGCACATCCTGGGTAATCGTTGTAGGCACTTCCCCATCCGGAGTCCGCTTGGTCGTGTGGATTTCCAAGGTTGCCATCGGGACGGAGAGATTGGTCTCGGGATTATTCTTCAGCCCGTAGTCCAACAACCTTCCTTTGAACTGTTTCCCTTCGGCGGTCAACCAGTCCCGCACAGGTTCCTCCCCATGTAAACCGAGGGCAAACAACGCCAGCAATAGCAGGGATAACTTCATTTTACTGTCCATTGGAAAATTACTCTGCCGGCGATGCATCCGACCCGAGGATGGTTACTTGGAAAAAACTTTCCCCACGAAGGATTCCCATAGTGATGTAAGGAAGGGACTTTTCTTCAAACATGGCTTCCTGGGCGAGTTCGTAAGTGTCATCCTTTGATTCAAAATCGGGGATTTGGTTGTTGATGGTTACCACCTTGTCGTCTTGCTGGAGGACACCATTAAATGGGGAAGAGGAACTTACCCTCGATAACGTCCCGTAAGATTGGGGACCTTCACCAGCCTTAATGGAGAGCTTGGCTTCTTTGGCGCTAGCAACTTGGACAATCTTCCCGAACGGACGGAAGCCCTCTTTACAAAAGATCGTGTCCAACCGGTTGCGGAAAACAGGGACGGAAGGGCCGACATCCAATTCCAGCCCAAGGTCGTCCGGTGAGAAAAAGCCCGTCTCTTTCCCCCCGTTGGTTTTGAAGATGGTAGTTTGCGGACGGCCATTCCCTGCGGCCTCCACCCTTATGACCTCTTGGACAGGCACATGGATTGGGCGGCCAAGGGAATTGATCGAAAACTGCCCCCCCGACAGCTTCGCATCAAAGTAATCCCCGTTCTTGAGACGGAAGAAAACATTACCCCCACCTTCTGGACGTTGGGCGTCGATCCCATCGAACTCGTCCTCACGCACCCGGAAAACCACCTTGGCCACCATCTCCTTTCGCAAGGACTCCGTGCTCCCCCCGTCGGTCTGGTAGGTAAGCCTGTCGGCCTGCCCACCGGAAGAGCCGGGAGGCAAGGAGACAATCCCGCTAAAACGGTTGTTATTGACCGTGTAAAGTTGGTCAAGGGTTACGCCGTCCTCCCCGAACTGGATGGCGGCCACGACTTTCATCGGCAATGAAACCACCCCGTAGGCCGTCCTTACCTGGAGGACTTGGTTTTGGACGATCGCGTTGGCAACAGCCGTATCCCGGAAGACAATCCGGTCGAATACCCCCGCTTCTTGCCTGCGGCCTTTCTGGACATCCCGGGTCTCCCCCATGGCCATTGACATCGTCCGTTCCCAAAATGGCTCCCTTTTCTGCACCCAGTCCCAATCCAAGATATCTTCCCTGTCCGTAGGGTCAAAACGCTCCAAGGGGACGGAAAACCTCCTGACTTCTGCCAATTCACCCTTCTTTTCATTACCTGCGACGATCTTCATGTCCATGAGGGCGACCTGGAGGACCTTTCCCGTGCCCTCTTCTTCTTTCTCCTCGAAGCCGACGATTTTCCCTTTGATCTTTTTACCGTCACTACTGGTCCAGTCCCGGAAACCATCCTGGGCGGACAATAAGTTGCCAGATATAAATAAAAGCAGGGCAAGGAACCTCATCACAGGTAAAAAAAGGGGGAGTGCGGGAATGTTTAGAACCACCCAAAAACAAGAGCGGTTGGTAAACCACACACACTCTGGAGACAAGGTTTTTCAACGACATACAGATGATCCCTTTGTCATCGGGATTACCATGCAAAAAAGTTTAAGGAAAAGACTTGCCAAGCATGAGGCGGGCAATTCACTAACCGCATCCAAAAGTCGGAGGGGTCGATAGCTCAATCGGTAGAGCAGTGGCCTTTTAAGCCATTGGTTCCGGGTTCGAGTCCCGGTCGGCCTACCAATCCTCTAACTGGAAAGATCCCCAGTATAAGGGGGGTGTACACAGGGGCACTGGAAATTAAGTGACCGCTTGGGAAAGAAAATGATCCAGCTTGTGGATCATCGACCATACAGGCGAATGCCGGATACGAGCTTTGAAATCCATATCGTGCTGGATGTCTTCCAAGTATTCCGAACTTGGACTGTTATCAGGGAAAACGACAACAGATGAGTAATTTGTGTGCACTCCTTGCAAACCAGTCTCCATAACTATCTGATCCTTTTCAACTGCTAGCATATAATTTTAACGTAGTGGAGGTTTGAGAGAATTAGAAGTGTTTCTAAGACCTTCAGCTAATTCAGTAACTATCTGCTTAAAGTTATGGGCTAATGCACCCACAATAAGCAACTGCTAGATATTCACATTAATCCACAGCCATGTGAATAACCTCAAGAAAACCACTCAAATAAAGGGATCCGGACTACAATCATTCTGTTAAAAAAATGTGTGTTGGGGAATGAATTCGCGGTTTACGTGCAGCGGAATTGAAATAACTTCAGAACTTATTCCCTGAGTCTGAACAAGATTTTTCCATGCCTCCCGATGAATTAGAAGATGCGGATTTCGAAGACCTCTTGGCCAAGGAGTCCTCGAAGGCTGCCCAAAGTGCGCCGCCCATAACAACCCTGGTTCCCCCATCCCAAAGGCTGGATTGGAAAACAGCGGGGGTCATTGGAATTTCCTTCCTGGTCATCTTGTTGACGGGGATATTCGCATTCGTAATCCTCCATCCTCCAGGGAACGGGATTCCCAGCACCCCGACATCGCCTTGACATAGCATCCCCACATTGGTTTTAAATAAGCACAGGCGGGTACACCGCCCAAAATACCTGCACAGCTTGCCGTCCCCCAATTCTGTACTCTCATGCTGAACATCCAAAAACTCAAAATAGACCCCTTTGTAGACGAATTGCGTTCAGCCTACCGTATGTCCTTTGGGTCGATGAACACGGACATCGAAGAATTGCTCGCCTGGGCGGGTCACTTGGCTCTCGAAAACTTGGCCAACTGTGACTGCCTCTACCATAACATCGACCACACGATCATGGTCACCCTAGTCGGGCAGCAAATCCTCAAAGGCCGCCAATTGAACCGTGGGGGGGTTACTCCGGAGGAT
>JAYPDO010000022.1:25276-32683 GCA_038125285.1 Opitutia bacterium
GATTGGTTGCACTTCGTGGTGGCTTTGCTTTGCCATGACATCGGATACGTGAAAGGGGTATGCCAGAACGACACTTACGGTAAATACGACGATGGCCTTGGCAATATCCTCGACATTGACGAAGACGGCACCAGTGCCCTGCTGACACCATACCACGTGGACCGGGGGAAGCTCATGATCCGCGAGCGTTTCGGGAACAATCCGTTGATCAATGCCGAAAGGGTTGCCTCCTACATAGAGATGACCCGTTTCCCAATCCCCAAGGACTCCGAGGAACATGCAGACACGGAAGACCTCCCCGGCCTTGTGCGTGCTTCCGACTTTATTGGACAACTCGGGGATCCGAACTATTTCCTGAAGCTCTCCAACCTTTTCTATGAGTTTGAGGAGCTTGGGGTGAACAAGCGCTTCGACTACCACACTCCCGGGCAAATGCGGGCAAGCTTTGCAAAATTCTTCTGGGAAGTGGTCAGCCCGAATATTGAAACGGCGCTAAGGTACCTTGAAGTGACCCAGGAAGGCAAGGAGTGGATCACGAACCTCCACTCCCATGTCTTCGCGTCGGAACATTATGAACGGCGGGCCCGGTTGGCAAAGACTAAGGGCATGGAAGAGAACACCGACCCGGCACGCCGGGTGGCCATGGCCAAGCGCCATAGCTAAAAAAAGGCACTCTCTTTTTGGGATCATTTTAACAACCTGACGGCACCGGTTTGAACCGGTACCAATAGACAACTATGGAACTCTATAATTTCGACACAGCTCTAGACCGAACCGGAAGGGACACCCTCAAGTGGGGAAAATACGAAGGCCGCGACATCCTCCCCCTTTGGGTTGCAGACATGGACTTCAAATCCCCACCCCAAGTGGCCGAAGCCCTACGGAAGGAAATTGAATACGGCATTTTCGGATATTGCCATGCGCCCCGCGAATTGGTCTCCACACTCCTGGAGAGGCTACAAACCCAATACGGATGGAAAGTCGATCCAAGTTGGATCTCCTGGCTACCAGGAATGGTACCTGGCCTGAATATCGCTTGCCGTGCCATCGGTGGACCTGGGGATGACATCCTCACCACAACGCCAATTTACCCGCCTTTCCTTTCCGCCCCAAAATTTGCAGGGCGAAGTGCGTTGAAGCATGAAATGCACTGGGATGACGAAAGCCAAACGTGGCCGTTGGACACACGTGCCCTCCAAGAAACCCTAACCCCAGCTACAAAACTTTTCCTATTCTGCAACCCTCACAACCCCCTAGGCCGCATCTTCACAAAAAAAGAACTCGAAGCCACTGCCGAATTCGCACTCCGGAACGAATTGGTAGTTTGTTCTGACGAAATCCACTGCGAACTCCTCCTCAAAGAAGGCAGGCCCCATATCCCCATCGCCAGCCTGTCACCAGAAATTGCTAGCCGCACCATCACCTTGATGGCCCCAAGCAAGACCTTCAACCTCCCAGGGTTCGGGTGTTCCTTTGCCATTATCCCAGACCCGGAGCTCAGGGCCGCATTCCTGCGTACCAAGGCCGGAATCGTTCCCGATCCAGCAGCCCTGGGGTACCATGCCACCCTTGCAGCATACCGGGATTCCCAAGATTGGCACGAGCAACTGATCGAGTACCTGCGGGAAAACGCCCGCATCACCTTCGAACGGATCAACAAAATGCACGGCTTGGTCGCCCACCCTGTAGAAGCCACATATTTGCAATGGGTTGACACAACCGGCATGGATGAAAGCGACCCGCACAAGTTTTTTGAAGACCATGGAGTGGGTCTCTCCAACGGTCAGGACTTCGGGAAACCACGTTGGCTCCGCCTTAATTTCGGTTGCCCACGCTCGACCCTCATGACCGCACTCGACCGAATGGACGCCGCGTTGGCTTCATGACAGATTGACCGGATCCACATCGATGTATTCGCGGACATCCTTATCCATGGGAAAATCCTTCCGCATGGCATAGAGTTGGCGAGCGACAGGTTTTCCCCGCCCGTAAAAAAACCATACTTGGAAGCGGTACTGATCCTTCACCTTCTCCAACGGGGCGGGCAAAGGACCCCGGATCTCCACGTCCGAGCCGAGGATTTCCCTGGCACGCTTAACCCAATGTTGCGCGAAGAAAACAACCTTATCGGGATTTGGGCCAAGGAACACTTGCCTTACCAAACACCGGAAAGGGGGGTATCCAAATTCCTCCCGCATCGTCAACTCGTCATCCAGGAAAGGCTCCACATTGGCCTGCCGGGCATACTGGATCGGGGGTGCAGCAGGATCAAAGGTCTGCACCACCACCTCACCGGCCAGATCCCCCCTGCCTGCCCTTCCCGCAACTTGGACCAAAAGTTGGAAAGTCCTCTCCCCCGACCGGAAGTCCTGCTGGTGCATAGAAAGGTCCGCATCCACGATCCCGACCAAAGTCACATTCGGGAAGTCTAGCCCCTTGGCGATCATCTGCGTCCCAACCAATACATCAATCCTGCCCCGGCGGAAATCCCCGAGGATTTTCCGGTACAAGTTTTTCTTCCCCATCACATCTGCATCCATCCGCACAACCCGGGCATGGGGCAAAAGGTGCACCAATGCCTCCTCCACCCGCTGGGTCCCTACTCCTTTCCATTTCACCTTAACTGACCCACAATCCGGGCAACACTCCGGCGCCTCTTTTTCCAGTCCGCACAAGTGGCAACGTAACTGCCCGTCCGAACGATGGAAAGTCATGGAAACGCTGCAATGGTCGCAAAATGCGACAAAACCGCAATCCGGGCAAAGCATCCGCTTGGAATAACCCCTCCGGTTCAAGAATATGATCGACTGTTCCCCCTGCTCGAAACGCGTCCGCAATTTGTCCCCCAACATCCTGGAAAAGGCCACCATGTGGTTCGCCTTTGCCACCTCCCCGGTCATGTCCACCACATGCATCACAGGCAACGACCGGTCGTCAATCCGTTTGGACAACTTTAGGATCCCATACTTTCCAGTCCTCACATTCCGGACCGTCTCCAGGGAAGGGGTGGCCGAACCGAGGATGCACAAGCAGCCCTCCAACCACGCCCGGTAAACCGCCACATCCCGCCCATGGTACCGGGGCACCTCTTCCTGTTTGTAGGCCGGTTCGTGCTCCTCATCCACAACGATCAACCGTAAGTCCTTAAGGGGGGCAAACACGGCCGACCTCGCGCCCACTACCACCTTCGCCGCCCCACTGGCCACCCGCTCCCATGAATCCACCCGCTCGCCATCCGATAAAAAGCTGTGCCAGACCACGACCTCCGCCCCGATATCCCGGAACCTTCCCCGGATCCTGTCAACAGACTGCGGGGCAAGGGACACTTCCGGGATCATGAACAACACGCTTCCCCCGGATTCCAATACCTCCTGCATTGCCCGTAAGTATACTTCCGTCTTCCCCGAACCGGTGACCCCTTGCAATAGCTGGATATGGAACTCTCCTTCCTTCAGGAACCCGGATAACTCCGCCACTGCCTCGGCCTGTTCGACGGTTAGGTTCATCATCTTTGCCAAACCCTCGACCTCCTCGCCATGGTGGGTCAGGTCATCCCCATAGGCCACCCGGACTTCCCTCTCCGAAGTCTCCTCGACCCAACCCTTTTCCACCAAGCCCTTGCAACTGGCCGGGGAGATCCCCAACCGCTTCAAAACAGTCCCCTTCAAACAGGGTTCAAGCTGAGACTTGAGAAAAGAAAGGAGCTTCGCCTGCTTTGGAGCGCGTTTCTGTAAGCCCTCCATGACATCATCCGTAACGCATTGCCCGATCCTCAGGAAGGCACGCTTCTTCTCCTTCATTCCACGCCTAACGGATGCCGGAACCATCGTTTCCAAGACAGACTCCATAGATGCGGCATAATACCCATGCATCCACTTGCCCAAATCCATCAATTTGCCAGGCAAAACCGCCTCCGCCCGAACCAATTCGATTACATTCTTGACCCTCCCCGCTTCGATCCCAGCAGGTAATCCGCCACCCACCCCGCAGACAACACCCAACTCCGTCCTCCTCCCCAAAGGCACACGTACCAAGTCCCCTACCTGCAAAGCGCGGGGCAAACCTCCACCTTCAAGGTAGGTAAACGGCTCGTCCAACCCCGTCAACAGGTATACGCTCACATACATGTTTCTTTGTGCTTGCTTCTTGGTTTCCAATACATCCAACCATGAACTAGGAACCAAGAACCCAGCACCCACAATCCTTTTTCCCTTCCCTTTTCAACAATCCCCACTTTCATGTAAATATATTACGCAAGAAACCGATGTCACCTACCTGATGAAGGATACAACCCAGCACCTGAAAACCTTCCAGGAATTCCTGACTAAAAAAAGCCTGCGCCTCACCAACCAGCGCAAGGCAATCCTGGAAGCGGTCTACAAGCAAGACCAACACTATACCGCTGAGGAACTCCTCACCCACGCCAGGGATATCGACGACTCCGTATCCCGCGCCACCATCTACCGCACCCTCCCCATCCTCATCGACTGTGACATCCTTCGGGAAATCGACATTGGTAAGGACTACAAATACTACGCGACCAATAACCAGGAGGCCAATTTCCAAGCCCAGATCATCTGCAAAGATTGCGACAGGATCTTTGAAATCGACGCCCCTTTCATGGACTGGTATTCAAAAACCGCCGCCGACCGCCTAGGGCTTGAAGTCATGACCCAGCGACTCCAGATCAACGCCACTTGCACCAAGTTGAAAAACGGCCAGCCCTGCCAAAACAAAAACTGACCACATGAGTACAGCCACTCCGCCGCCCCCTCTGGTCTTCAAGCCCAAGGACAGTGCCCAGCCGCACACCCTTTCCTCAATCCAACAGGAAATCCTCGACCTCAAGGAGCAGACAAACACCCTTGTACTTTCCCATAATTACCAAGTCGAGCCGATCCAACGCATAGCCGATTTTGTAGGCGACTCCCTAGGCCTGGCATACAAAGCCGCAGAGTCCAAGGCGGATGCGATCCTCTTTTGCGGGGTACACTTCATGGCGGAAACCGCCAAAATCGTCAATCCGGACATACCGGTCTATTTGCCGGACTTGGACGCAGGGTGCTCTCTCTCCGACTCCTGTCCCGCCGACAAGCTAGAAGCCTACCAAAAGGCAAACCCTCACCTGTACACCGTCGCTTACATCAATTGCTCCGCCGCCGTCAAAGCCCTCAGCGATGTCATATGCACTAGCGGGAATGCCGTCAAAATCGTAGAAAATGTACCGGCTGACCGGGAAATCCTATTCGTGCCTGACCAAAACCTGGGCCAATGGGTACAATCCAAGACAGCCCGCAAAATGCAGCTCTGGCCTGGCAGTTGCTACGCCCATGTCCTCTTTACCCAGCAAGCTGTCGAGCGCGTACGCATCCAGCATCCCAAAGCCCCCATTGTCGCACACCCGGAGTGTACTGCCTCGGTCCGGGATATGGCGGACGAAGTTTGCAGCACGGAAAAAATGGTCGGCTACTGCAAGGACCACCCAGCAGACGCCTTCATCATCGTGACCGAGTCCGGCATGATCCACCGCCTCCAACGCGAACTCCCTCACAAAACCTTTATCGCCGGCCCCACGGATTATTGCGCCTGTAACGAATGCCGCTACATGAAGATGAACACCATAGAGAAAGTCCGGGACGCCTTACGGGACAAGACCCCGGAAATTACAATGGACGAGGCCATCCGGGAAAAAGCCCGCATCCCTATCCAAAGGATGCTCGACTGGAGCCGGTAAAGATCCACCACGTTTTCTCGTGCACAACCCGAAGCCCGATGGACTGGCCGGACTACGAACTCCTGGACTCAGGTGGAATGGCCAAACTGGAACGCTTCGGCAGTATCATCCTGGCCCGCCCGGAACCGACTGCCCATCATCCCCGTGCATTGCCCCAAGGAGATTGGGAAAAAGCCGATGCCTTCTTTGAGGAAAACGGGGGGTGGACCAAACGGGGAAACCTACCGGAAACTTGGGAAATCCATTTCGGTTCGCTTATTTTTCGCCTCAGGTTTGCTGAATGCAACAAACACATAGGCCTTTTCCCAGAACAAGCCCGCCAATGGCAATGGTTCCTCGATAATCCAGCAGCTGGCACCCCAAAACTCCTAAACCTTTTCGGCCACACCGGCGCGGCCACCCTAGCCGCAGCCATCGCGGGCTTCAAAGTCACCCATGTGGACGCTTCGAAACCGGCGTTGTCCCAGGGGAGAGAAAACCAATGCCTCTCAAACTTACAGGACGCCCCAATACGCTGGATCCATGAAGATGCCTCTGCCTGGGTAGACCGGGAAACCAAACGGGGTTCCAAATATAACGCCATCCTCCTTGATCCCCCCACCTTCGGTCGGGGTCCAAAAGGCCAAGTATGGAAGAACGGGAAAGATCTCCCCGCCTTGCTCGGGAAACTCATCCCCCTGCTGGAACAACGATCCCCCCTCTTTATCCTTCTCAACCACTACACCCCGACCCTTCCGTATTTCCCTGAATCCGTACTCCCCTACCAGATGTTGTCGGGTCAACATGCCCTGGTTCCAATAGATGGGCACCAGCTGGTACCGGCCCAGTGGTTCATGCTGGATTTCACTGGGGGAAGCCTCACTCCCCCTCCATCAGGATCTGGATCAGGACCTCCTGGAGATACCCTAATACTGAGTAGGCCAACAAAACCAAGCCGGACGGGGTGCTGAAATCCAACTCATCCAGGACGAGCTTCTCCATCTCCACATCGTCGATGTCCGAGAGCTTGTTTGTGCGTAACCAGAGCCGAACTGCCGAACATGCCCGTAAGACGGCTTCCGCCACCTCCGGCTTCAACTCCACATCACCACGGCCAAAATTCCTATGCCCGACCAAATACTCCAACGAGGCCAAATCCGCATCCAGCTCCTCCTGCAAGCCAGATTCCCACGCTTCGACAAAATCTTCATCGTCCAGGTCCGGGGCGGAAAACTGGATGGTCCCGCCCTCTTGCAACCCCTCCCCCGCCTCGGATATGAAACGGGCACAAAGGGCAACGACTTGCGGGGAAGCTTGGAACTCCAGCTTAATCATCCTTCTCCAACACTGCCGTGAGTTGCCATTTCTGGAGGATATGCACGAAGTTCTCCGCCTTTTCCCGGCCTCCGGTCCAAACCACGGAACGCCCGCGTTCGTGGACTTCCATCATGTGTTTTTCCGCAGTAGATTTGACCATACCAAAAACTTTCTGGAACACCATCACGACGTAAGTCATTAAGTTTACAGGGTCATTCAATACGACCACATGGTAAGGTTCTTCCAAGTAGTCCTGTGTTTGGACCACGGTTTCCAGTTCCGGGTTCTCAAGGGGGATGTCCATCTACTGTAATTATCAAAACTTCTTGACCCAAAGTGATCTGGGCAAACTTTGCAAACCCCGATGGAAAACAAGG
>JAYPDO010000022.1:32693-37033 GCA_038125285.1 Opitutia bacterium
GACTGGCGAAAAGGCACGCCCCGGAGGCTCGGACGTATGGGACATTTTCTCCAGGCCGATCCCCATGAAGTGGGTCGCAGCCTTCGTCATCCTCTTCTTGGGCGCTTACACCTACGTACGCCTGAAACACCTCTAGCCCAGGCAATACCGGTTTGCCATGCTGATCCCGCTGAGCATAGCCCCGGTAATCCCAAGGAAGCCCTGGTCCGTCCCGCACAAGAATACATTTTCCAACCGGGTGCGCCCGTCCCGCACCTTGTTGTGGGAACCATAAACCGCCCCTGCCAAGTGTCCCGTAAATTTAGTAATCGTCCGCGGGGTGAAGAAATCCGTGGCCACTGTGGAACGCTCCAATTCAATCTTTGGGACAGCGGGCAACACGTCCAGCGCTCCGCCGACGAGTTTGTCGCTCCAGACGGCCTTTTGCCCCAGGTATTTCTCCTCCGTCATCCCGGTCCAAGCATCGTAGTTCGCCAAGGCCGTTATCCTTAAAAATCCTTCGTCGAGGGTTTCCCCCGCTTCGTAATCGTAATTGTTGGGGAAACAAATAATACCCCCGGCAGTATCCACCAAACCCTCCGGTCTCCCATAGAAAAAGTCCGCTTGCTTGCTGAAAAAGACAATTGTGTCGTCCCATCCAAATCCGGAGGGTTGTTTATCCATTACAGTGATCGACTCCACATAGGAAATCCTCCCGACATCCATTTCTCCCCCATCGGGTTGGCCATCCGAAAAAAGCCTGCCTGTCTCAACGGATCCAATGCTGGACAACACAATGTCCGCCGTGATTACTTCCCCGTTGTCCAAATGCAAGGCCTTGGCCTTCCCACCCGATATATCGATCTTCGCCACCCCACATTTCATCACCCTTTCCCCCCCGAGGGTCTTGTACCGCTTTTGCAGAACACGTAAGATCTGGCGAACCCCCTCGAAGGGTCGTCCGAACCCTTCAAAGTACAAAGCACGGAACATGATGACAAACTGGTCCAAGTCCATGTCCCCTTCCCTCGCGCAACCGTAGTACATTAACGGGCAAAGCAACATTTCGCGAAGCAAGGGCTCACGAATGAAACAATCCAGCTTATCCCTTGCGGATTCCACCACCAAGCCGTCGGCAAACGCATCGTACTCGCGGACAAACCCGGCCAATTTTGAAAAACCGTCCGCTTCCCCAGGAAAAGCACGCGCCACCTCTGACCGGAGCAATTCAAAATCGTTGTTAAACCGTAACTCCACGCAAGGGAAAACCACCCTCGAACCCGACTTCTGGGGAGCAAGGCTCAATTCGTCCCGGTTGATCCGGAGTTGGCGGCATATCTTGGCCAGCGGGGTTCCCTTCGTCCCCGGCGGCACATAATTGGTCACCGCATGGAGCCCTACATCGAATTTCCTCCCGTCAAAGCTATAAAAGCTGTTCAGCCCCCCAACGACATTGTGCCGCTCGAGGATTACGACATTTTTGCCAAAATGGGCTAACCGGATCCCTGCGGCCAAGCCGGACATCCCGGCACCAATGACCACGACATCGAAATGCCTGCCCTCTAGACTGGCCACACCGGCTACGCCTTCGCCTCGAACTTCGGCAACAGGTAATTTGCGGAGCTATCCAGGCTGGCCAGTTCCGAATAGTCTTCTTCGGGGACTTCGATCCCGTGCTTTTTCCTCAATTCCATGACGATATCTAGGAAATCCATGGAATCCAGGTCCAGTTGGTCACGTAAACGGACATCCGGCTTCACATCGCCCAGGTCTTCGTCCGGGGCGATCTCTTCGATAATTTCTAGGACAATCTTCTTAACGTCGTCTTTGGTCATTCTTGGTTGGGAAAAGGATGGTTGGAAATGGACGGGGATGTATGGGAGAGAGGTTTTGGACCGGACTGGAACCGGGCGATAAATTTTCTTACAACTAGTGTCGAATTGATCCCGAGCATCCCGAAGGAATTGTTGAGGATGACCCGGATATCCCCATGCTCCACAGGCTGATTCAACACCAAGTTGGGTAATTCGCATTCGGGGTCAAGCTTATCCACATTGATCGTGGGATGGATCTTTCCGTCCAGGAAAGAAGGCAAGTTCCCGGCTAGTTCCAATGCCCCGGCAGCCCCCATGGCGTGGCCGATGTAGCTCTTGGTATTGTTCACGAAAGTCCCCGGACAATCTTTGAAAACTTCCCGGATTGCTTTGCATTCCTGAATATCGCCTTGGGGGGTGGAAGTCGCATGGGTATTTACGATGTTCACGTCGGTAGGATCCAGTTTGGCCTTTTTCAAAGCGGCATGCATGCACTCGACTTGGCGCTCAGGGTTTGGCAAGACATAGTCAGTAGCATCGGAATTGATGTTGTAACCGACGACCTCTGCGAGGATATTCGCGCCCCTGGCACAGGCGTCTTCGAGGCGTTCCAAAGTGTACAACGCCCCCCCCTCGCTAACCACTATTCCGTTTCGTTCGACATCGAAAGGACGGCTCGCCTTGCATGGATCCTCGTGCTCGGCCAAGGCTCCCTGGCTCTTGAAACCGGCAAAGATCCCAAAAGTGTGTATGCTCTCGCTGACCCCACCGCAAATGGCCAGGTCCACCTCCCCGAGCCGCAACATCTGTAATCCTTGGATTATCCCAGCGTTACCAGCGGCACAAGCGGCACCGATGGCAAGGTGGGGTCCGGTGATCCCAAGGTTGATCGTGATCTCCCCGGCAGGGTTGTTGGCCACGGTGCGGGGATTGTGGTGATGGGACCAGTATTTCGTATCGTATTCGAACTGGGAAATGTTGTAGATCTCGTTCTCCGTCTCGACATTACCGTGCTCGGTAGTACCAACATATACGCCGACGCGGTCCTTACGCACGTTTTCCCAGTCTAGCCCGCTGTCCGCAATTGCCTCGTTGGCACAGTAAATCCCGATGCTCCCTGCCCTTGTCCCAATCCGCACTTCCTTTTTGCGCTGGTATTTCAATGGATCGAAATGGCATACCCCGGCCAGGACCTTCCCCATGTAGCGCATGTCGATCCGCTCCACCTTGCCCCGGCCGGCAAGGAGGTTTTCTCGCATGGCGGGCAAACTGTCCCCGATGGGGCTTGTCAACCCTACGCCTGTGATAACAATGCGGCTCCCGATCATACTTCCTAGAAAAAAGCCCACAGAACATGTCCCAACCCAAACACTCCGCCAGAAAAAAATGAAAGTTCTCGTCGCCGGGGGAGCCGGTTACATCGGAAGCCATTGCGTGCGCCAGTTACAACTAGCGGGACATACACCCTTTGTGGTGGACAACCTGGCCTACGGGCACCGCGCCGCGTTAAGCCCTGTCGTGACCTTCCACAATGCGGACATCGGGGACAGGGACACCATGGAAAAGATCCTCCGGGAGGAACAACCAGACGCCGTCATGCATTTTGCGGCCTTTTGCTACGTTGGCGAGTCCGTGCAAAAGCCAATGATGTACTACCAGAACAACGTCGTGGCCACCCTCAACCTCCTCGATGCCATGCTTGCAGCCGGGGTTTCCAAATTCATTTTCTCTTCCACCTGCGCTACCTATGGTGAACCGGAAAAGCTCCCCATGGCAGAGGACACCCCACAAGCCCCCATCAACCCCTACGGAAATACCAAGCTCGCAGTCGAGTTCGCCCTGCGCGACATGGCGACAGCAGGACAAATCAGCTTTGCAGCCTTTCGCTATTTCAATGCATCCGGGGCAGCCGAAGACGGATCCATCGGCGAAGACCACGACCCGGAAACCCACCTCATCCCCCTCGCCATCCAAGCCGCCACAGGCCAACGCCCTCCCCTGAAAATCTTCGGACAAGACTACCACACACCGGACGGCACCTGCCTGCGAGACTACATCCACGTCGACGACCTTTCCCGCGCCCACATCCTCGCCCTGGACAAACTTTCCACACCCGGTACCGCCCTCGCCTACAACCTAGGCACCGGCACGCCTAACTCCGTCCGCGAAGTGATCGACACCGTTGCCAGAGTCACCGGAAAACCCGTCCCCCACGAAACCGCCTCGCGCCGCCCAGGGGATCCCCCTGCCCTCTATGCAGACTCCTCCAAAGCCCAAACCGAGCTAGGATGGAAACCCAAGTTCCGCACCCTGGAGCCCATCATCGAAACAGCCTGGAAATGGCATATGGACCACCCAGACGGTTATGCCGGAAGTTGACCCCCGCAGAAGGCTGACATCCTTTGCTGACATGGAAACGGAAACCATCACTTACACGGCCAGGGAATTGCACAGGAGCACCACCAAAGTCCTGAAGACCAACAGTAACTGTGGAAAAGCCCGCATCTGGACGAGATCGGTAGAGAATTATGTCATCACTCCAAAGGA
>JAYPDO010000023.1:0-25973 GCA_038125285.1 Opitutia bacterium
TGTTGGTACCGCCCTGTGAGCAAAGGCACCAAAGCGCCCCCGACGAGCAAGATGAGGCAGGGGTGCAAACTGTCACCGATCATAATAATTTTCCTCCCTCATCAGGATTTTTCGAAGTTCGGTGGCGACCAGGACAAGGACGACACAGGAGACCAGCCCGTAGAAACTGTAGAAGCCGAACCACGTCTCCCCTTCGAACTGGGGCGGGTCGTACTGGCCGTTCCCATTGTGGTCGTCATAGTGCTCCCCTGGGTCGAACAGGTGGTTGTGGTTCGCGTCATCGAAATGTTCCCCGAAGCTGGAGTGCTGGAAGGGGATGAAATCAAGGGCCAACATCAGCCCGCAGAGGATGAAAAAGCCGCGGATGAACTTTTTGACGTTCTCCGGCCGGTCCCAGATGTGGATTTTACGATCCCTTGCTTTCGACATGGCTACCCAGGGTCAATCAACGGGGTTTCAAAAATTGGGTGGCATCCGTGGCCAACTCAAGGAGCGGACCCGAAAAGAAAAAGAGCAACACGCTCATCAACGCGGTGATACAGAGCGGCACGACACATTGCCATGGCGCCTCGCTCGCCCGTCCATGGAAGGCTCCCTCGTTCTGCGGGATGAAGAAAGCACGGATGGCAATGGGGAGGAGGTAAATGATATTCAGGAACGAACTCACCAGGAGGATGGCCATCACAAAAGTGTATTTGGCCTCCAATGCGCCTTGGATCAGGAACCATTTGCTGATGACCCCGCCCGTCGGCGGCAACCCGATCACGCTGAATGCTCCGATCATGAAGGCCGTCATCGTAAAGGGCATCCGCCGACCGATCCCGTCCAGCTCACTGATGTATTTCTTGTGCGCCCCCACGTAGATCGCCCCGGCGCAGAAGAAGAGGGTGATCTTCCCGCAGGCGTGCATGGCGATGTGCAGGATACTGCCAATCATGGCCTGGGGGGCATCGATCCCTTTGATCGCCCCGGATGCGAGCAGGGATGCCCCCACGGTGATGTACCCGAGCTGGCCAATGGTCGAGAACGCGAGCCGACGCTTCAGGTTATCCTGTGAAAGGGCGATAAGGGAGGAAACAAGGACAGTGAATGCGGCCACATAGGTGACAATCAACCCGGTGTCCAAGGAGTGGAGCAATTCCTGGTCAAACACGCCGGTATAGACCCGAAGGATGCAGAATACCCCGACCTTCACAACCGCCACCGCATGCAACAAGGCGGAAACCGGCGTTGGCGCGACCATTGCCCCGGGGAGCCAGCTGTGGAAAGGCATCAGCCCGCCTTTGGCAAATCCGAAGACCAATAACAACAGAAGGAACCCGCCCTCCGTCTTCCCGATATGCCAGTTGAGCACCTCCGTGGACATGAAATCGACCGTCCCACCCGTCTTCCAGTAAATGTAGATGATGGCCGGGAGGGCAAAGCCGACGGAGGTGCCGAGCAGGTAGGTCAAATAGGTCCTTCCCCCGCCTCGGGCTTCCTTGTCCTGGTGGTGGGTCACCAAAGGGAACGTTGCCAAGGACAACATCTCGTAGAACAGGTACATCGTGAAGAGATTCGCAGCGAAGGCTACCCCCATAGTGGCCGTTATGGATATGGCGAAAAAAGCGAAGAAACGGGTTTGGGCATGTTCATGCGCCCCACGCATGTATCCTATCGCGTAGAGGGTAGTGAGGATCCATAGCGTAGAGGCCACCATGGCGAAGACCATGCCCATCGGGTCGACCCGGAGCTGGATATTCACGCCAGGCAGGATTTCCCAAAAAATGTGCCCCGGGTAATTTCCGGCCAGGACATCGGGAAGCATCGAATAGACGACCGCGCACTGGGATATGGCGGCGACAAAGGTGGCGCCTTCCCGGGCGTTGGGATGCTTCCTCAATAGGACGATCCCGAGCAACCCAGCCAACGGGGCAAGGAAGACGAACAAGGGCTTCAGGGAAGCGATGTGCTGGATCGTTACTTCCATTAGCCGTAACTCCCGAATTGTGCGTAAAACAGGAATTGCTCCAGGTATCCGGCAATTTCCTTGTTGAACAAACCGATCGCAAACAGGGATGCCGCCGCCAGGACAAGGGGAACCAACATGCTGGAGGGATTTTCAGAAAATGCAGGGGCGATATTCTCCTCCCCCTTGTCGTCCGGGTTCATGAAAAACGCATGTTCGATGACCCTGAAAAACAAGACGGCGTTCATCAGGCTCGAAATAAGCAGGGCGATCGCAAATTCCCAGCGCCCCGCCGCGAATGCCCCGGAAACTAAATACCACTTGCTGAAAAACCCGCACGTCGGGGGGACGCCAATCATGGACAAAGCACCGACCACAAAGCAAACCATCGTGACCGGGCTTTTGCTGAAGAGGCCGTACATACTGGAGATTCGGCTGCTCCCGGCCTTGCGGATCATGGCACCCGCGGCCATGAAGAGGCAGAGGGTCATGGCCGCGTCGCTGATGATGTGGTAGGTAGTGCCGACCATCCCTGTTGCCGTTTGGGAAAGCAACTCTCCACGGGCCATCCCGCCGGGGACGAGCAACCAAGCCCCGCCAACCATGTAGCCCACTTCCGCCACGATCAAATAAGTGAGCATGCGCCTCAGGTCCTTCTGCGCGAAGGCCAGAACGGAACCGGACAATATCGCGATGACCGAAACCCACACGATCGGCCCTGACCAATCCAGGCTCCCATAAACGTAATCCGCACCGAATAAGGTGATCATGACCCGCACCATGATATACACGGATACCTTCGTCATCAGTGGCGCGACGACGCAACCCGTGGAAGTCGGTGCTTGGGAATACGCGTTCGGCAACCAGTTGAAGACAGGAAAAAATGCAAGTTTCACCCAGATCCCAGCAAAAATCAGGATAAAAGCTACATAGATGGCGGGGGATTCCATTAGCCCATGGGCAACAATGGCATGATGGATCCCGGACATGTTCAAGGAACCGGTCTTAATGTAGAGGTACCCTACGCCCAACAGGTAAAAGGTCGCCCCGATCGTCCCGAGGATGACATACTGGAAAGCGGATACCGCCGCACGAGGGCTGCCCATGGCGATGAGTGCATAGCCGGTCAGCGAGGAGACTTCGAGGAGAACATAGAGGTTGAAGGCGTCGCCAGTGACCGTCATCCCCATCAACCCCGTGAGCAGAAGCAGGAACAGGGTGTAATATTGAGGCTCTTTTCCAGGGGTTTCACGGGGCACGAACTCGCGGGAAAACAACGCGGCCAGCAACCCCACTGCCGGGATTAGCATCAGGACGAGGGAATTGAGCAAGTCGACCCGGTACTCGATCCCTACGCCGCGGGGAAAGTCCGTCCCGTTCCATCCGGCCAAGTAATAGGAAATGGCCTTGGAGGAACTCGCCTGGACTTGGTAAAACACATCCACCGCAAAGTACAGGCTCCCCCCCAACCCTAGGAGGACAAGGGGAAGGCAGACCGCCTTGTTACGCATCCCGAACAACACGCAAAAGACGGCCGCGAACACCGGGCACACCATCAATAGGACGGGGGAATGCTCAGACATAGTCATCCGCCCTCACTTTTTTCAGGAGCTCGTCTTCTTCGAGCGTGCCGTAGTGTTTGAAAATCTTTTGGGAAATCGCCAGCGCCAGCCCGAGGGTGGCCACGCCCACCACAATGGCCGTCAGCATCAGGACGTGCGGGAGCGGGTTTGCAAATTCGTTTGGAACCGGCACTTTCGGGTCATGCGCCCCAGCATGGCCATGATCACCATGGTCGCCGTGGCCTTCCGGCGAGGCATTATGCCCGTTATCATCCTTGTGTCCTCCATCCCCATCGCCATGCCCGGCATGGGCGGCCGCCGCCAAGGGCGAGTAGTCATGGCCATGATGGGGCAGGATCGGGATGTTCGCCTCCTTTTCCTTCACTGCTATAGATACGTAGAAAAGGATGATGGCGGTCTGGAAAATGGACATCCCGATCAACTTCTTGATCAGGTTGTTCTTCGCAATCATCCCCCACAAGCCGATCATCATCAGAAGGACGTAGATCCAGTAGTTGAATTTGCTGTGGATAAATTCCTCCATACCGGCAAACCTCAAAGCCCTTTCTTCATCAGCCCGCGGCTGGCGAGCAGGGCGTAGATCAGGAACATGACGCTCGACACCGTCATCATCACGCCGATTTCCACCCCGAACATCCCGTAGTACCGGGCCATCTGGGGAGTATCCACTCCCGGCAAAACGTGGTGCAAGATCCCGTAATTCAAAAACTCCTCCCCCATCAGCACCGGCGCAAAGCCAAACCCTGCATAGATGAGGATCCCCACACCCGCCGTCGTGATCGCCATCTTCTCGGGGAAGCGTTTCAAGGCAGTCTCCAAATCCCACACCAGCGCGATCAGGATATAGCTCGCCCCCATGATGACCCCGCCCTGGAACCCCCCGCCGGGGCTGCTGTGCCCGTGGACAAGCACGTAGAGGGCGAAAATCTGGATCACCGGGACAAGGAGCCGCACCGTGTGTTTGGGGACCAAGTCCGGCTTACGTAAAAATTCAGGCGCATGCCAACCTGAGTCTTCCATCATCCGGACAACGGAAAAGATCGCTATTCCAGCTACGAAAATCACCACCGTCTCGAACATCGTGTCGTAGCCCCGGTAATCCGCCAGTACAGCCGTCACCATGTTCGGAACTTCCGTATCCACAATGGTCTGGGTGATGTAATACTGCGAAATTTCGGAGCCGTTGGCCGGGGAGTCCGGGTCGCCCCATGCTGGGAAATCCCCGGTGTCGTTTACCCCGTAAAGCAAGAGCATGCCGATGCATCCCACGATGATCCCAGTAAAAACCTTCATAGACAACTAGTCGGAAGACCTCCGGTTGGTATGGTAAACGGTTGCGATCATGTATACTGCGCTTACACCCGCACCCACGGCCGCTTCGGTAAAAGCCACGTCCACCGCCCCCATTTCCGCCCAAAGCAGGCACATCAGGAAACTGTATATCCCAAAAACCATCGACGCCCCCAGCAGGTTCCTTAACTGCAAGGCGATCACCGCCGAAGGAAGCAAGAACAGGAGTATGAGCATGTCGAAACTGAAAATCACTTCAATTCGTCCTCCTCGATGATTACAGGATTCTGCGTTACATGTTTCTTTTTTTCCACCGGTGCCAAACCTGCGTCATACCCCGCCTTCATCAGGGCATGGGTGCTTGTCGGACTAGTTACGAGAATGAAAAAGGCGATCATCGCCAGCTTTGCGAGCACATTCCAGTTCCCCGCCTCCCCGCCTTCGGATATGCTTAAGAGGATAAAACCGCCCACGATCAGGATGGTGGACAAAGTGTCCCCCTTCCCGGCGGCATGCATCCGGGTATAAAAGTCGGGGAATTTCTGTATCCCGACCACCTCTCCAACAAAGAAGAAGATCCCGATGGAGATCATTATTGCTGCGGAGTACTCCATGGCGCGATGCTCTCTCCTTTCTTCAAGTTTCTTTTGTCGTGTTTTTTATGGTAATACCGGGCGACCACGAGGGTGCCCACAAAGTTGAGAAGCGCGTAGGTCAGCGCGAAATCGACGAACATGGCGATCTGGCTATGCCCTGAATCCCCACGCTGGATGATCGCACCGATGAAAAGCAGGAGCACCGTCGTCTTCGTACCGATCACATTGATCCCAACCAACCGGTCAATGGTTGTCGGCCCGATGATCACCCGGTACAACACCGGCACCATCAGGAGGAAAAGGAACACGCCGGCCCCGATCAAAAAGTTTTCCAAGTTCATCCCTATTTCCCCTCCGGAAGGTTGCACTGCTCCTCTTTGAAGACGGCCGCCACACGCTGCTCCATTTCCCCGGGCAGATCCGCCGCCACCTTCGTGTCGATGGCGTGCACGATGAACATGTCCCCCTCGATGTCGATCGTCACCGTCCCTGGAGTCAAAGTAATGGAATTGGCAAAGACATACCGAGCGAACTCCGACTTCAGGCAGGTCTTGAAACGCATGACATGGGGATCCAGCTTCTCCTTGTCGTGGAACAACGCAAGTTTCAGCACATGCCAGTTCGCCAGGACGATCTGCCACAGCAACCAGAACCCATAATGGACGAACCTCCCCACCTCCTCCAACCGGTCCCCCAAACCGCGCTTCTGGTCCTGGAATAGCAAATCCGTTGAAATCCAGGCCACAAACGCACAACACATAGCCCCTAGCCCCAAATGGTACGCATCCATCACCCCGGAAAACACTGTCCAAGTGGCAAAAAGCAGCAGGAATGTTATCAAATGGTACACGGAAAATTCTACGTCGGATACCCGAGACGCCGCAAAATGGAAAAATCCCCCCGCTTGTCAATGGAAGTTGGGGTAGGATTGAAGATCCCCCAGCTTTTAGCTTTTCAATATCCCTTTAAGGGGCTTGAACTTTGCTAGGAATGGAAAGCAAGAATCGAAACCAGCCCCGCGCCAAGCCCTGGACGCTAGCCATCGTTATGTTCCTCATGGGAGCTTGCGGGATTGGTTACGAGTACACCCTCAGCAAGATTGCCTCGGATATCCTTGGAAATTCTGCGCAACAGTGGGCAATCGTCATTGCCATCATGTTGTTCTGCATGGGTTTGGGGGCGGAGTTCCAGCGGCACATACGGGACAATTCCGTCCTCCCTTTCCTGGCTGGGAGCCAAGCCCTGCTGGCAATCATGGGCGGCTATGGATCGCTCGGCCTGCTCTATATCTTCAGTGCCCTGCCCTCCCACTTTGTCATGGTGCAATACACTTGGGTCGCTGCCGTCGGCATCCTGGTGGGTTTTGAAATCCCCCTCCTGACCCGGCTCAACGAACAATTTTCCGATGATGTCCGCACCAACCTCGCCCGTATCCTGAAGATGGACTATTTGGGGGCGTTGCTTGGCGCATTGGCCTGGGTGTTTTTCCTGCTCCGCAAGTTCACCATGGTCGAAGCCGGGCTGTTGCTGGCCATGACCACGCTCGCCAGCGCCCTCCTGCTGGTAATGGCCTTCCGGGACAGCCTGGGAAAATGGAAGCTCCCGGCCTTTGGCTCCATCCCGGCCACCGCCATCCTACTGGGCATCGCCTGGATCAACGGTACCGAATGGACCCAAACTGCCGAGCAGAGCCTCTACCGAGACAAAATCCTATTTTCCAAAACGACCCGCTACCAACACATCGTCCTTACCAAGAGCCACCAAGGCCACCTCTCCTGCTTCATCAACGGCCACCTCCAGTTCAACAGCGGCGACGAGCACATCTACCACGAACTCCTGGTCCACCCAGCCATGCTCCTTGCCCCTCGGCATGACCGCATCCTCATCCTCGGCGGTGGCGACGGCCTTGCCCTTCGAGAAGTCCTCAAATACGGCGACGTCCAAAGCGTAACCCTCGTCGACCTCGACCCGGAAATGACCACCCTCGCCATTGACAACCCGGACCTACACAAACTCAACCGCGGCAGCCTCGCCTCCCCCAAGGTCACCACCCTCCCCAACTCCGTCCTCAAAGACGACGCCCAGATCCGCCTCACCATTGAAAACTCCCGGGGCATCCAGACCGGCCAATCCGGCGAATTGCCCCCCGTCTACATCCTCAACATGGACGCCGCGGCCTTCCTCGACCAAGCCCCCGGCCGCTACGACGTCGTCCTCATCGACTTCCCCGACCCCAACTCCCCCGAACTTGCCAACCTCTACTCGCAGCACTTCTACGGCCATCTCCTCAACAAGCTCACCGCCGATGGCATCTACGCCCAGCAAGCCTCCTCCCCCTACCACGCCAAGGAAGCCTACCTCTGCACCGGCCGCACCATCCGCTCCGCCGGGCTCTCCGCCCTGCCCTACCACGACAACGTCCCCTCCTTCGGCGAATGGGGCTGGTGGATCGGCGGGAATGCCAAAACCTACCCGGAAGAAAGGTTACAAAACCGCCTCGCTTCCATCCCAGCATTGACGGCACCCACCGAATACTTATCCCCTGCATTAATCCAAGCCGCCCTCCATTTCGGGAAAGGCCAGCTCCAAACCGGGGAAACCGCCATCAACACCCTCACCAACCCTTGCATCCACCGCTACTACCTACAAGCATGGCAAAACCGATGAAACACACCACCGCAATCCTCCTCGCCGCGCTCATCCCTTTCCTAACCAATTGCGGGAACAACCAGCGTTACGAAAGGCACTACAACAACCACTACGATGTCACCGTAGCCCAGCAGACCTACTTCGCCTCTTCAGGCCTCGACCTCCAAGCCGTCGGAGGCCTCGTACAGCAAGCCAAGGACGGCGCCCACTTCGAAAAACTTCTTAACGACCAATCCCGCGGCATCAACAACCTCGACCTCGATGAAAACGGCGAAGTCGACTACATCCACGTCACAGAATACGGCCAAGCCGACAACCGCGGCTTCTCCCTCACCGTCAACCTCGACGAAGGCGAGACCCAGGAAATCGCCACCATCGACATCGAAAAGACCCCGGACGGAAAGGCAAACATCCAAACCCACGGCAACTCCAACATCTACGGCCAGGACCACTACTATCACCGCTCCGGCATCGACTTTACCGACATGCTCCTCCTCGGCTGGATGTTCTCCGGAAACCGCCCGAATTACCACTCCGGCTGGGGCTACCGCAATTACCCGCCGGACTACCGCCGCTACTCCCCCCGCCCATACAACGACTACCAACGGGATATCCGCACAAAGACCGCGAACTCAGGGTACAAAAAATCCCCCACGTCCACCCTGGCCAAGGCGACAACCTCCCCCAACGCAGGCAAAACCGCCAAATCCATCAAGGCCCCCCGCAAAAACCCCACCACCGCCCAAAAAAGTTTCCAAGCCCGCAACCCCTCCAAACAAGTCGCCTCTGGAGGCTTTGGCCGCCAGGGGAGCGCCACAAAACCCTCGGGCAACACTACAACTTCCAAGACCAATACCATCCCCAAACCCACCTCGGCACAAAGGACCACCACTACCTCCTCCTCCAAAAAACCTTTCTTCTCCACCCCCAGCCGCTCCACCTCCCCCAGCAAGTCCTCCCCTAGCTTCCGGCGCAGTTCCTTCGGGGGCGGCTCCAGCTTCCGCGGCGGCAAATAAATCCCATCCCCACAAACAGGAGAACAACCACCATGCACCGCATTTCCGAACTCTTCGACACCTCCAGCCTCAAGCTCATCTTTGATGTCTATCCCCTCGCCTTCCTCCTCATCGGCTTGGCCATGATGTACGTCGCCAAACTCGTCAACGACTTCACCACCCCCTACAACCTCGCCGAGCAACTCACCCAAAAAGACAACAAAGCCATCGCCGTCTCCTTCGCCGGGTACCTCCTCGCCACAGGCATCCTCGTCTGGGGCATCCTCCGCCAGGACATCAACCCCGAACTCGCCTCGTCCGGCGACGAACTCTTCAAAACCGACCTCCTCAACAGCACCCTCTGGATCCTCTTTGGCATCCTCCTGCTGCAGGTCGCCCGTGTCGCCAACGACGTGCTCCTGCTCAACAAATTCTGCAACATCAAGGAACTCGTCGACGACCAGAACGTCGGCACCGGCGTCGTCCAAGCCGGCAGTTACATCGGAACCGCCCTCATAATCCAGGCCGCGCTCTACGGGGATGACTCCGGCTATGTCGGCGACGACCTCCTCCTCACCCTCGCCTACTTCGTCATCGGCCAACTCGCCTTCATCGTCTTCGGCATCGTCTATGAAAAAATTACCCCCTACGACCTCCACGACGAAATCGAGAAAGACAACGCCGCCGCCGGGCTCGGTTTCGGCCTCTCACTCGTCGCAATAGGGATGCTCCTCTCCAGCTTCATCCTCAACAACGGCTCCCTCATCGGCCTCCTCGTCTGGTTCGTCATCAGTACCATCCTCCTACCCCTCTGCCGCATCGTGACGGACAAACTCATCCTCCCAGGCTCCAACCTCAACGACGAAATCTCCAAAGACCGCAACTGGGGCGCCGCCCTTATCGAAGGCATCATGGCCATCTCCGTCGCCCTCATCCTCGGCACCTTGTTTTGAAAATTGGAGAAGGGTAAAGTTGGAAAATTGACCCACACCCCATTGCCCACAAGTCCCTGTCCGTCCGTGTTTGTCCCTGAGCCCAATGTATGAAATTAAGCCAGGCCAACGCGAACTCTTCGCCGGCATCTACCTACTCGACCACATGGTCGGAAAGCCCACCAGCATCCCCATCTTCCTCGAAGGCAACGACCAGGACCTCGAACCCGTCCTCGAATGGCTCCTCACCCACGGCCATGTCGAAATTCTCAACGAAGAAGCCTACGTCCCCTCTCCCAAAGGCCGCGACCTCCACAAAAAATTCGGCCAACGCTACCGCGACTACCTCACCAACTACGACCTCTACTGCGCCGTCGACCTTGCCGCAGGGGAATTCGCCTTCGCCCGTTACCACGACATCGAGGACGAAGACGAATGGGACACCTACCTCGAAGACCCCCGCTGGGAAGACCTCCGCGTCCCCGTTGCAGCCCAAAAAGGCCTCGACCCCATCGAAATCGTCTTCATGAGCTTCCTTAATGAATGCCGCTTTGGCCGCGACACCTCCGGTTGGCAATTCGACCTCCTCCTCGGCTCTGTCTGGGACGAAATCCTCAACATTTGCAACACCGCCATCAAAACCGAAGCCCTCGGTTGGTGCGACGACCAAGGCGAAGTCCCCGGCGAGACCGTTCTGAACGACATCATCGCCCAAGGCACCGCCCTCATCGAAGATCTCCACCTCCACGAAGAATTCAATACCCATCCCCAAGACAACGCCTGGCAACAAAGCTGGAACTAACCCCAGATGACCATTTATCCCTACAATCTGCGCCCATCTGCGTTCATCTGCGGATAATTGCCTAAGTCTCATGCTCTTCCGCCTTCTCAGACGCTTCTGGGCCAATACGGATCACTCCGGAGTCAAAATCCTCAAGGCTCTCCTCGGCGTAGGCCTCCTCAATATCCTCTTTGGCATGGGGTACTATTATTTCGAACACCCCGTCCGCCCTGAGCTCAATCTACTCGATTCCATCTGGTGGGCCGCCGTCACAATGACCACCGTCGGCTACGGCGACATCTCCCCCACCTCCCTCCAAGGCCGCTTCCTCGTCGCCTATCCCTGCTTCCTCTTTGGAGTCGGCCTGCTCGGCTACCTCGTCGCCATCATCACCGAAGCCGTCATAGACCGAATTACCAGAAAACGCAAAGGCACCATGAAAATCACCCTCAAGAACCACATCCTCATCTGCAATTGCCCCGGGACGGACAAAATCCTCAAAATCTTAGACGAACTCGAAGGCGACCCCGAAACCCGCGACAAACCCGTAGTCATCATCTGCGACAATATCCAAGAACTTCCCGAACCCCTTCGCAATCGCCAAGTCCAGTTTGTCAAAGGCCACCCCTACCTCGAAACCACCCTCCACCAAGCCAACGTCCTCGAGTGTGCTGGCGTCTTTATCCTCCCCCTGGTGGTCGGGGATCCTGACTCCGACGCCCGCACTTATGCCATCGGATCCATCATCGAGCTTATCCAAAACGAAACCGGAAAGCCTATAAAAACCGTCGCCGAACTCGTTAATTCCCAAAACCTCCGTATGCTCCAACGCGCCAATACGGACGGCATCATCGTCTCCCAAGGCATCAACGAAAGCATGATCGTCCAAGAATTCCTCCACCCCGGCATCCACAGCACCCTCCAACAACTTATCACCTCCCGAGAAGGCTCCCAACTCTACGTCCACAAGGCAACCAAACCCGGAAAAAACTTCCGCGACCTTCAGATCGCCACCCTCAACCACCCGGACGACATCCAGCTCATCGGCCTTATCCGAGACGGCAAACACAACCTCAACCCCCCCAAGACCACCACCGTCCAACCCGGCGACAGCCTCATCTTCCTCTCCGGTGAAAGCAAAGACTTCACAACCTTCGAAGAAGGGGTTGCCAGCTAAGGGCAGAGCTGCAGATATCAGAGGACAGAAGTCATACAACCCGCAATTTCCCACCCGCCCCAACCAAGAAACAAGAACTAAATACCAAGCACCTATGAGCGACATCATCGTCAAAACCAACACGAAGGAAGACCTTGTCACCTTTCTCCAACTCAACGGATTCCAAATCGAAGACCTCGGCCAAGGCGTCAGCCTCGCCACCCGCGAAGGCGAACTCCCCGTCTTCCTCAAAGCCGAAGCAGGCACCCTCTTTTTCGAAGTCGACCTCGGCAACCTCTACGACCTCGGGGGCAACGAAAAACTCTTCGAACTGCTCGACCTCAACACCGAAATCCTCCCCGTCTCCTTCGGCATCAACTCCACCAACCCCGAAGACCCCCGCCTCGTCCTCCTCGAAAGCCGCCAAACCGCCAACCTCGACGACAACGAACTGCTAGGCGTCTTTGACGCCCTCGAACTTGCCACCGACCGCGCCGAGCAACTCCTCGGTTGAGGAATGACGAAATACCCAAAGAGTCCAGAACAGCAGAGGTCAAATATCAGAGGTCACCACTGATCATCCGGGCATACCAACCAAGAACAAAGAACCAAGAACCCATAACATGAGCATCTTTTCCCGCATCTTCAAAGTCGGCCAAGCCGCCGCCAATAAAGTCGTCGACAAACTTGAGAATCCCGAGCTGATGCTCGACCAAGCCATCCGCGACAAAGAAAAACAAATCGCCGACGCCCGCAAATCCATCCAATCCTGCATCGCCACCGAGCGCCAAGCCAAAGCCCTACTGGAGAAAGAACGCTCCGAGCAACTCGACTGGGAACAAAAGGCCGAAATGGCACTCCGCGCCGGCAAAGAAGACCTCGCCGTCAAAGCCCTTGAACGCTCTTCCGAACACGAAGCCAAAGTCGGCCCCCTCCAATCCCAATGGGAAAGTCAGTCCGCCGCCGTCGAAGAGCTGAAAAAAGAACTCCAAGGTATGAACGACACGCTCGCCGAATACAAACGAAACAAAGACTTCATCATCGCCCAAAGCAAAGCAGCCAAAGTCAAAAAGGACATTTACGAAGCCAAAGCCCGCATCTCCGGTGGCCGCAAAAGCGCGGACGACCTCATGGCCCGCATGAAAGCCAAGGCTGAACGCCAAGCCCTCGAAGCCGACGCCGCCAAAGAACTCGCTAATGACGCCGACGGCACCAGCTCCCTCGAAAAAGAATTCGCCGCCCTAGGCAACTCCACCCCTAGCGCCCAAGCCAACGAAAAGCTCGCGGCCCTGAAGGCCAAACTCGCCCCTCCGCTTCTCCCAGGGTGAGGCGACAAAGAATCCACTAGGCTTGGAAATGGGCTGAAAAAACCGTGCTACGAGGCCTGGGCTTTCCAAGAGGCCATCGTGCGAGATTACATCTTCCAGGAATACCCTATATCCGCAGGGTACCGCCCCAAAGTGGCTAGGAGGCATCACGATTGATGTCCGAAAACTTGCCCAGTAGACAGTGCAAAGGAAAGCGGCAGCAAGGCTGAACGCACTCCAAGGTGACCAAGGCCCTTAAGGGAATTTTTTATGGGAGCCTTCGGATTCCAGTAAATCCTCTGGACTGCGGTAGCTGCTACCGCTTTGGGCAAGGCAGCCGGCTGCCTTGTTTCCTGCAGGAAGTTCCTGCACCCAAGTGGCTACAAAGGGTCATACTGCCGTTGACTTTCTTGGCAGTTGTATCTGTCCTGCCCACCCGCCGAAGAAATATCCCGAGTCCCATGGCAGAAGCCCAAACATCGACTACCCCTTGGTCCCGGCTCCGGGCGTTCGATAGCAACCCGGTTTGGGTGAAGGATTTGCGGCAGGCAGCGCGGAACCCTTTGGTGACAGGGCTGCTGGTTCTTTTCCTGTTCGGCTTTTTATTGGCTTGTATCGGGGTTGTGATGACGAGGGAAAATTCCGGGGGAACCTCGTATGCGGGGCAACCGGTTTTCGGGATCATCGGTGGGGTCACTACGGGGGTTTGCTCCCTGTTCATCCCGATCTATTTCTTCGTCCGAACGATGATGGAGAAAGCGACCATCAATTCTGACTTGCTCTACATCACCCAGATGACCCCGCAGCAGATCATACGAGGCAAGTTCCTCAGCGCAGCTTACCTGATCCTGCTGTTTTACTCCACCGCGTTCCCGTTCCTGGTCTTCAGTTATTTCCTCAGGGGGGTGGACTTGAAGACCATCCTCCTCTCTGCTGCCTTCTCCTACACGGCGAACTTGCTGGTCGCCCTAGTGGCCATCACCTGGGCGTTGTTGCCTTGGGGGACGGCGGCAAAGATTATCTCTGCGATCCTTTGTGGGTATTTCTTCCCGACCTTCCTCCCGGTGTTCATAGGTTTCGGGTTCTTCAGGGGGATGTCCATGGGTGCCCCTACCTTCGACGGCAACCTCTGGTTACTGGCAACGGTCTACTTTTTCAACTTCGCCCTCCTGGCCGGGATGCTGTACCAGTGGACGGTGGCCTTGGTGACAACTCCCTCCGCCAACAAGGCCTTGCCGGTCCGGCGGTACTTCACGGTTTTGTCGCTGCTGGTGTTGCTGCAGTTCTTCGCATTCGCCTGGGCAGGGGATAGAGAGGAGCTGGCCCTGGGCGGGATGTGGGTGGTGGCAGGATGCATTATCTCGGGATTCTTTTTCTGCATCGGTTTCCGGGACTTGCCGATCACGGACCGTATCCGGAGGGAAATCCCGGAGGGGGGCATTGTAAGAGCCTTCTCGTTCCTTTTCTACAACGGCAAGTACCCTGGGCTGTTATGGCTGGCAGGATTGTGGTTCCTCATTTTGCTAATATTTATGGTTTTCACCGCAGCCTGGAAAGTGGCAAAGGCAGTGGACTTCCTGACTTGGGGAGCGGAAATGTCCATGCTCTATGTCGGCACTTCGGCACAGGTTCTCTACGGCCTGGGATACGCGATGCTGGCCAACTCCATCGCCAAGATGATCACCCAGGACAACCACCATCGGTTCGCCCCTTTGTTTTTCCTCCTGCTGGTATTCGTACCTCCCCTGCTCCTGGCTCTTGCATCCATTGGCCATTCCTTCCCGGAACATGTCCCGTTCATTGTCTTCACGGTTTTTGCGAACGACGATTTCCATGTCATCCACCTGATTTGGAGCATAATCCTGGTCGCAGGTTGCCATGCGGGGAACCAACGTTGGGTGACCTGGCATGTGAGGCGTTTCCATCCCTTGCCGCCTGAGGAAGACACCCTGGCCAACGCTGAAGATGAGTGAAAGTGCGCAGCCCCTGGCCATGGTCTTGATTCCCCTGACCTTCGAGAAACGGAACGCCAACATGGTGATGAACCTCTCCTTGCACGCTTTTGAATTGGGCATAATACTGGCTTTGGGTGCCATGGGAAACTTGGGAAGTTTTGCCTCCCAATCCAAGGCGTTCAGCCCGGCCAAAGAAGATCCATCGACGCCATGAGCCCATCCAGGACATCCACCCTCGCCCTCCGCCTGCAACAGTTCGACGTGAACCCGGTGTGGGTAAAAGACCTCCGGCAGGCCGCCCGGAACCGCTTCGTCTCGGGGGCGTTGATGTTGGTACTGGCGCTCTTCCTTCTGGTGAGCGTCACCATCGCCAGCAATGGCCGGAATCACGGGATTTCCTATGCGGGGGGACAGGTATTCCAGTCCATCAGTTCCATCACCATCGTAGTCGCCAACATTTTCCTGCCCGTCTACTTTTTCACAAGGACTCTGATGGAGCGGGCTTCGGGCAACGGGGACCTGCTCTACATCACCAAGATGACCCCGCAGCAGATCGTCCGAGGAAAGTTCCTCAGCGCAGCCTACATGACCTTGCTCTTTTACTCGGTTGCCCTGCCCTTCCTGATGGCCGGATACCTGTTCCGGGGGGTCGACATCCCCACCATCCTCATATCGTTCGGCTTCAACACAACTGCCAACCTGCTCCTTGCCCTGGTGGCCATTGCTTTGGCCCTCGCCTCCATTTCCATCATTATCAAAATTGCAGTGGGGGTGGTCGTCGGCTTTTGTGCCTTTGTCTTCGGGGTAACGAGGTTTTCCTTGGGTTTGGTAATGGACCCGGGCATCGGGGATTCCGCCCTGCAATGGCAGGCTATCCTCACCTACACGGCAAATTTCCTTCTCCTGGCCGGGTTGGCCTACCAAATTTCGGTCGCCATGGTCTCCCCAGTTTCGGCCAACCGCGCCCTTCCGGCCCGGCGTTACCTTACAGCCACGGCCTTCCTCGTCCTGGCTCAGTTTTTCGGCCAGGCGTGGCACAATGACTCCCCGGAACTCGCCGTGTCCGGGTACATTACTGTGGGCATTTGCATCCTCTTTTGCTTCCTGGTGGCCTGCTCAACGGCCCAAGCCCCTTTCGGCCACCGGATCCGGAAGGACATCCCCAAAAATCCCCTTAAGCGCATCCCGGCCTTCTTCTTTTTCAGCGGGAAGTTCGCAGGCTTCTGCTGGCTCCTCGGACTGTGGATGGCTACCCTGGCGGCCTTTACCGTTTTCATCCTGGCCTGGGGGCAGTCCAAGACCGGAAGTTTCTTTCCCAGTGAAAAGGATCCCTTGGCAGCGACAATCGGGTTCAGCCTCTTCGTCTTTTATGCTTTCGCCTACTCGCTCCTGGCGACTTGGGTACAACGGGTTTTCTTCCCCCGTGCCAACACCGCTGTCGCAGGCTTGGTATTCCTCCTGATGGTGGGCGTCCCGGCACTATTGACCTTGTTCATGACCATGCCCAATGGAATCCGACATCCCCTCGGCGAAAACCCCATCCCCGGAATGATGCTCAACCTGGTCCCCATCATCGAGAGAAGCAGCGAACACGGCATCTACCTCCACTTGGCAAGCACACAAGTCCTCATCCTGCTTGGAATCGCCCTCAACTGGAAATGGATTTGGGGACAATTCCGGGACTTCAAACCCCTGGACGCACACCAAGGCGAACCACACCCATGAAGCACCGCCCCGCACTCCTCGAAGGCGAAAAGCTCGGGCTACGGTACGCCCTGGCCTTGCCCCAGGCCACCTTGGCCGGCCTTCGAGGGGAGCAATTGGGCAAACGGGCAGGGAGTTCCGTGGATTTCCAGGACTACCGGGACTACCAACCCGGCGACGACCTTCGACACATCGACTGGAATGCCTTTGCCCGGACAGACCAACTCATCGTCAAACTCTTCCGCGAGGAAGCCCAGCCCCACCTCGACCTCATCCTCGACACCTCCGGCTCCATGGCCCTCAAAGGCACGCCCAAGGCAGACGCCTTGCTCAAACTCGCAGCTATCTTTTCCACCGCAGCCATGAACGCCCGCTGTTCCCAAGCCGTCTGGATGACCGGGGAAGGCTTCAACCGCGTGGGCAATGACACCGAACCGCCCTCCGCCTGGGCAGGGATCGAAGTCGCCGGGGCGCACACCTTCGAGGAATCCTTTGCCATCCTCCCCCCTGCCCTCCGCCGCCAAGGTATCCGCGTCCTCATCAGCGACCTCCTCTGGCCCGGCGACCCTCTCCCCACCCTCCGCAAACTCAGCGAAGACGCCGCCGCCCTCTATGTCGTCCAAGTCCTTTCCGAAGACGACCTGGAGCCCCCGGAACCAGGCAACCTGGAACTCGTGGACAGCGAAACCGGAGAGACCCTCAACCTCTATATCGACGCCACCATTCGCGAACAATACCATCAGACTTTTATCCGTTTCCAACAAAGCTGGGACAACGCCGCCCGCAAAACCGGCGCGAAACTCGTCACCCTCACAGCCGAAAACCTGGAGAACTCCCTCCGCCGCCTCGAAGAAATCGACGCCCTCGAACCCGTATAAGAGGTCAGAGGTCAGCAAAACAACTCCCAACTCACCAACTCCCGACTCTCAAACCCGTAACTCGCCAACCCGATGCCCGCCTTCACCTATCCGCTCGCCTGGATTGCGGCAGTCACCCTGCCCGCGTTGGCCGGCATCTATTTCCTGAGGCACAGGTACCGCCGCAAAGAGGTTTCGAGCCTCCTGTTCTGGCAAATGCACCGGGAATCCCGCGAAGGCGGCACCAAGACGGAAAAGCCCCGCTGGCCCTTGGTATTTTTCATCGAACTCCTCATCCTCGCCCTCCTCGTACTCGCCGCGACCGGCCCGCGTTGGCAAACCCCGCAGACCCGCCGCCCCCTCATCGTCGTCCTGGACGACTCCCAATCCATGTTGGCAGGCCCGGAAGGCCAGCGCCCCCGCGAACTCGCCATCGAATCCCTTGGGAAAATCGCAAGAAAACGAGGGTTCCTCTCTTTTCGCCTCATCGCCTCCGGGGAGACCCCGCGCCTCCTGGGGGACGAAGCCCGGCACCCGAAGGAAATGGAGGCCCAGTTCGCCCAATGGACCTGCCTCTCCCCCGGTGCGAACCTGCAAAGTGCCATCGGCCTTGCCCGCTCCATCAGCCATGGGGAGGCCGACATCCTGGTCCTTACCGACCAAGCCCCGGAAGACCCGCCCGGCAAAGGCCGAGTCCGCTGGGCTGCCCTCGGGCTACCGAGGATCAACTTCGCCTTCGTCAACGCCGCCCGCACAGCCTACGGAGGGGAGGACCGCCTCCTGCTGGAAATTGCCAACCCCTCCGCCTCCGCCGGGGAAAGCCGGTTGCAGATCACCACCAACGGCCAAACCCTCCATGAGGAAACCGTCCGGGTCGAAGCGGGGGAATCCTACCGCATCACCGTACCCGTCCCACCCGCCATCCCTGTCCTCCACGCCACCCTCTCCGAAGACGCGCTCCCTGGGGACAACACCGTCGCCCTCGTCCCGCCAATCCGCAGGACAATCCGGGTCGCTAACAACCTGCCGGATGGCCCCCTCAAAAAACTCGTCGGCGGCACCTTGGCATCCACCGGCATGTTATCCACCCAGGAGGGCGAGCCAGAATTCCTTGTCCACGATTCCGAAAACATCCCAACAGGCAAAGGCACTTGGAGCCTGCGCCTTTTGCCCGCCTCGGAAAAGCCCGCCCGCTTCACAGGCCCCTTCGTCACGGACACGAGTCACCCCGCCACCAAAGGCCTTTCCCTAACCGGGGCCATCTGGGGAGGTGACCCGGCCGCCCAAGTCAAAGTGGACGACCTCCCTGTCATTACAGCGGGCAATATCCCCCTGCTTACCCATTTCAACGGCATGGACGGACGTAACCACCTCACCCTCCAATACATCCCGGAGCATTCCACCCTCCACCTCACCCCCCAATGGCCCGCCCTCTTCTGGAACCTCCTCCGATGGCGCGCACAAGCCCAGCCCGGCCTTAAGGAAAGCAACCACCGCTTGGGCATGGACATCCCCTACCGCGCGGCCGGTTCCGAAATCATCCTTCGCCGCCCTGACGGATCCGCCCAGAAGCTCCAAGCCCCAGGCAAGGACATCCGGCTCCCCATCGACTCCCCGGGCGTTTACCAAGTTACCTCCGGTTTCGCCTTTGAAGAAACCACGGAAACCTTCGCCGTCAACTTCCTCGCCGGCCAGGAATCCGACCTCTCCAAAGCGACCGCCGGGGAATGGGGCAGTTGGGACACGGAGACGGATGTCCGCATCGAATACGCCAACTTCCTTCCCTACCTCGTGTTAGCCGCCCTCGCCGCCATGGCTTGGCACTTGTTCTGCATCTCCCGGCAAAAGGGGCGGGTATGATATTCCTCTCCCCCATCTGGTTCCTTCTCCTGTTGCCGTTGGCGACCACTCTCTTCGTCTGGCGGCTCCCGACGCGGGGGCTCAACCTCCTACGCGCAGTCTCCATGGCGCTGCTCGTCTTGGCCATGGCACAACCGGCCATCCGGCTCAAGGACCAGAACGGCACCGTCGTCGTGGTCGCCGACAGGAGCGAATCCATGCCCTACAATGCCTCCGACGAAGAGTTGGAAACCATCCGCACCCTCCGCTCCACGATGTCCAAAGAGGATCGTCTGGCCGTCATTGGTTTCGGGGAACGGACCAACATCGACCTGGAGCCGGGCAACCAGGACTTTGAAAACTTCCGCTCCCGCTCCGGGCAGCAACACTCCCGCCTCGCCGGAGGCCTGGAAGCCGCGCTTTCCCTCATCCCCAATGGCCATCCCGGCCGCATCCTCGTGATCTCCGACGGCCACTGGACAGGGCGCGACCCAGGCACCTTCGCTGCCAAAGCCGCAGGGCGGGGCATCGCCATCGACCACCGTTGGCTGAGCCGACCCCGCACCGAAGACCTTGCCGTGCACGACCTCCAAGTGCCCCAGGAAGTTCTCCCAGGGCAATCCTTCATGATCAGCGCTTGGGTCTTTTCCCCCAAGGAACAAACGGTCCGCTACACCCTTGAAAAACATGGCCAGGAACTCTCCACCGGCCAGCGGGACCTGCCCCGTGGGCTATCCAGGCTCCTCTTCCGGGATCGTGCCATGCTCCCTGGCAACGCTACCTACCGGCTTACCCTCCACCCGCCGGTCTCCGGAGAAGGCGAAGACGCCCTGACCCTACCCACCTCCGACGCCATCCCTGAAAACAACACCGCCCGCGCATTGGTTGAGGCCCGGGGCCGCAAACCCGCCCTCCTGGTCTCCAACTTCGGCGCGGAGTCCGGCCTCGCCAAGCTCATGGCCAAAGGGGGCATGGCGCTGGTCGCCCGCAAGCCCAACCAATGCCCCTGGACACTGGGCGACCTCTCCCGCTGGTCCGCCGTCATCCTCGAAAACGTGATGGCCGGGGACATCGGCCAGGAAGGCATGGAAAACCTCGCGGCCTGGGTCGAAGAAACCGGCGGCGGCATCTTCCTCACCGGCGGTGAAAAGTCCTACGCCCCGGGCGGATACTACGGCTCGCCCCTCGAACCCCTCATCCCTGTGTCCATGGAGCGGCGCAACGAAATCCGCAAACTCAAGACGGCCATCGTCGTCGTCCTGGACCGCTCCGGCTCCATGTCCATGCCAGTCGGCGGGGGGAAATCCAAGATGGATCTGGCCAACATCGGCACCGCCCAAGTCCTCGACCTCCTGGCCGGGAACGACGAGATGGGCGTCATCGCCGTGGACAGCGCCCCGCATACAGTCTTGCGAATAGGAACAGTCGATACCCTCCGCAATTACAGCGGCAAAAAGAAAATCCTCTCCATCGAGTCCATGGGCGGGGGGATCTACGTTTACGAAGGCCTCAAGGCGGGCGCCGACATGCTAAGGTCCTCTTCGGCTGGAAACCGCCACGTAATCCTCTTTTCCGATGCACGGGACTCGGAAGTTCCCGGCGATTACAAGAAACTCATCCAAGCCATGCGGGAAGCAGGGATGTCCATCAGCGTCATTGGTTTGGGGACGGATACGGATGTCGACGCCGAACTGCTCAAGGACATCGCGAAACGAGGCGAGGGGAACATCTACTTTACAGACCGCCCCAGGGAAATTCCCCGCATCTTCGCCCAGGACACCTTTGCCGTGGCCCGCAACACCTTTGTCAAAGAACCCTCCGCCGTAGGGATGACAGGGGCGATGGCCGTCATGGGCGCCCCGGCAAACTGGGCACCCCCGCCCGTCGGGGGCTACAACCTGACCTACCTCCGCGAAGGAGCCAACGTGGGGATGTACACCAAGGATGAAAACAAGGCACCGGTGGTAGCCTTCTGGCAATCCGGGAACGGCCGCGCAGCCTGCTTTACAGGGGAGGCCGACGGCGAGTTTGCTGGCGAGTTCCCGGGATGGGACAAAGCCGGGGACTTTTACGCCACCCTGGCCGACTGGGCCGCAGGGCAGGACAGCCGGCTTCCTGGCCAAATGTTGCTCACCCAGGAAGTACGCGAAGGCGTTTGCTACATCCAGCTCCACCTCGACCCGGAACGCCAGGAAGAAACCTTCCAGGGCAACCCGCAAGTCTCGCTCCTCCGGGAGACCCCTGGCGAGCCTTTGGTGAAACAAAGCCTCCAACTGGCCTGGCAAACCGCCGACATGCTGGAAGCCGCCATCCCCCTGGAAGGTGCCGAGACCATCCGGGCCACGGTCAATTTTGGCGACGGCCTTAGCGAAAGCCTCCCGCCCGCCTGCCTGCCCTACTCCCCGGAATTCGCGCCGGACCAACCTGGGCGCGGCCGGTTGGCCCTGGCCGGGATCAGCCAGTCCACCGGCGGGCAGGAACGCCTCAATGTCGCGGACATCTGGGCTTCTATTCCCCGCCAGCCAAAGTACGTGCCCCTGTCGATCTGGCTCGTCCTGGCCGCCCTCTCCATTTTCCTGGCCGAAGTCCTCCAACGCCGCACCGGGTTCTTCGCCTTCCGAAAGAAGGCCTCGGCCATCCCGGTGGAAAAGGAAGTTGCCACCGACAAGCCCAGGGCCAAGCCGCCCATCGTAACCGGGTTTGAAAACATCAAACCGGCAAAGTATCCAAAACCGGACAAGGAGGCGGCTCCATCTGCCCAACCCCAGGCTGATCCATCAGGGGCGGACAAGCCGAGGGTCGTCTATGAAGGGGGAAACACATTGGATGCTTTGGCCACCGCCCGGAAACGGGCAGAAGCCCGGCAACAGAAGTGAATCGAAACCCTAAGCCACGACATCGTGGATGACTTCCCCTGCAACATTGGTCAGGCGGTAGTCGCGGCCTGCGTGGCGGTAGGTGAGGCGTTCGTGGTCGATGCCAAGGAGGTGTAGGAGGGTGGCGTGAAGGTCGTTGATGTGGACGGGGTTGTGGGCAGCCTTGAAGCCAAACTCATCCGTCTCCCCGTAGGTCGTACCGCCTTTGGTGCCGCCGCCCGCGAGCCACATGAGAAAACCGTGGTGGTTGTGGTCTCGACCGCTGTTGTTCTCGCTGACGGGGGTGCGCCCGAATTCACCGCCCCAGACGATGAGGGTGTCGTCGAAAAGGCCACGCTCCTTG
Source organism: Opitutia bacterium (assembly GCA_038125285.1). Classification (GTDB taxonomy): domain Bacteria; phylum Verrucomicrobiota; class Verrucomicrobiia; order Opitutales; family JABJCN01; genus JAYPDO01. The sequence continues at coordinate 22,812 of JAYPDO010000023.1, forward strand.
AGGTCGGCCAGGAGGGCGGCGACGGGTTGGTCGATGTTCCGCGCGAGGTTGCGGGTGGAGGGGTTGTGGTTGTTGTGGGTATCCCAGGGCTGGCCGTTACCATAGTAAACCTGGATGAATCGGACGCCCCGCTCCGAAAGGCGCCTGGCAAGGAGGCAACCGTTGGCGAAATGGCCGGAGCCGTAGGCGTCACGGATGCTTTTGGGTTCCTTGGAAATGTCGAAGGCGTCCGTGGCTGCGGACTGCATCCGGTATGCGGTTTCAAGGGACTGTATACGTCCTTCCAACGCGAGGTCGTGGGTCGGTTGGGCGGAGAGGTGTTCCCGGTTGAGGGCTTGGAGGAGGTCGAGCTGCTTGCGCTGTGTCCCGGGATCCATCCTTGGGTTCGATAGCCAGGGAACCATCTCCTTGGGGGAGAGTTTGGAGTGGTTGATATAGGTGCCTTGGTACTGCTGAGGCAGGAAGGCGCTGTTCCACAAGATGGAGAACCGGACGGGGCGACCGGGACAAAGGACGATGTACGACGGGAGGTCGGCGTTTTCCGTCCCCAGGCCATAGCTGACCCATGCTCCCATGCTGGGCACTTTGGGGGTCATGGTGCCGTTGTTCATCAGGAGGAGCGCGGGGCCGTGGTTGGGGTTATCCGTGTAGAGGGACTTGAGGACGCAGAGATCGTCGGCAAACTTGGCGGTGTGCGGGAGCAGTTCGCTGATTTGGAGGCCGCTTTGGCCATGGCGTGAATATTGGAACGGGGCGGCCAGGACCCCGCCGGTCTTGCGCTCGGTACGGAGGTTTGTGGCTTCGGGCCTTTGTCCTTCGTATTGGGCCAGGGCGGGCTTCGGGTCCAGGAAGTCCGGGCCGAAGGGACCGCCGTTCATAAAGAGGTGGATCACCCTTTTGGCACGGGGCACAAAGTGCGGTTGGTGCCCGGAAGCGGCTTGCAACGTGCCGAGAAGGCCAAGGGTGCCGAGTCCGCCACCCATCATGGAAAGGGCGGCACGGCGGTTGAAGGCGATGGGATCCATGTCAGAATAATAGTAGCGGCGAACATTGGTCGCGGGTATTGGCAAGGAGGTGGGCTTCAAAACGGCGACCAAAGTTCGCCGCTCCATTGATAGATTTCATTCGATAAAGAGGAATTCGTTGCAGGCCAGGAGGGCGTGGGCGAATTCTGCCCAAGCCTCACGGCCATCCCCCCGGCCTTCCAGGAAGGCTTGGGCAATGGCGGTTTCTGCGTCGGTCGGTTCACGTTGGAAAAGGCGGTGGTAGGCATCGCGGACTTTCTCCGGCCCATCCAGGCTACCGGCCAAGGCTTCGGCTTGCTGGAGCAGGAAGGGACCGTTGAGGGAGAAGAGTTGTTGCAAGGGGGTGATCGTCATGGTCCGGGAGGGGGAATGGGCAGTCGGGTCGGGGAAATCATGGAGGCGGAGGAATTGGTTGGGTTCCCGGCGGTGGATTTTTCCATAGAGGGTGCGGCGGCGGTTGTCCTTGGAATCCAAATCCTTGGGCGCGCCCCCGATGGAACTGTCCAACTGCCCGGTGGCTACGAGCATGGCGTCGCGCCAGGATTCGACATCAAGGCGGCGGCGATCCATCCGGGCAAGGAGGGCATTGTCCGGGTCGGCGAGGATGGCGGAAGGGTTGTCGAGGCCTTGCTGCCATGTGGCAGAGAGGAGGATTTCGCGGTGGAGCCATTTGATAGACCAACCATTGGCTACGAAACGTGCGGACAAGTCGTCCAGCAAATCCGGATGGGTCGGCGGTGCCCCTGACAATCCAAGTTCGCTGGGAGTACGGACCAGGCCTTTGCCAAAGTAGTGGAGCCAGACACGGTTGACAATGACCCTCGCGGCCAAGGGAGAGGCTTCCCCGGTGATGGAATCCGCCAAATCCAGCCTGCCGCTCCCCTTCCCGAATTTCCTGGGCTGGCCATCCTGGGCGGGGAAGGCTGACAAGAAACGCCTCGGGACGGTCTCCCCAGGATCATTGGGATTGCCCCGGTTGTGGATGGCAAGGTCCCGCGATTGCCCGGTCTTATACTCGATGGTCGTCCCGAACCCGCTGGAGGGTTTGACGTAGATGGCCGAATCCTCGACCGCCGTGGCCAGGGCCATATCGTAGTGCGGGGTGGACTCCTTGATCCCGGCAACCTCTGCCTGCAAGGCTTCTTTTTTTGCTTTCGTAGCCTCCGCTTCTTCCGTGGCACCTGCCCCTTTCTTTTTCAGGTAGGCCATGTCCAGGTTGGCAATCTGCTTCTCCAGGGCGGCTACCTTCTGGCGGGCTGCGGACACAGGCTTCCAGAGTTCCTCGGCCATCATCGGGCGGTCGGTGATCCGGGTGCTGGCGAACACCCCGGCGATGCCGTAGTAGTCGGCCTGGGATATGGGGTCGGCCTTATGCCCGTGGCAACGGGCACAACCCAATGCAAGGCCAAGGAATGTCCTCCCGACCACGTCCATGCGTTCCTCCCATTCGTCGGCCACGGTCGTCTTGATGACCTCCGGCGCAAGCCTGGGCTCTTTCCAATAGGTCGGGCTCAAGCCAAGGAACCCCAGTGCTGCATGGTCGGCGGGATCGTGGCCGGGGATGAGGTCGTTGGCGAGTTGGCGGCGGACAAATTCTGTGTAGGACAAATCCTCGTTGAATGCCCGGACAACCCAGTCCCGATAGCGCCAGGGGTCGGCAGTCGATTGGAGCCAGGAAGCCGTGGTGTCGGTGTACCGGGCAAGGTCGAGCCAGTGGCGTGCCCACCTTTCGCCATAGTGGGGGGAGGCTAGGAGGGTTTCAACTTCCTCCCGGACCGCGGCTTGGCGACCCTGGTTGGCCCGGCGTTTGAAATCCTGGAATTGCTGGTAAGAAGGTGGCAACCCCGTGAGTGTAAAGTACATCCTCCTGAGCAGCACCCTGTCGTCGGATGGAGGGGCGGGATGAAGGTTGGCTGCTTCCATCCGGGCCAGGACAAAATGGTCGGCTCGATTTTGGGGCCATCCCGCGTCCCGCACACCGGGCACAGGCTTTTCTTCCAACGGTAGGAAAGACCATGGCAAGGGCCGGTCCTGCGCGCACAACGCAACGGCGAACAGGAGCAGGGTAAAGGGGATCCAGCGGGTCATCGGGCAGGGATTCGGATGGAAGGAAATAGCCACAGGTAGTTTTTTCATA
>JAYPDO010000023.1:26073-31968 GCA_038125285.1 Opitutia bacterium
CAACACAGGAAAGCACAGAACCCGGCCAAGGCCGCGTCATCGAAGAAATCCATACGGCTTCAAAGCCAGTCCGGGAACCGGGGATGCACGAACTTGGCAAACTCTTCCAGGAAGCCGGTACGGAGGATGACCGCCAGGCCAAGTTCGAGGCGTTGTTAAGCAAGCTGACGGTCGCAAACGCCAAGGAAATGCGCCGTTACGTGGCCGGGCTCCCGGTCGAAAGCTACGAATTCAAAAAATTCCACTACGAATGGGGCAAAATCGGGGGCAAGGACGCCGTGATGCACGGGGCGACCACCGAAAAGCCCGATATGTCAATCACCCTCGCAGGTTGGGCCAGTGCCAACCCCGAGGCAGCGATGGCCTGGTACGATAGCCTCCCCAAGCAAGGCAGGGGCAACTACGCCAACCAAACCCACATGATGGGAGGCCTGCTCCGGGGCCTCGCCGATTCCTCCCCCAAGCAAGGCCTTGAATTCTACTACAAAATCAAGCTGGCCCATCCCCAGATGTCAGGAAGGATGGCATCCGTGCTAACCGGGAGCCTCGTCAACTCCATGGGGGCGGAGGAAACCGCCGCCTGGACAGAATCCCTCCCGCCGGGCACCCTCCGCGCCGTCGCCAGGGCAAGGGTCGTCTGGGACCTAAGCCAGGAAAACCTCCCTGCCGCCCTTGCCTGGGTAGAAGGCTTTGCCCACGAACAAGACGCCGGGCCAGGGGTCGAAGCCATGGCCAAAGCCTATGCTCAGAAAGACATTTTCGGCTCCGTCACCTGGCTCGAAACCCTATCCCCTGGAAGCCCCAAGCTCAAAGGCCTCAGCGCAGCCTACGGATACTGGGGTTCCCTCGAACCCGACTCCGCCGCAGAATACCTCAACGCCCAACAGCCCTCCAAAGACAGGGACTTCGCCGTCAACGGCTTTATCAGCGGACTCGTCAACAAAGACCCCGAGACCGCCCTCTCCTGGGCAGAAGAAATCCAGGATAAAGGCCTTCGGGAAGCCGCCCTTGTCCGTGCAGGGATCCGTTTCATGCAAATTGACGAACAAGCCGCCGCCGACTGGATTGACGGAGCCGGTCTCTCCAAAGGTTCGATGCAGAAAATCCTCGCAGTACGGGAGCGGATGCAAGCCCAGCAAGCGGAGGGGAAGTAAGGAGAAAGCCCGGAATCGCAAGCCCTCGGAGAACTTTGTGCGTGAGTTTCCCGTAATTCCTGGTTTCTGTAACCATCTTTTCCCGAACGACATGAACAAACTCGCCTTCATCGGTGCAGGGAAGATGGCGACCGCCATTGTCCAAGGCCTGCTCAACCGCAAACTCTACCAACCTGCCGACATCGCCTGCTGCTCCGGTCCGGACGACACCGGCAAGAACCTCTCGGCACAAACCGGCATCCGCCACTACGAAAACCCTTCCGACTTCCCGCCGGACAGGGACTTGTTTGTCCTGGCCTGCAAGCCACAACAAATTGATTCCATCGACCCCACACTCCAGCAACTCGCCAACGGAAAGACCGTCCTCTCCATCCTCGCCGGGACGACTATCGCCAAACTTCGCGCCAAGTTCCCAGGCGCATCCCTCATCATCCGCACCATGCCCAACACCCCGGGCAGCATCGGGGAGGGCGTGACCGGATATGCCCCGGAAAAGGAACTCGAACCACAAACCCAAAAAGCCATCGAAGCCATACTCGGAACGCTAGGCCACTACCTCCAAGTCCCCGAAGGGCAAATCGACGCCATCACCGCAATCTCTGGAAGCGGCCCGGCCTACTTTTTCCAATTCACAAACTGCCTGGCGCAAGCGGGCATGGAAATCGGCCTGCCAGAGGAGCAAGCCCGGCTCCTGGCCGAACGCACATTCATCGGCGCGGCCAAGCTCCTGGAGCAATCTGGCCTGTCCCCAACCGAACTCCGTAACGCTGTAACCTCCCCAGGAGGCACCACCCAGGCAGCTCTCGAAAGTTTCCAAGCCAACGGCATCCAAGCCCTAGTTACCCGAGGGGCAACCGCCGCCAAAGACCGCAGCATCGAACTTTCCGACTAACGGGCTCTTGACCGCAGAGCCAGCCTCCCGATAGTCCGGAACCAAGTTTAACAAGTAGTATGAAATACCCGTCCGACCGAATCCTCGTGACAGGCGGCGCAGGCTTCATCGGCAGCGCCCTCGTCCACGGCCTCAACCAAAAAGGCCATACCAATATCCATATCACCGACCGGCTCGGGACGGATGAAAAATGGAAAAACCTCTCGGCATTGGTCTACAACGACTACATCGAAGCGGACGAGCTAATGGGCTACATCGAAAGCCATCCCCACTCCCGCCTTTACAGCCTCATCCTCCATCTCGGCGCCTGTTCCAGCACGATGGAGACGGACGCCAGCTACCTCGTCCAAAACAACTACCGCTTCACCCATCGACTCGCCCAGTATGCCATCCATACCAAGACCCGCTTCGTCTACGCCTCCTCCGCCGCCACATACGGCGACGGGAGCAAGGGGATGGACGACAAGGACACCTCCATCCAGAATTACCGCCCGCTGAACATGTACGGCTACTCCAAGCAGATGTTTGACCTCCATGCCCAGCAACACGGCTGGCTCCAATCCATCACCGGTATAAAGTATTTCAACGTATTCGGCCCGAATGAAAACCACAAGGGCGAGATGCGCAGCCTCGTCAACAAAGCCTACCACCAAATCCAGGAAACCGGCCGTCTCCAACTCTTCCGCAGCCATCGCCCTGACTATGAGGACGGAATGCAACTCCGCGATTTCCTCTACGTAAAGGACGCCGTGGCCATGACCCTGCACTTGGCCAAAATCCCTTCTGCCACCGGCCTCTACAACCTCGGTTCAGGCAAAGCCCACACCTGGATCGACCTTGCCAATGCCATCTTCAAGGCAATGGGCAAAGAGCCGCAAATCGACTTTGTCGACATGCCGGAATCCATCCGCGACAAATACCAATACAAAACCGAGGCCGACATTTCCAAACTCCGCGAAACCGGCTACGACATACCCCTCACCCCGCTCGAAGGGTCAGTCGCGGACTACATCCAGAACTACCTAGCTAAAGACAAGCTCCTGGGGGACGAAGATAGGTAAGGCGATCTCACCAAAACCGCTTCAAGTCCATCCCCGCCCGTCGTACAAACCAGGGATCCGCCGCAAGTATTTGGTTCCGCCAATTTTCACAGGCTCGCTGAACCCTGTGTCGATAAAGGATTTCGCGTAGCCCACCGATTGCTCCAGGTCATAGCCCTGGGCAAGGCAGGCCGCCACCGCCGACGCGAGGGAACACCCGCTTCCATGCGAATCTACCCCGGACACCCGCTCTGAAACGAATCGTCTCGCCTGGCCAGTCCTCGTCACTAGGACATCGGTTGCGTCATGACCGGAAAAATGCCCCCCCTTGAGCAGGGATCCCATGCGGTATGTCTGGGCCAACTCCAAGCCCGCCTGCTCCAGCATGGTCAAATTCCTGGGTTCCCAGCCCATGATCGCCGTGGTTTCCCGAAGATTGGGGGTCACGACATCCGCCAAAGGGAACAAACGTTCACGGTAAACCTCCAACACCCCTTCCCCTGACAGTTTTTGCCCGGAGGTGGAAACGAGCACCGGATCCACCACCAGCTCGAACTTGTGCAGCCCTCGGTAATAATCCAACAACCCGGCCACCAACTCCACACAACCCACTGTGGGAAGCATCCCCGTTTTGACTGCCGAAACCGGGAAAAAATCCATTACCTGCCGAATCTGCGCCTCGATCACTTCCAAAGGCGTGACTGCCACCTTCCCAACCCCTTTCGGGTTCTGGGCTGTCAAAGCAGTGACCGCCGAAGTCCCGAAGACCCCCATCGCTGAAAAGGACGCAAGGTCCGCCTGGATTCCCGCGCCCCCGCCACTATCCGATCCCGCGATCGTCAAAGCCACCTTACAATTCATTGCCCTTGTCCTATCAAAAAATTTACCTGAATCTACCACCCGAAGCCCCAAAAAGGGAAGACCATTGTGAGCCGCTACCCACAGCCAGACCTATTCGAAGATGCCGGGCAGGACGACCGTGCATCAGGGCGCGCACATGCCCCCTTGGCCGCCCGGATGCGCCCCAAGTCCCTGGCCGAAATGGTTGGCCACAAGGAAATCCTCGGGGAAGGAGCGCTCCTCCCAAAGCTCATCGCCAACAACCAGTTCGGCAGCATCCTCCTAGCCGGCCCCCCGGGCTGCGGAAAAACCAGCCTGGCCGAAGTTATCGCGGAAGAAACCGGATCCAGGATGACCCGCCTCAATGCAGTCCTCTCCAATACTGCCGAACTCCGCGAAGTCCTCCGCATGGCACGTTACGACAAAGACCGCCGCACCATCCTGTTCATCGACGAAATCCACCGCTTCAACAAATCCCAGCAAGACCTCCTCCTGCCCGATGTAGAAGCCGGCACCATCCGCCTCATCGGTGCGACCACCCACAATCCCGGCTTCTACCTCATCCCCCCCCTCCTGAGCCGCAGCCAACTCTTCCGCCTCGAACCCCTTACCACCGACGACGTTTCCACAGTCCTCCGTAAAGCCCTCGACGACCCGGAACGCGGGCTCGGCGCAACCCAGGTCACCGCATCGGACCGCCACTTACGCGCCCTCGCAGAAATGTCCGACGGCGACCTGCGCCGCGCCCTCAATTCCCTCGAAACCCTGGTCATGGGCGTGGCCACAGGTACCGCCCTCACCGACTGGCACCTCGAGGCCTTCGCCCGAGAACGCCACATCCGCTACGACCGCAACGAAGACGAACACTACGACACCGCCTCCGCCTTCATCAAAAGCATCCGTGGCTCGGATCCCGACGCCGCCCTCTACTGGCTTGCCAAAATGGTGGTCGGCGGCGAAGACCCCAGGTTCCTCGCCCGGCGCCTCGTCATCCTCGCGTCCGAAGACGTGGGCATGGCCGACTCACGGGGGCTCCTGGTGGCCAATGCCGCAGCCCAGGCATGCGACTTCGTCGGTATGCCCGAATGCCAATACCACCTCGCCCACGCCACCGTCTTCCTCGCCTGCTCCCCCAAGAGCAATGCCGCCGGGCAAGCCTACTACAAAGCCAAGGCCGCCATCCAAAACGGTTCCATACAACCCGTCCCCCTCTGGCTTCGGGACGCCCACAGTCAGTCCAACAAGGATGCAGGCTATGGAAAAGGCTACCTCTACAGCCACGATTTCCCCGACCACATCTCAGGCCAGGAATACCTGCACGAACCCCAGACTTTCTATGAGCCCACCTCCCACGGGGCGGAAGCCCAAGTCCAGCAACGCCTGGCCCAATGGAAACAAATCAAAGCCTCCATACAAGCGGAGGCGGAAGGTAGCGGGGCGTAATTTTTTGGCCTCCCCTCGGCACACCACCGACTGACCATGGATAACATGGAAGGCCCGACACCCCAACCCGTCCTCCCTTACCTCATGAGGGACGTAGTCTCAACAGGATAAAATTCGATTCCGCTGCTGCCCTCCATGTTTGTCGAACGACGACGCATATAATGAGCGTGAGGGCGCTACCTAAGACGGCCTTGCAATTCTTTGCTAGCCTAGGTTTTGCCCTTGGAGCAGTTGAAACCTGGCAAGGGCATCCTCGGTGCCTTCGCAGGGGTCGCTGTCGGATTTGCCCAGTTTTACAAACAAAGGGATGTCCCCGTGGAAGCAATAAAGCGGCAATTAACAATAATCACCGTAGTAACCGTTGTAAAAGCGGCCTTCCTGGATCCCGTGGACCAAGTCGTCAGTGTCGTCGAAATCCAGGACGATCTCGCGGGTTCCGAAGGGAATGGCCTTGCCCCCTTCCTTGACCAGCAGCGACTCGATTTGGTCAGCACGGGCAACAATCCGCTTCTAGAATTCGTCACTG
>JAYPDO010000023.1:31978-36527 GCA_038125285.1 Opitutia bacterium
CACTGCCGTTGGCGCCCAGTTCCATACGGTTCAACGGGGACTTGCCCGCCTTTGTTTGCCAAAAGCACCTGAGCCGGATCCGCACGCAGTTGCTCATGGTCCTCGATGTCCTAGTAGCCCAAGGCCAGCCAAGCAATGCGCTGGGTAAGCATGGTCTCAGGGGAATGTTTGACCGCTTACGGGTTGCGTCGGTTCTCAGAACACTTGGCAAACTTCGGAACCAAGGCGCTACCCAGGAAGATCTCGAAAAACAGCAAGCTAGTGCCGTCGCTGGTTTGTCTGCCCCATTCCCATCAGGGAACTCATCTGACCTCGACCTCGCCCTCGACGAAGAATGCCTCGATAAGTTTCCCGGAATGCCAGCCTTGGGCATAAGCTGGAAAACGAACCGCATAAGCCCCTTTGGGGAGGCCTTCATTGTCCTCCTTGTGGAAGGTGAATTTTACCCGGCTGGCCTCATTTACCGGGGCACCGCGGTGCAAGACATGGCGACCGTTAATCTGGCCACGCAAAACGATGGGGACCAATTTCCCATCCTGGGAAGTTGCATTTACCGTGAGGTTGGAATGGCTACCGTTAGCATACCATTGCCGGGAGGCCGGGGCGTAGGAATCGGAAGCAAGCACGGTGACATGGTCGACGGGGACGTAGTAATAGACGCCGCTTTTGCCTTCCATGACTTCCTTGGCGTAGTCGATGCTGTCTTTACCAAGCTCCAGGCGCTTGATGCTGAGGAAGGACTTGGTATCCCCCAAATTTCGCCATTGTTGCTTCTGGCCAGGCTGCAAGGGGAGGGCTTGGGCATAAAACTCACCGTAGCGGTACACACGGCCAGGTTCCGCCGCCATACCGTGCCGGAACTCTTGGATCGGCCCATAATAATCTTCCATGTCCCGAAGGAGCTCCCCCTCCCCAGGATAACCATTGGGAGTGAGGATACTGGCCATGTCCCGGAGCCGGAGGGCGGCAGAAGTAAAGCCCTGTTCCCGGCCAACAACCACGGGACTGGGAAGCGTCCCGTGGGGCGGGGCGAGGTCCCTGGCATCTAGCTCCCTTTCCCCCCGGGCATCCTTGTAGACGATTGCGGCCCGGGTGTAGCTGACAGAGGAAGGCAGATTGATGTGGAATTGGTTCATTGTCCCCTCCTTTAGCCGCACTGCATGGAGGGGGAAACGGAAATTGCGGCCTTGGGCATTGGTGACTTGGAGCCAGCAGGAGGTTTCCTTGAGGTCAGGATAATGGGCAAGGAGGGTATCCGGGGAGAAGGCGTTGCCCCAATTGCCATAGAGGGCGGGATAGATGAAGGAGGGCATGGGCTTGCCCGATTGGTCAGGGTCATAGAAACCAACCAAGGTCATCACCGGCACACCAAAAAGATCCGGCTTCGGGGTGTCCGGCTGGAAGACTTCCATGGACTGCTTTCCGGCATCCCATTTCCGGTATCCGGTCGGGCTCTGGGGATCCAGGATGCCTGACTGTGAGGAGATTTTCTCCTGGATTTCACGGAGGGAGAAAGGGGTATGCAAAGTGAACTCCGTGATCGCCCCCATGGGACTCCCTCCGGCCATGGCATCCTTGCCAAAACCATAGGGGAAACCCTCCTCCGGCTTCTTCCCATTCCAATCCACATTCGCGATGAGGCGTTTCTTAAAAATGTGGAAGCCCCAGGCACCATTGCGGGCATGGGAACTGAAGACAGGCCCTCCGGGATAATGCCCTAGCCCGTGGTCATGGCCGTATTCATGGGAGTACTCGTTGCCAGTCGTGTTGCTGAGGGTCAACTGCCCTCCCCCGCCGCTGAGACCATGCCGGACGAGCTTGGCCTCCTCCTTCCCCGTCTTCTTGTCCTTGACCAAGTACATCCCCGAGGTGGTGTGGACAGTGGTCTGGCGGTAAGGCCGTGGTTGCTTTTCCGTCCCCCCGATACTGCTCGGGATGCCTACGTTGGCCAGGTTGATTCCGGTCGATACCATGCACTTGGCAATCGACTGCCGCATGTCCCCGCTGTAGATCCCGGGGTCGGGGGAAGTGCTGTAATCGGTGTAGACCGTCCCGTTGGGAAGGACGACCTTGGGGAAATGGATGGGCAAATACTGGGCTGCAGTATATTTCGCCACCGGAACCATCTGGAAATAGTTAATCGCGAGTTCGGGCGAGAGGTTGTTGTCCGGCCAACACCATTTGTTCACCTGCACATCCTCCGCCGGAAGGAGCATCCCGAGCTGGATGTTCTGGGTCACCAGTTCGAGAGGCGCCCCGAATTCGAACTTTTCCGGGGGCAATTTCCCGTCACTCCTGGCGGCATCCCGGATCGTAATGGATAACCCGGGGTGCATGAATTCCCAGGGCACTACAGCCGACCACGCCCGTTTGCTGTAAACGACCTGGGGACGGCCGTCTTGGTTGGCCGAATCATTGCGCAGCCCCTCCCAAGGCGGTGCCATATCCAGTACCAACGCCTTCCCATCCCTATCAAGAAAAGCGACCTTGTAACCAGAGCTAACCGCCCCGGCCGGATAAAACAGCATGTACGCCGCCCGGTCAGTAACGAGCATAGGCCGCTTCTTATCCCCACGCTCCGGCCCGACCAAGGTGTTCTGGAGAAAGGCGACTTCCCCTTTCAATTCCCCAACCAGGTTGGGTACGACCTCATAGTTTTCATTCAGGTCGATGGTTTGTTCCCAGCCCACAGGCTGGGCGAAAAGGAAAACAGGCAGAAATAGTAGACAAGGGAAGAGCGGGAATAATCGGGTCATGGATTCCAGGCTAGAAAGATAAAACCATTCCTGGCGAACGGAATCTGGGGAAATGAGGGTTTATCCCTGTAGATTAAGGAATTCCAATCCGGGGAAACGGTGAAAAACCCCATCACACGAAACCATCCTCAGTCCACCCGATACAGCAAAAGCGGCCAAGTAGGCATCCGTCCACAACTTTTGTGGCATCAGAACCATCGGAGAACCTTTCAACCAGAAGCTCTAGGCCAGCTGGTTCCTGAGCAAAGCAATTGGGGAACAGTTTGTCGAAGAAAACTTTTTTTCGGCTTCATCGAGCCGTTTGGCCTGCCAGTTTTCGTCCATAACGAAGGTAGTTAGAATTTCCTCCGGGCTCTCAAAATTTTGTACATTTACAACAAACTCGGACAAAGCCCTAGTTCGAATCCAATCTGACTGGCCTTTGGGGAAGCCCCTGGATCCATAAGGCTTTTGATCGCTTCAAAAAGCGCAAGGAAACATCCCGGAGTCCTTTTGATTTGTCCGTTCAAACGAAGGGTCCGTACTCCATATGCCTCGGCTAGGCCTGCATCGACAATGACCTTCACACCCCGAATCAATAAGATCCCTTTATGGAATTCTTAGATTTTTGTGGAAGCCATTGCTATTTGCCAGTCTGCTGCCTGCACCGGGTATCCTACCTTGGATCATTTTGTCCTGCCTGGCGGGAGCACCCCCTTCGCTTTCTTTTCCAGGTATTCCTGCCTGGCTTTGCTGACGTATGGGTTTTCCGGCAATAACGTAGGCGGAATGGGGGCACGGCGGTAATTTCCAGGATCCGGGGCATAATTCTTGGCCAGGTAGGCAACAATTTTAGCCTCCGTTTCCGGATCGGCCAGCCAAGAGAGGCCTTGTTCCTTTTGCTGCATCCAGTCGACCACGGACTGCCATGTCGACCGTGTCCCCCTCTGGCGGAGGAATTGTTTCGGGGAGTGGCACTGGACGCAGTTGGCCACGACGAGTTCCCAGTCCTTGTCCATAACCAATCCCGTGGTGGGGTCTGTACCCGGATCCTCCGCATGGATGCAAACCGGGACGAGTAGCAATATCAAAAAAAACCTCATGGTCTCAAACAGCCTGGACGGCGATCCTGTGGCAAGCGTTGTTCAAATACCCCTTGGGGTTCCAGCCGGGAAGGATCATGGGCTGGCTATTCCCATGGGCATCGACTGCGCGGGACCATACCTCGTAGTACCCTTTCTTGGGGAAACGGATCCCGCAGACGGACCAATGTTGCCAGGCCAGCCGATTCGCGGGTTTTTCTAGGTCGGCCTTCACCCAGGTCTGCCCGAAATCAATGGAAACATGGACTTCCTTCACCTCACTGTCCCCTACCCAGGCATGGCCACGACAAGAGAACGCTTGGCCGGCGGGGTGCCGGATACCCGATTTCGGGAAAGTCACCAAGGACTTCACGGGCATCGCTTGGATGATTTCCATATCCTCGTCGGGAATCTCCGTCCCAGGAGCTACCGGATATTTGGGCATGCGGTAAGCCTTGCCTGTCATCTTCGGGCCGTCGTGGACTTGGTTCCGCACCACGATCTTCCTGAGCCACTTGCCGCTGGTCGAGGCAGGCCAACCTGCGGTGACGATCCGGAGCGGGTAACCGTTCAAATGCGGCAAGTCCCCGCCGTTCATTCCAAAGGCGATGAGGGACTCGTCTTCCAACGCCTTGGCAATCGGGACACCACGTGAGATGACGACATTGTTTGGATCCCCGCTCAAATGGGCGTCCTTCCCGTAGTAACCGGTGTAGACAGCATCGTCTTTGA
>JAYPDO010000024.1:0-22557 GCA_038125285.1 Opitutia bacterium
GACGGCAAACTTGTAGAATCCGGGATCAAGGTCGACTTCCCGGTAACCGTACCAGTTGGAGGCGTTCAGTTGCTCAGGGCCACGGTCCCCGTTGATTTCGAAGACTCCGTCCTGGTCGAGGTCGAGGTAGAACCGACCTTGGTCATCCGGGTTTTCGATCCCGAATTCGTAACGGCCGCCAGTTTTGTTGCGGAAATACCCGTCGCACATGACCATGAAGTTGTCCTCCTGGGGAATGTTCGGGATGACATCCTTGAAATCGTTTCCGTCCAGATACAAACCGGCCATGCGTGCAGGGGCGGTGACGAAATGGGGGAGGACGATGTCGGGTACGGAGCCGAGGAGGCCGCCATTGTTGGTGATGTCGAGCAGGTTGTTGTTCTGCCCAATGTAGTATGACAGGCGAATGCTGTCGTTGGTCAGTTGGGAGGTGGAAACAGAGACCTTGCCGTCCCCGGCATCCCAAGCGGAATAACCGGGATCCTCGAACGGGTTCCCCATCTGGTGGACGTAGGTATCCCCGCCGGCCAAGGTGATGACGGGAGGGGATTGGTCCGTCACGGTGACGGTACGAAGGACAGTTGCGGCGGAATTGCCGTTCCCGTCGTCATAATCGTAAGCCAGGACGTAATCGCCTGGGATATCAGTATCCACCGCCCCTGTGACGACCGGGACAGCGCCTTGGATGACATTTCCCTGGCCGTCCTTCACTTCGGCACCGGCATCAACATAGGGCTGGCCGGAGCCATGGGTGGCCTGGACGTCGCCAAGGAGGGAGATGACGGGGAGGTCGGGTTGGTCGACTACAAGCACCTCCCGCACGGCCACGGCTTCGTTGCCGCTATTGTCCGTGGTACGGTAGAAAACCTTGTGGGTGCCTTCGATGGAAGTGTCGACTGCGCCGAAGAAGTATTCGCCCCCACCGTTGATACCGTACTTGGAGTTGAGGTAGGCAAACAGTACATTGCGTTCTGCCCCGGAAAGGATCCGGTTGTAGTAGAGGATTTCGGAGACTTCGCATTTTGATGCCTCATTGAGGGTTTGGTAGGCACCGAGGGAGATTTGGATGGGGCGGTATTGGTTGGGGTGGAGCCCGGGGATGGAGTCAGCCAGATGCTCGTCATCCATCCAGAAACTCCCGATCCCGCCATAGATGGCGTGGCCTGCGTGGAGGTGCCAATTAGTATCGGTCCCGGCTTGTTGGTAGAGCCATGCGTCCGAATAGAAAGCACGGACTCTGCTGGCGTGGAAACCGAAAAACCAGTTGCGGCTGATGGAGGAAATAACCCGGCCATCCTGCCCGCCGGTATAGCGGGCGACGGAAAGGATGGTGTACTCCAAGTTTGGTTGGAAATCGTGGTTGGAATAAATTTGGTCGTTGCCATCGAAACTGACCGCAGGTTTGCCATGGCTGGAGGAGGCGACAAAGGTCGGCGAACCATTGGTCTTGTCGAATGAATTCCCAGCCGGGGAAAGGTCGGGCCAGAGGTTGACGGCGTCCCCGTCGTTGAGGGAAAGGGAGGAGGCGTCCAGGTGAAGTTCGAGGCCGTTGGAGATGAATTCCAAGTTGTTGATGAGGGGGATAGCCCCGTCCAGAAGGTCGAATGCTTTGGCCCCGGGATCTGCATAAACCGAGCCTTTCTCGACTTTGAGCGGGTTGGCACCGATGACGGTAATGGCGGGCGGGGTGGTATCGACCACTTCGACCTGGATCGTGAGCGGGGCGGCGTCCCGCCCATTGTGGGATGCGTTGAAGGTCAGGGTGTAAACTCCGGGGATATCGACATCCACTTCCCCGTTCTGGGTAATGGTCTCGCCCGTGATCGCATTGCCCCGGGCATCTTCCATGGTCAGTACCGGGTCGTCAAAGGGGGTTGTGGCCTCGAGGACAATGGTTGGTTCCCCGGCCCACTTGAGGATGGGCTTGAGCGGATCTTCTTTCACTATGACTGTGCGGACGAGGGTCGAGGTGTTCCCGGCGGCATCCGTTGCGGTAAAGGTGATGGTCTGGGTCGATTCCTCCACAGTGTCCACCGTGTTGTGCATGAGGGTCTTTACCCGGAAACGGTCCATCGTAGCGGGGGAAGAATTTTTGGGCTGGAGGTATTGGTCCCCGCCATCAGGGTCGAACCCAAGGCCGAGGTTTTCCATCGCGCCGTAAGGGGCGGCGGCATTGCTGGACATGCGGACTTCGAAGGGGAACCAACCCCCGAACTTCAAGTCGACCTTGGCTTCGAGCTGATCCAACTCGGTGTTGCTGTCGATGACCATGGCGCCGTCGACATACATGCGGAGCTTGTCACCGATGGCCTCGCGGAAGGAGAAGATGCCGTCGTCATCATAAATTTCACCAGTGTAGATAAAGGTGTAGTCGTCAATCCAGGGCGGGTTGGTGCTTTTCTGGGCCATGGTCGGGCCAAGGGGGTCGATACCGAGGTTGCCAGGATTGGCCAAGGTGGAGAGGTTCCCGTAATCGGTACCAAACTGTAATCCCGGCACATAGCCGGGCTGGGGGCTGGTGCTGGTGAGGGTGACCTTCACATTCCCGTCCACGGCATCCAACGCGGTCGCCCCCAAGTCCAAGTAAGGCGCGCCGGGGGAGGCATAGACCGTGGTATTGCCATTGAGGGTGATGTCCGGCGGGGTGGTGTCCATGACCGAGACCTTCCGGAACAAGGGAACCGCCGGGCGGCCCTGACTATCCACAAAGTCGTAGCGCACGGTGTAGTCACCGGGGATGCTGCCGTCCACAAGGGCAACGGCATGGCCGCCAAAGGTGACCAGGGAAGTGGCCTTGGTGGCGTCCAGGTCGCCTCCCCCGGAATCCTTGGCCGTGACCCAGACGTCGGTGTAGTCAGTTCCTTGTTCGTGAACCAATTCGGCATCCCCTACCAAGGTGAGGACCGGGGCGTCTAGATCTGCCTCGACGACGACCTTCCGGGTAAGGGTGGAAACATTGCCCCATTTGTCCGAGGCATGATAGGTGATAGTGTATTCGCCGGGCTGGGTGGTGTCGATATCCCCTTTGCCCTCGGCGAACCAGAGCCCGTTTTGTACGGGGTCTGTTGGCTTAATGACAGAGAAAGTACCGGAAGGCCCGCCACCGAAAGGCGCCATTACCCATGCCCTGGCGCGGTTGCCGTAGTAGGTGGCATACCCCAGGGCAACTCGATAGAAACCTGGATCCAAATCAACCCGTCCGGTCCCGTCACGGTAGGTCAAGCGCTCGTCCCCGAGACGGCCGGTGCGGCTGAAATTCCCGTCCTGGTCCAAATCCATCCAAAGGGCTTGGTAACGATCGGTATTGTCCGTGCGGAATTCATACCTTCCGGCCACCTTTGCCCGGAAATAACCCTGGGTGAGCATCCCGTAATCCTGGTCCCTTTCGATACCGATGGGAAGGGAGCGGAAATCGGCATCCGTCGTATAATCATACCCTTTCCCGCCGGGACCGGAGGTGAAATAGGCGGAGGCTTTCTTCGGCATGGCCATCAAGCCGCCATTGTCCTGGAAATTGACCACAAACTCCTCGACCGGCGCCAAGTTGTAGCCGGACTGCTCCAGACGGTTCGGCAGGTACTTGCGGTCGGAAACCCAGAAGGCGTCCGGGTCGGCATCCTGAATGGTTACGCCCGGGTCTTCCCATTTGCGTCCGGCTTTGAGGCGGACTTCTGCCGTCCCGCCATAAAGGGGATGCTGGACCAATGTGAGTTCAGGCCCTTGGGTGTCCACTACGATGACCGTGCGGACGATGGTGGCGGCATCGTTCTGCCCGTCGTTGTAATCATAGGTGAGGGTGTACTCGCCCAGGGTGGTTATATCGACCGTCCCCTGCCCCAAAAGGCTGGGTACCAGGACTTGGTTGGAGTCGTCCTTGACCACGGCGCCAGGATCGGTGAAGGGCTTCCCGGCTTCATGGACGATTTCCAGGCCGCCATTGAGGGAAATGAAGGGGAGGGAGGCGTCATCGACGACAATGACCGTGCGCTCTTTAATGGCGATGTGGCCTGCCTGGTCCCGGGCGGCATAAAAGACGGTGTGGGAACCGGCTTTGGTGGTGTCCAGGCCAAGGGGGTCCCGGATACCCCAAAGGCCGAGTTGGGAGGCGGGGTTGATGTAAACCTGTCCCTTTCCGGAACCTGGCAAGGCAACCCCGACGGTGATGTATTCGCTACCGTTGTTTTCCCGGTAGGCGGCGGCGAAGTTGTAATAGCCCGCCTGGAGGGTGACCTTGCGGAACCCCGTGTCGGTGAGGTTCATGAGCCTCTCCCCTTCCGCCGTTTCGAAAGTGCCGTTTTGGTTGAGGTCGAGCCAAAGGGTCGTCTCGTATTCGCGCCGGATGAAGCCCAATTCGTATTCCCCGTCAACAGGGGCGATAAAGACACCATGGAAAAGCATCTGGAACCAGTCGCCCTGGGGAGGGAATGTATTCCCGTCAATATCCTCCAGCCCACTGAAAAACTCGTTGGAATTGCTGAAATCCAGGCCGCGGCCCACGCCGTCAGTCAGCAAGGCGGTACCACCGGGGGTAGCGGCGAGGAGACCGCCGTTGGCATCGAGTTCGAGGGCGGCCGAGTTGTTCTGGTCCTTGAAGCCCCAGTGATGGAGTGCGCCCTGGACAACTTGCAAGCTATTGCTGACAAATACGTTCCCACTGGCCTGGTCGGTCGCAGTGGCCCCGGCTTCCGTGTAGGTCCCGCCAACCTCGACCTTTACCACCTCGTCCCCCAGCAGGGTGATGACGGGCGGCAAGGTATCCTCGACAAATACCCGTCGGGTCACTTCCCCGGCGACTTTGCCACGGTCGGTTTCATAATTGTAGGTGATGGTGTATTGCCCAGGGACATTGGCCTGCACCGCATTGTCCACCACGACGAGGACCGGATCCAGGACGGTACCATCGAAATCCTTGAGCGTGACCCCCGGGTCGGCAAAGGCAGCACCCGCCTCGTGGTGGATTTCGGCATCCCCGACCAATGTGATGACCGGGGCGGCGGGATCGGGAACCACGTTGACCGTGCGGACGACGGTCGCGAGGTTCCCCGCATTGTCGATGGCTTGGTAAACGATGTGGTATTCCCCGAGTTTGTTGGGATCGACGGGGAAGTTGATGCCGGACAACCCGTTCAGACTGTACTTGGCATTGAGTATCGCCTCGATGCCCTGGCGCTGGCTTTTGGGCAGGACATGGTCGAAAATGAGGACTTCGGCGACATCACCGGTGGCGGCTTCAAGCCCACCGGCATAAGCGCCCATTTGGAAAATGCCCATTTCGTAATTGTTGTCCCGGCGGGAACCGAAGACCGTGATGTCCCGGCTGTCGGAGTAAAACTTGACCGCGCGGTTGGCACTGGTGGCGGAATAGACGTGCGGACGGGTGGAAGCCGGTTTCCCGGTAGGGTTTACCCAACCGTTCAGGACGGACATCACATCCTCGGCCCCGGTGGAGTACCCCAGGAGCCAGTTCTGGTCAAGGGAGGACAAGAGCCGCTGGTTCGATGCGCCGGACAACCGGGAAACGGTGATGATGGAATAGTCGAAACCGACGGACTTCATCGTGTGCATCCGGCTCAACCCGTCGAACCGGACAGCGGCACGGCCATTGAGCGCATTGGAAACAAGGATGGGGTTGCCATAGGCCTGGTTGGCGTGATTGCCATTACCAGAGAGGTCGGACCATTCCGACACCTTAGCCCCGTCGGCCACACCCAGGATCCTGGAGGCGTCCAGGTGCAGGAGTAATCCGGTAGGCAGCTTGAATTCCGAGGTCCCGACCGGCAGGTTGCCGTCGTAATTGTCCAGGGCGGAAAAACCGGGGTCGACAAAGGGGGTGCCCAGGAAATGGGTGATGGCCGTACCGCCCACCAAAGTAATGGCCGGCTCCACATCGTCGACGACATTGACGATGCGCTTCACGGTCCGGGCGGACACTCCCTGGGCGTCGGTGTAATCGTATTCCAGGGTGTACCTCCCGGGACGGGTGGTGTCCACTATCCCGCTGAAAGTCGCCGAACCGGGGACGGTGTTGCCCTCCAGGTCGGTCAGGGTCGAGCCATCCTCCGTATAAGTCCCGCCGACGGTGATGGTCACTTCGGCATCACCGGTGAGATGGATGACGGAAGCGTCAGGGTTGCTGCGGACAATGACCTTGCGGACAAGGGTGATAGAATTCCCTGCGGAATCCGTGGCGATGTAAGTGACCTCCTTTTCCCCGGGAGCCTTGCTGTTGACGGGGTTGTATTGGATCCAAAGCCCTTTCTGGAGGGGATCGTTGGGGTTGATATAGCTCAATGATGTCGGCCCGGCACCCCGGATGGCGCGGAACCTTGGCCGGAAGCTGGCCCCCCCGCCACCTTGGAGGAAAGCGATGGCGTAGGCATGGTAGCCCGGGCCGAGGTCGACGACCCGGTAGCCGAACTGCAACTGGTCGTTCATCCGCTCATCCCCACGGTCGCCATCGATTTCGAACTTCCCGTCGCCGTCGAGGTCGATGTAGAAAATGCCCCGGTCGTCCGGTTGCTCGATGCCGAATTCGTAGGTGCCCCCACCCGAGGAATAAAAGTGGCCGCCCAGGACGAGCTGGACATTGGTATCCGGGATGTCAGGCCAGAGGTTGCCCAGCTCCCCGTTGTTCTGGATGGCCACATCCCCGTATTTCACCTTGCTGAAGAAGGTGTCCTTTACCGGAGGGAAGGAAAGGAGGCTGTTCGCCATGTGAAGGTCCAAGTAACTGTAGTTGTAAGCCTCCTGGTAGGCGCGGATCCGGACTTCGTCGGGGATGAAAGTGGAAACGGTGACTTTCACATCCGGGTCCTCGTCGTCGGACACGGTGAATCCGGGATCCTTGAACCGGTTGCCGGTCTGGAGCTCCACGGTGTCGCCGCCGAGGAGCTGGAGGTCAGGGGCGGTCCTGTCGAACACCTTGACTATGCGGACGGCCGGAGTGGCTTGGTTCCCTTGGCCGTCGTTATAGGTGTAAGTGTAGGTGTATTCGCCGGGCGTACCGGAATCCACCTTGTCGATGGGGACGAGGGTTCCCGGGATCGTGTTGCCCTGGTCGTCGGTCAGGGAGGCACCGGCGTCAGTGTAAGGCTGGTTGGCGGTGTGTTCTACGATTGGGTCGCCAGTGAGGACGATGACCGGGAGCGGGGTGTCCACCACGATGACTTTCCGCTCGGCGATGGAGGCGTTCCCCGCTTTGTCCGAGGCAAAGTAGTGGACTATTTTCTCACCGGTGGCTGAAGTATCGACCGGCCCGACAGGGAAAGAGCCTTGGACAACCCCGGACAAGCCGTACTTGCTATCGAGCCCGTGGGTGATGAATTCCCGCTCCGTTTCGTGCAGGATGCGGTCATAGATGAGGAGTTCGGAGATTTCGCACTTGGAGAGTTCGATGTTGATGTTGAATCCACCCAATGCGATTTGTCGGGGCATGTAGGAGAAGTTGTCCGCGCCGGAGCTATTGGAGGTCAGTTGGACGCCGTCCATCCAGAAGTTCTGTTGGTCCCGGTCGTTTGCATCGCCTATATGGAAGTGCCAAACCATATCGGTCCCTCCGTTGTTTGTAATCCAGCCGTTGGCATAGTACCGGGTGACACAGCCAGAATGGTAACCGACGAGCCAGTTCTGGTTTACGGAGGAAATCACCCGCTGGTCACCTCCCCCGGTGTAGCGGGCGATGGCGAAAACGGTGTAATTCCTCAGGTCGTTGAAAAAGTCCTTAGTCGTGTACATGAAGTCCTCTGTCCCGTCGAAAGTGACGGCGGGCTTCCCGTGGGTGCTGGAAGCCGTCCAGGTAGGGTCGCCCAAAATTTTGTCGGCGTGGTACCCTTTGCCGGAAAGGTCTTCCCATGCAGTGGTGATGACTTCCCCGTCCTGTAGGGTTCCCGCGTAGGAACCGGCGTCCAAATGGAGGACCAACCCTTTCTTCGGGTATCCGGAGACATCGGAGTAGACTTCGACTTCCCCATCGAGCAAATCCCTGGCCGTCGCCCCGGGGTCGGTATAAGGCTGGCCTACGGAGACAGTGACCGTTTCCTCGCCAATGATTTCGATGAGCGGGGGGACAGTGTCGATGATATTGACCGAGCGGAACAAGGGCTTGGCGGCATTCCCCTGGGCGTCCGTGAAGCTGTACGTGATTTCAAAAGTCCCGGTCTGGAACCCGGTGGGCACGTTTTCCACGGTGACCAGGGTTTCGTCGAGGGGGTTGCCCTGGGCATCTTCGAGCAGGACGCCCAAATCTTTGTAAGGCTTGCCGGCCTGCTTGGTGACTTCGGAATCCCCGACCAGGAGAAGGACGGGGCGGTTGGGGTTTTCCTGCACCAAGACATCCCGGTAGACCGTGGTGGAGTTCCCGGCCTTGTCGATGGCGGAGTAGGCCACTTGGTGGAAGCCGGGCACGGAGGTGTCCAGCGTCTTCCCGGCGGCGGACCAGATGCCGGCTTGTTCCGGGTCGAGTGGATTGATCACTGTCATGGATTCGGGTCCCGCGCCCGGAGGGGTCCGGAAGAGGGCTGTAAAATTGGCACCCCCACCATTCTCCCCGAAGCCGAGGACAAACCGGTAGGTTCCCCTGGCAAGATAGATTACCGCGCTCTGGTTCCCCCAGGTCAGGCGTTCGTCCCCCAGGTCGCCGGGGCGCTCGAAGTTGCCGTCCATGTCCTTGTCCAGCCAGATGGTGCATTGGTCATCGACTTTAGCGGTCTCGAACTCATATTCGCCGTCCCGTTTGGCGGTGAAGAAGCCGCGGAACAGGAGTTGGTAGCGGTCGGTCTGGTTCAGGAAAGGATGGGAGTTCATCATCTGGGCATCGGATGTGAATTCCAGCCCGACGCCACCTTTTTGGGAACGGAATACGATGGAACCAACGGGAACCAAGCCCAGGTCCCCTCCGTTGTCGGCGAAGTCCAAGTTGCGGTCGTCGTAGGTTTCCAAGTGGACGTCATAGGTGAGATGGTCCGGCAGGGGCACGAGTTCGGACATGGCAGTTACACTCCCGTCCAATGCGTCGGTAGCCGAGGCACCGGGCTCGGAAAAATCATCGCCGATGTGGACGATGGTAGGAGACTCCCCGGTGAGGGTAATGACTGGCGGCTTCGTGTCCACGACCTCGACCGTGCGCTTCTGGAACTTCGCCCCGTCATAAAAATACCGCAGGATGTAACTGCCGGGCACAGTCGGGTCGACAGTCCCCTCCCCTACGAGGGCGGGATCCAGGACATCCGTCCCGTTCGCGGCCTTGGCGACGGCGCCGGGGTCGGTGTAGGTCGCGGAGGCACTGGCTTCGAGGGTGACAAAGCTCTCCCCGTTCAACACGATGAATGGGGCGGCGACATCGTCGACAATAACCAATTTCCGCACGGAAGTCCCGGTGTTCCCGGCATCGTCAGTGGAGGAATAAAGGATTTCGTAGGTGCCGGGGATACTGGTGTCGAATTGCTTGAAATCCAGGCCTTGTACCCGGAACAAGTCCATCGTCTTGTCGTCGGAATTATACGGGGCGACGTAGAGGGTGCGGTCCGGATCCTTGATGGTGGGGGCGGCCCCGGTAACATCGATCCCAAAGCCCAGGGGCTGGGTGTTCCCGCCGCCACCGCCGCCGTTGTACATGCGGATTTCGAAGTCGTGCCACCCCTCGTCACCGGCCGCCAAGTCAAGTTGGATGGCCTGTGCATTGCCCCAACCACTGCCACTGAGGACTTGTTGCTGATCGACGAACATGTAGAAAGCGTCATCGATGCTGGCCATCAGGGAGACCTTGCCGTCCTCGTCGTAGATTTGGCCGGAATAGACGACGGTCATGTCTGTGCTCCAAACTGTCCCCGCTGTGCTTGTGGTGTGTTGGGCTTGGGTTGGCCCCAAAGGATCGATGCCAAGGTTCCCGGGGTTGGGCTGGGTCACGGGGTTGTTGGAGTTACCTGACAAAGTGCCGCCAAGCAGGCCGGGCACCCATCCGGCGACCGGGCGGGCATGGGTGATGTCAATCGTGACGAGGGGGTCGAAACTGTCCGTTGCAGTGCCACCGGGCTCGGCAAAAGGGGTGCCGGTTACCAGGCGGATTTCCGTATCCCCGGTCAGGGAGATGACTGGGGCGGTGTTGTCAGCGACCAAAACCGTCCGCACGACCTCCTCCGCGACATTGCCGCTCCCGTCGGTGTAGTTGTAACGAATTTCGTAGAGGCCGGGCACATCCTTGTCCACCGTGCCAGTAATGGCGGCAGCCTCACCCTGTTGCTCCGTGCCACCGGAATCCGTGATTTTGTGGCCGGGATCCGTGAAAACCGTCCCTGCCTCGTGGACAATTTCCAACCCGCCCGTCAATGCGATGACCGGGAGGGCGGGATTGGGGTTCACTTTGAGGTCGCGGGTGGCATAGCTGACATTACCGGAGGAGTCCCGGGCAATATAGAGGATGGTGTAGTCGCCCGGGGTGGAAAGGTCCGGCGGGGTGTGGTCGGGGAAACCGGGGAGTTTGTACTTAGTACCAAGGCGGTATTCGATCGAGAGCTTTTCCCCCTCGTTGACTACGTAGTTGTTATAAATAAGGACTTCCGCGACACTCCCTGTCGCATATCGGGTGGTATCTGTCCGGAATCTACCGATTTGGAATTTGAGCATCCTACCGTTGATATTTTGGACGAAGGTCTTGTCCTTGCCGTCCGCCCAAAAGCGGGAGACCCCATTGTTACTAGTGGCACTGTACAGGTGGGGCACCGGGATCACAGTGGTTTCGTTTTGCAAGGTCACCCAACCGGCCTCATTCTGGAAAACGTCCTGGTAGCCGTCGTAGTAACCGAGGGACCAGTTGGAATTGACCGAGCCCATCAGCGTACCGAAGTTGTTGGCGTCGATTTGGGAAACGGTGAAAACGGAATAAACCCGCTGGATGTCGGTCGTGATGGCCATGTAATCGTCCCCGTCCACACGGACTGCGGGCATCCCGTTGATGGCGTCCGCAACCAGAGTCGGCTTCCCGTAGACATCGGAAAGTTCGTTGCCATTGCCCAAAAGGTTTGCCCACAAGGGGACAGTATCGCCCGGCTCGATTCCTTTGATTTGGCTCGCGTCTACGTGGAGCCAGAGGTTGTTGGCGGGATATTCGGCCGTGCTACCCCAAGGCACTGTGGTGTCGTGGTTGTCCGTCACGGTCAGGCCAGGATCTGTGAAAACTTCCCCGATGTTGTATTCGATGGCCGCGTCGCCTACCAGCTCGATGGTCGGGGCGACATCGTCCACCACCCTGACAAAACGGCGGATCGTGACCGCAGGAACCTGGTCTTGCCCTGTGTAGGAATAGAATAACTCGTACTCGCCGGGAACCGCGGTGTCGACCGTCCCGGTCACTGCAACATTCGGCAATTCGGCCGACAAGTCCTCGCCTGCCGGGCCTTCGAGCTTCACCCCGGGATCGGTGAAATCCGTGTCAACCGGATGCTTGATGACCGGGCGGCCAAGGAGGGAAAGGACCGGTGGCTCTAAGTCGGCGGACACTTCGACCGTACGGGTGGCCGTGGAAGTGTTCCCGGCAAGGTCGGTAGCAGTGTAAGTGATGGTGTAGGTGCCAGGGACGTAATTATCGAAGGGCGCAGGTTCGACCCAAAGCCCGTCCTGGAGTTGGCTGGTCGGATCCAAATGCAAAAGGATATCAGGGCCTGCGCCCTTCGGGGCACGGAACTTCGCGTCGATGCGGGAACCGCCCGTATTTTCGAGGAAACCGATCGCCACCTTGTAGTAACCCGGTTTTAAATCCACGGTCTTGTAGCCGCCCCGGTAGCCTTCGTTCATCCACTCCCCTTCGGCAATTTCGAATATCCCATCCTGGTCCAGATCCATCCAAAAAGACGCCCGGTCGTCCGGGTTGTCCACACCGAATTCATATGTCCCTTCCAACCTGGCGGCGAAGGTGGTAAGGAAAAGGGCGCGGAACCGGTCCCCGCTGGTGATATTCGTGCCAGGGAGTTGGAAGGTTGAGTCCCCGTTGAAAGAAAGAGACTGGTCCAGGTAGGTCTCGCCACGGGGGACATCGAGAAGCATGCCGCCGTTGCCATCGAAGACCAGCACCTCGTCCACCATGTTCCCGTGGAACCCGCGCATTAAGATTTTATTCGGGGTGTAGAGGGAGGATGTAGCAAGGATCACCCCGTCGACCGCATCCGTCCCCAATGCACCAGGGTCAATGAACTTCTGTCCGGACGGCAGTTTGATCGTGTTGCCGCCGGTGAGATTGATGACAGGGGCAACCGTATCCGAAACCGTTACCGTTTGGTCGACTGGCTCGGCCTTGCGCCCTTGGTCGTCAGTGAAATTGTAGGTCAACTCGTACTCACCGGGAACATCCGGATCCACAGTACCGGTGACAACTGCCTTGTTGGTCGTCGTATCGACAGGGTTCCCATCTTTGTCCTTCACCGAGTAGCCCAAACCTACAAACGGAGTCCCCTGCTCATGGTGGACACCCACGCCATCATCAAGGGTGATGACCGGCCCATCGGGGTCGAAAATGCGGACGGTTCGCTCTACGGATGCGGTCTGCCCATTGGAATCCGCCGCAGTGTACTTGATGGTCCAGTCCCCGGTGAGATCGGTGTCGACCGCATCGAAGGAAATGGGTGGATAGGTGGAAAACTGTACTTCGGACAGCCCGACATAGGCGCCGCCATGGGTCGTCTGGATGTCGAATTTCACAAGACGGATCCCCTTAAGTGCGGCGAGTTCGTTGGAAATGTCGATGTCCTCCCCTGCATAACCGGGCGTTCCAGGAGCCTGGGCGAATACGTAGGTGCCAACAGAGACAAACGAGTTCCCGGACGGATCGGTGTCCACCCACATTTCAACAAAGTTCGCACCCCGGTCTGTGTAGGAAGCACCGTTGTTCATATTGAAATTCCAGACATGTAGGCCTGCCAGGTCATAAGTTTGCCCAAGGTCGTAAACGATCTCCGCAGTCGTCCCCCCGGTCGTCATCCACATATTGTTCTGGTCCACATCGTGAAGGCCGTTTGTCAGCCCAGCCCCATTGATGGTGTCCACCGCAAGCCGGTTTGTATCGTATTCCGAAGAGAAGCTCTTGACGGTTAGCCCAGTGATAGGGACCGGTTGCCCACCAACATCCACCCCGGAAACCTCGAACTGCGGAAGATGGGCCTTGGCAAAATCCGTGATCACCCCGTCCTCGGGATCGGAAGCTGTCACACCCGGATCGGTAAAGGCAGTCCCCTTTTGCACCCGGATAAAGTCTGCCCCGACCAATGAGACAGTGGGCCAAGCCGTATTGTAAGGATGGTCAACAGGCAAAGACGCCTGCAAACCATACTTCACTGCAAGGAATCCTTCCATTCGCTGACGTTGATCCGTTGTAAGGACGGTGTCGAAAGCCACGATTTCCGCCACATCCAGGTCGTTACTGTAGTTGTTGTCCACCTCCCCGATCTTGTACCCGGCATGGGGACCGAGGTTCCCATTGTTCACCTCCACGCGCAAAACCATGAAATCCGTGAGCGTCCCCATGTCGAAGGGATCGGCCAAGTCCACGCCATTCTTGGTTACCGCCGAAGGGCGCTGGTTGCTATGGAAATAGGACTGGTTGTTTTCAAACAGATAATTCGAACCCCGGCCATTCGGGTGCCCGAGAATCCCCCCGTAATTGTTGAATTTGTCATTTGGGGACCGGAATACATAAAAATGTTCCTTAGCAATAAACGGCTCGCCCTGGAGCAGGTACTCGTCATCCCCGTTCGCCTTGCGGAACTCCACCACCGCCTTCCCGTTGATCACATTGGCAACCGGGTTCGGATCCCCCAGCACCTTCACTGCATCCCGGCCATTCCCGCTCTTGTCCGGCCAGTCCGTAGTAGTGGCATCGCCCGCCTCGAACCACACCACCGGCTTTGCCCCCACCTGCTCCTCGAAGAACTTCATGTCCGCCCGGGCATTGCCCCCGGTAAGAAGCATCCCAAACAGGCACAATCCACCCAAAGTGCAAAGCTGCGGAATTCGGCCTGTGCCCCCCTTGGCATTCTCCAACCGACCCGTTCCAACAAGCCGGCGGCCATCTTTGGCCAATAAAAGTTCAATACCCAAGGAGGTCAGTGACTTTTGCATAATCAGGGTGTGTCAAAGGTGTTCAGGGTGCCAGGGACCCTAGGGTTTCTCAAGTATGGCGGGGCAGGGGCAACCTCGTCAAACCATCCAAAAACCAAGGATTAGAACAGGCATAAGGGAATTTAATGCAACACGCTAGCACCCCACGCGTGCGTGCGTCAAGAAGTAGGAGGGGGAATTTTGCATGCAACCTGATGTCTCAAGGAGAGGAACCCAACATATCAATACAATATACTTATTAACCTATTCATATTACTCATAACAAAACACCTTAAAAGACTACCAACAAGTTTCCTATTATTAGAATTATATCCCACAAAAATCAACAATTACCATCGACTTATGAAGCTACATTTAGAATTATCCATAGAAAATCAACGAAGGGAAAATGAAAAATTGTCTGGTCTCTGTGGAAATCCGTGTACATCTAGACGGAGAAAATGGGAATCCCTTCAAAACCCCATTCATCCATAACTAGGTAATAACCATGTCAGCAGAACAAAAAGCAAAGGAACTCGGAATCGATTTAAGCACCCAGGAGAAAGGTTACTTGAACCTATGTATCAAAAGCGGAAACCAGCTGATCACTTCCGGCCATGTGAGCAACATCAAAGGAGTTCTAGGGAAGGACCTTCAGGTTGAGGACGGGTACAAGGCCGCCCGGGAGTGCGCGGAGAAAATATTACGATCCGTCCACAATACCCATGGCACCCTGGACGGGTTGAGGGTCGTCAAGCTGTTGGGTTGCGTCTATTCGGCTCCGGATTTTACAGACCAGCATCTGGTCATCAACGGGGCATCCGACCTGTTGCATGAATTGTACGGCAAGGACGGTGACGGATACCATGCCCGCAGTGCCGTGGGGTTTGCAGCATTGCCCACTGGTGTGGCAGTGGAAGTCGAGGCGGTGTTCGAGATTTTGTAGTAGCCTGAAGGGCAATAGGCCCCACAGGACTTGTTATAAACTTCTCCCCTCTCAGTCCAGGTACAGGAACTCATTGAGGTTAAAGAGCGCGAGAGTAAGGTCGGAAAGGTTTGCAGCCTTTCCGAAGAGAACTTCGGCGTTCAGGCTCTCTTCCTTGCTAGGCAGCCGGGAGAGCGTAAGTTGGTACGCTTCCCGGATGGCATCTTTAGGCTCAGGTGAATTTTTGGCAATATACTCGGCCAGCCGGTCCGCAGCTTCCGAGACGAAGTTTGAATTGAGGAGGGCGAGGGCTTGGGGGGCTGTGGTCGAATTAGGGCGGCGGGAACAGGATTCCGCCAAGGCAGGAGTGTCAAACAGGTCAAAGAGGGGATAGCGGAGGTTCCGGCGGGCAAAGAGGTAGATGCTGCGGCGGCGGTGGTCTTCCTCGTCGGGGCTGACCGGCCAGTGGTTACTGAGCAGGGTGGCTGTGATTTCCTTGGGTAGGGGTGGCCTTACGCCGGGTCCACCTTTCCTTTTGCTGAGGGAGCCAGAGACAGCGAGCATGGTGTCACGGAGCATTTCCCCGGTAAGGCGGCGGCGGTGTTGGCGGGAGAGGAGGGAGTTGGCAGGATCCCTTTCGAGGCGGCGTTGCCAATTCGGGTCGTTTCTTTGGTTAAGGGAGGCCTGTTTCCATGTTTCACTGGTAAGGATGAGCTTGTGAAGGGATTTAAGGCTCCAGCCTTGGCGGGGAATCTCGGCGGCCAACCAGTCAAGGAGTTCAGGATGGATGGGAGGCTCGCCTTGTACCCCGAAATCTTCCGGGCTGGCAAGAGGTTGTCCGAAGTGACCTTGCCAGATGCGGTTTGCTGCCAGTCGCATGGCAAGGGGATTGTCCGGACGGGTTATCCATTTGGCCAGTTCCTGGCGTGAGCCTTTCTGCGGAGTGGATTGGGATGGATTGGCAATGGCGGGGTAAGCGGCATGGACGATTTCTGCAGGCCGTCGGAAATCGCCCCTTTCCATGAAATACGTGGAGGCGGGATGGCCAGTTTGCATGATTCGGGCGGAGATGTTGCCAAGTTTGCGCTCTTTGAGTTGGAGGTCGCCCTCAAAGAAGGCGCGAAGTTGGTAGAACTCCTTTTGTGGAAGGGGGTCGTATGGGTGGTCGTGGCATTGGGAACATCCCAGGCTAAGGCCGAGGAACGCACTCCCTACCGTGGAGACCATTTCATTGAGGAGCATGTGTTTTCGCTCTTCAGCCAAGTTGATGTCCGGCATGTCCTGGCCGGCGAGGAGGAAGCCAGTAGCGATGGCGGCAGAGTGGGACTCCGGGTGGATTTGGTCCCCGGCGATTTGCTGGCGCACAAACTCATTGTAAGGAAGGTCGTCGTTAAGGGCTTGGATGACCCAGTCGCGGTAGCGCCAGGCATTGGGACGGGTTTTGTCATGCTCGAAGCCATCGGTCTCCGCGAACCGGGCAAGGTCGAGCCATTGGCGTGCCCAATGTTCCCCATAAGCTGGGGTGGCGAGAAGACGGTCGATAAGCCGGTTGTAAGCATCTGGACGGTTGTCACCCAGGAAATTCTGGACTTCCCCTGTGCTTGGTGGGAGGCCGGTGAGGCCGAAGGAAAGGCGACGGAGAAGTGTACGGCGGTCGGCTTCCGGTGCAAGGGTTAGGCCATGGGTTTGGAGGTTGGCGGAAACAAAGGCGTCAATCGGGTGGCGATTGCCAGGGACTTCGGGGATAGAAGGGGTTTGTATGGGTTGCCAAGACCAGTGGGGATCCTTGGCTGGAAGGAGGGAATGGCAAAGGACAAGGCACGCCAAAGCGAGAACTCCAACATCTGTTATCCATACGCTTCTGGCCATGGCTCAGGAGAGGATTTCGTGGACGACTTGGCCGAAGACGTTGGTGAGACGTTCTGGGTTTCCCCGGTGGTTGTAGGTGAGGCGGGTATGGTCAATACCAAGGATATGGAGGAAAGTGGCGTGGAGGTCGTGGACGTGGACTTTTCCGTGTTCCGCCCGAAGGCCAATTGGATCCGTGCCTCCGTAGGCCATACCCCCTTTGACCGCCCCGCCCGCAAGGACGATGGTATAACCCCAGGGATTGTGATCCCTGCCAGTCCCCTGCTCGCTCATGGGCATACGGCCGAATTCGCCGCCCCAGATGATGAGGGTATCCTCCCAAAGGCCACGGGCTTTTAGGTCATCAAAGAGTCCGGCGACCGGGAGGTCGGTCCGGCCACACCACGTTGTATGGTTGTCGAGGACATCCTTGTGGGCGTCCCAACCGTTGGTGTCCCCAGAGTAGAGTTGGACGAACCGGACGCCTTTCTCCAGCATCCGGCGAGCAAGGAGGCAGCGTGTGCCGAACTCAGAGGTTACTTTGTGATCAAGGCCGTAGAGTTTGCGGGTCGCACTGGTCTCCCCGGAAACATCGACGATATCGGGCGCAGCGGATTGCATCCGGAATGCAAGTTCATAGGCTCGGATACGTGATGCCAAGGTATCGTCATGGTCGCGGGCTTCGAGATGGCGTTGGTTTGATTGTTGGAGGAATCGGGAGATGGCTGCTTGCTCTCCGCTTCTGCGGCCAAGCGGAGGCTTGAGGTTGAGGATGGGGGCTTCTCCTGGACGGAACGTAGTCCCTTGGTACTCGCCGGGAAGGTAGCCGTTACCCCAGGCGGGCGGGCCTCCCTTCAACCCGCCACGGGGATCCGGAAGGACAACAAAGGCAGGCATGTCCTGGTTTTCCGAACCAAGCCCGTAGGCTACCCAGCTTCCGACTGAGGGTTTGCCCATGAGGATGGAACCGGTGTTCATCTGGTAGACGGACTGCGGGTGGTTCACACTGTCGCCATGGCAACCCCGGAGGACACAGTAACTGTCTGCATGGCGCGCCATGTGGGGGAGGAACTCGCTGATGGGAAGCCCGGACTGGCCGTATTGGCGAAAAGGCTTGATCGGGCCGAGGAGCGGGTTCTGGGCGACTTTGCGCCGGGTCATCACCTTTCCGAAACTTTCCGGCAGGGGTTTGCCGGAATATTTGGCGAGGTCCGGCTTAGGATCCCAAAGGTCCATGTGGCTGGGCCCGCCATGCATGAAAAGCCAAAGGACGCGTTTGGCTCGTGGGGTGAAATGGATGTTAGCGTATGTACCCTTTTGCGAGGCCGCCAAGTCATCCTGGAGGAGGGAAGCGAGGGCTAATGCACCGAGCCCACAACCCGTAGCTGTCAGTATATTCCTGCGAAGGATAGTTGGAGCCTCCAAATTCATTCCAAACAAGGAAAAAACGGATACAAGGAATCTAGTTTGGGTCAAGGCTGGGAGAGCCTAGAAAAAGAATACGGAATACCATTTGGTTCCGAATACCGGTTTCCCGAAACAGCGGGACTCTCTTAAAAAATTCCGCGATGTAAGGAGGTTAAGGTCAGATGTTGACCTTGATCACCATGCCTTCACGGGCAGGCTCCGTACCGAAACGTGCGGCACCGGAAATCTCAGCGATCTCGTCCATGTAGTTGTCGTCGTGGGAGGGATCGTGGTGGAAAAGGACAGTCTTCGTCACATTGGCAGCTTCAGCGACCTTGAGCGCTTCTTGCCAAGTGGAGTGTCCCCAGCCTTTGAACTTCGGGTATTCCTCGTCTGTGTAGGCAGAGTCGTAAACCATGATGTCGGCATCCTTGGCAAGTTTGAGTACGTTTTCGTCCACTTTGCCTTCGTAATGTTCGGTGTCGGTAACGATGGCGATCGCATGCCCTTTATACTCGACACGATACCCGCAAGCCCCGTTGGGGTGGTTAAGCGGGGCGGTTACGACCGTAATGCCGTCGCCGAGGTCGAGTGTGTCATTGGGGGAAAAGTCAACAAATTCGCAACTACCGAGGATCACACTGGCTGGAACTGGGAACATCGGCTCGGTGATGATCATGTTTTTTAGGACGTTCTCAATACTATTGGTGGCCTTGAGGTGGCCAGCGTAGAGTTTGAAATGGTTATTCGGGTTGTAGAAAGGCCCAAAGAATGGGAACCCATTCACATGGTCTAGGTGGGTGTGGGTGAAAAGTAGATCCGCTTCGACCTTCCCTCCCTTTTTGATCAAGTTGATCCCTAGTTCACGGATGCCAGTGCCGGCGTCGATGATGATCCGCCTATCCCCGCAGTTGATTTCCATGCAGGTGGTGTTCCCGCCATAGCGGACTGTTGTAGGACCGGGACAGGGGACGCTACCGCGGACGCCCCAGAATTTAATGCGGAAAATATCGTCTTGGCTCATGGAATTTGGAATTCAGATTGAGAGTTACGCAAACAGCCAGCACCCCGTGATGCAAACCTAAAAAGCCAGTCACCAGAACTAAAAAATCCTTGCTTGCAATGGGCAGGGAAGTGAGGGCAGTCTGGGGGACAAGAGATTGAGACGATGAGCCAGGAGAAAGACAAAGAATTCGTACACCTGCATGTACACACAGATTATAGCCTGTTGGATGGCGCGTGCCGGATAGACCGCCTGGTCGAGAGGGCGGAGGGGCTGGGCATGAAAGCGATCGCCATCACTGACCACGGGAACTTGTTCGGGGTCACCGATTTCATCTCCAAGGCTGAAAAAAAGGGGATCAAACCTTTGATCGGTTGCGAAGCCTATATTTGCAATGGTTTTTCCAGGTTGGACAGGGTCAAAGGATACAACCACATGGGGCTCCTGGCTAAGAATTTCACTGGGTACCAGAATCTTTCCCGGATCGTGTCGGACTCCCATGTGAAGGGGTTCTACTATAAGCCTCGAACCGACTTGGAGTATTTGGCACAAAATTCGGCAGGGCTGATTGGCTTCACAGGATGCATGCAGGGAGTGGTGCCCCAGCACTTGATCCATGACGAATTTGACAAGGCCAGGGAGATGATGGGGGTCTTCATCGAGATCTTCGGAAAGGAAAACTATTTCGTGGAAATCCATGACCATGGGATTCCCGAACAGCGGAAGATCATTCCGGACCTGCGGAAACTGGCCAAGGAATTCGACCTGAAAATCGTGGCGGCCAACGATGTCCACTATGTGAACCTGGAGGATTGGGATCCACACGACGCGCTCCTTTGCATCCAGACCGGCTCGAAAGTGGCGGATGAGAAAAGGATGCGCTACGACAGCCACCAATTCTATCTAAAGTCACGCGAGGAGATGGAACAGGTGTTCAAGGAGATCCCCGAATCCATCACCAACACCTCTGCAGTGGCGGAAATGTGCGACGTCAAGCTGCCCTTTGGCGAAAACAATTACCCGGTTTTCCACCAACCCCCGGAACTAAAATCCAAGTTTAAGGACAACGGGGCTTATTTGCGCGAACTCTGCCACAAGGGGATGAAGGATCGTTACGGCCTGGATTTCATCCCGGAGGACCAACGGACAGAGGAGGAACCGGAGGGAACCAAGGACGATAAGGAAAACCTTGCCCTCACCCTTTCCAAACAAATTGACTATGAAGTCGGGGTCATCGAAAAGACAGGGTTCCTGGACTACTTCCTAATCGTATGGGACTTCATCCAATGGGCCCGCAACGAAGGGATCCCAGTAGGGCCGGGACGAGGTTCCGGCGCTGGATGCCTCGTCGCCTACCTCCTGGAAATAACGGACATCGACCCAATCCGGTTCAAACTCATCTTCGAGAGGTTCCTCAACCCGGAACGCGTCTCCCCGCCCGACTTCGACATCGATTTCTGCATGCGCCGCCGGGGGGACGTGATCGAGTACGTCCGCAACAAATACGGCAAGGATTGCGTCGCCAACATCATCACCTTCGGCACCTTCGGGGCGAAGATGGTCATGCGCGACATAGCCCGCGTCCTCGACCTCCCCTACTCCGAAGCCGACCGCTTGGCCAAGATGGTGCCGGACGAGCTGAACATCAAACTGGAAAAAGCCTTCGAGGCAGAAGACCTTAAAAACGAATTAGCCGGGAACCCTGTCGCCCAAAACATCTACCGCCTTGGCTTGGTCGTGGAAGGAATGGTCAGGAACACCGGGACCCATGCAGCCGGGGTCATCATCTCGGACAGGCCGCTGGAGGAACTCGTCCCATTGACCCTCCAGGAAGGTGCCCTGACCACGCAGTACCCCAAAGGGCCTGTCGAAGGACTGGGGCTCCTCAAGATGGACTTCCTGGGTCTCAAAACCCTGACCGTCATCTCCGACGCCCAGGACAATGTCCGGCTTTGCGGCGTGCCGGATTTCGACATTGAAAAAGTTAGTTACGAAGATGCGGAAACCTTCAAACTCCTCAACAATGCGAACACCATCGGGGTCTTCCAGCTTGAATCCAGCGGCATGCAAAGCCTCTGCCGCCAGTTCAGCATCACGACCATCGACGAGATCATCGCCCTCATCGCCCTCTACCGCCCGGGGCCGATGGCATTCATCCCTGATTATATCCGGGGCAAAAATGACCCCAGCACCATCCAGTACCCCCACCCCTTGCTCGAAGATATCTGCGCGGAAACCTACGGGATCCTGGTTTACCAGGAGCAGGTCATGGAAGCCGCCAAAGTCGTTGCAGGCTACTCCCTCGGGGGTGCGGACATGCTCCGCCGGGCCATGGGGAAAAAGAACAAGGAGGAGATGGAGCGCCAGAGGGCAATCTTCGTAAAAGGGGCAAAGGAACAACACAACATCGACAAAAAGAAAGCGGAGGAAATCTTCAGCATCCTGGAGAAGTTCGCCGAATACGGTTTCAATAAATCCCACTCCGCCGCCTACGCAATCCTCAGTTACAGGACCGCCTACCTCAAGGCCAACTACCCAGTCGAATTCATGGCCGCCGTCCTTTCCAACGAACTGGGCAATTCCGAAAAAGTCGCCCACTTTGTCGAGGCCACGGAGCAAATGGGCATCCTCGTGCGAGGCCCCGACATCAATGCATCCCGGCAAAAATTCACCCCTGTCCCGGCCGAAGGAGATTCGGGTGCAATCCTCTTCGGACTGGCTGCCATCAAAGGGGTCGGCGAGGCCGCCACCGAACAAATCCTGGCCGAACGGGACGAAAATGGATCCTTCAATAGTTTGGCCGACCTGCTCGAACGAGTCGAATCCGACAAAGTCAACAAGCGCGTGCTGGAACACCTCGTCAAAGCCGGTGCGTTCGACGGCACCGGGCAAGACCGGGCGGAACTGCTGGCCGACCTTGAACCCCTCATGCGCGAAGCCCAGATCCGCAAGCAAGAGCGCGACAAAGGCCAGACCTCCTTCCTTGACGACCTTTTCGCGCAGCCAGCGGAGGACGGCCAGGATGGACAACAAGGCGGCCTGGCCATCAGCTACGGCCGGCCTAACCAAGACCTGAAAATGCCCGACGCTGACAAACTTGCCTTTGAGAAGGAACTCCTCGGCTTTTTTGTCAGCGGCCATCCCTTGGACGCCTTCGGATCCCTGCCCGACCAAGTGAACACCCTCACTCCAGACGAATTGCCAAAGCTCAAGGACGGCACTCCTTTC
The DNA here is from genome assembly GCA_038125285.1 of Opitutia bacterium. GTDB lineage: Bacteria > Verrucomicrobiota > Verrucomicrobiia > Opitutales > JABJCN01 > JAYPDO01. The sequence continues at coordinate 22,494 of JAYPDO010000024.1, forward strand.
CGAATCTGCGGCATCATCAACGGCCTGGACAAGCGCTTCACCCGCAAGGACAATAAACCCTGGG
>JAYPDO010000024.1:22567-29893 GCA_038125285.1 Opitutia bacterium
GCTTCAACCTCTCCACCCGTCGGCATAGTTTCCCCATCAGCCTCTTCCCAAAGGCCTATGAACAATTCGAGCACCAACTTCGGGACGGCGAAGGGGCTTTCGTCATTTTGCAAGGCTACGTATCGGTAAACAAAGAAGGGGAAGCCCGCCTCAACGTACAGGAACTCCACCACTTGGAGCCCTACATCCCCTCCTTGGTCAAAGAAACCACCTGGTATTTGGCCGACGATCCCGGGCGAATGGAATTCCTAAGGAACATGCGGGACACCATTGACGCAACCACTGGTGACACCAAAGTCCGCTTCGCCCTCCGTAACCGGGGCGAAATATACCTCGTCGCACAGACAGCCGGAAGCCTCACCCTTTATTTCTCCCACCAAACCATGTCGAAACTGGGCTGCCACCCATCCCTGGAAGGCATAGAATACCGATTGGCCGACATCCCCCACTACGAAAGGCGTTTTTGAGCAAAACCGATACCCAGTTTCAGAATTTTTTTGCCAAACCCAAGAATGCGGCTAAGCCCAATTTGCATTACGCCCATTTCGCCCACGCAAGCAAGTGTCCACTTTCATCCGCAACACACATTACCCGGAAAGAATCTCGAAGGAAGAAATCAACGAATTACCGATCCGCACCTTCCCGGGTACCATCCGTTTGATCCAAACCCATGAAGAACTGGTAAAAATCATACCAGCGCTCAAAAGGGAGACCATCCTCGGGTTTGATACCGAAACCAAGCCCACCTTCCGCAAAGGGGTGATCCATAACCCCGCGCTCCTCCAACTCGCCACGGGGCGGACTGTTTACCTTCTCCGGCTAAACCTCCTGGAGCATTGCAAAGAACTCCTGCCCATCCTCGCCTCTCCGACCTGCCTCAAAGTCGGCGTCGCGGTGAAGGACGACATCATCGGGCTGCAAAAAATAAACCCCTTCACCGCCGCCGGGTTCGTGGACATCGCCTCCCTCTCCAAAGAACTGGGTATCCACACCATCGGCCTCCGCAGCCTCACCGCCATCTTCCTCAAGTTCAGGATCTCTAAAAAGGCTCAAGTCTCCAACTGGGCACGCAAAGAACTTTCCTCCTCCCAACTACAATACGCCGCCACGGACGCTTGGGTCAGCCGGAAAATCTTCCTGAAACTCCGGCGCTTCAACCGGTTGACCGGCACCATGGACACCCTCCAAAAGGAACAATTTCCCAGCGAGAAAAATAAAGACACGGAAGCCCGCACCGAAAAAAAGCAAGGAAGGAAAGGAAACAGGAGAAAAAGGGCTTCCCAGGCTCCTCGCCATCCCGCTTCCGTCGAAAATTCCCAGGCAAATTAAAAAATTCCAATGATTCCTTGGGTAAAAATTTTCACCAACCCCAATTACTACGTACACACACTAAAATTCACCACCATGAAATTAGCCCATATCCTCTCATCCACCGCGCCCTTGGCTCTGCTTGTCATCACAGGTTGTGAGTCCGCCGGACCAAATACAACCGGAGGCGCAGCCCTCGGCGCCCTTGGAGGCGCAATCGCCGGAGCAGTCATTGGGAACCAATCGGACCACGCCGGGGAAGGCGCATTGATCGGGGCAGCCGCCGGAGGTCTGCTCGGGGGTGCTGTCGGACACAGCAAAGACTTGAGACAAGCCGAAGCCGAAGCTGCCGCTGCCGCCCGTGCGCAAGACCGCGCCCGTATCCGCCAGATCGAAGCCGAGCAAGAACGCCAACGCCTCATCGCCATTGGCAAAACCGTTGAGGATCCCCAAGTCCTCGCCGCCCGCCAACGTGCCGAAGCAGCCGAGGCCGAAGTGACCCGCCTCCGCAAAGAGCAAGAAGAAGCCATCCGCCGCGCACAGCAACTCCGCGAATACGACGAGCGCGCAGCCAGGGCGGAAGCCGAAGCCCGCGCCCTCCGGACAGGCCAGTAATCCTTATATATAACACAAACTCTCTTGAAGCAGGCATCCCTGGACAGGCTGCCTGCTTTGTTTTAAGCCATCGGCAATGAACCTCGCGTCCCAAGAATCCTTGCCCCACGGGCTGCACCTCCTGGAATTGGAAAATTACGAAACAACCTTCGCCCAAGCGCTCCGGGAACTAGAGGCCACCAAAGGCGAATGGACATTCAGCCACAAAATCAAGGGACGCTGGGAAAATACATACGTCCCCATCCGCTCCGTCCCGGCGACAAAAGAAATCCTCAACCTCGCCACCAATGCAGCCAACCGCACCTTCGGCAAAAGGTTGGTCTGTTGCCAAGGATTGGAAAACTTCATCAAAGACGCCTTCTGGTTTAACATCATGGGCAAAGGTGAATCCACAGGATGGCACAACCACAACGCCAAGGCCCACGTCTCCGGAGTTTGCTACCTCGACGTCCCGCCGGACTCCGGACGCTTCAAATATCGCGACCCGGAAGGTAACGTACACCTCCACACCCCGCAAACCGGAACCATCCTCCTCTTCCCCTCCAGCCTCAACCACGCAGTCGAAACAAGCCAAAACGAACAACCCCGGATCTCCCTCGCCTTCAATTTCTGTACCCTCCCCCTCCAACTCGACCCGCACGACGACCCCTTCGCGGGCAACCCGTTTTTGTAAAACGCCCACTATGGATGAAAACACCCGACTCTGCCAAAAAGTATTGCCATCCGGCGACGCAATCCGCGAATTGGCAGGATGACAAACAAGCAAATCCTGGCGGGCACAGCCCTAGCAATCCTCGCCGTCCAGCTAACCGCCAGGCCGATGATCCCAGGGCTAGAGGGAAACCATCCCCTTCACCAAGTCGGTGAGGGTCTCCTCCTTGCAGGGGAACTCCGATGCGCTTCATGCCATGAAGGGATGCCTGCTGATGACATCAAGGAAGCCCCTGACTTGGCGAAGTCGCTCCCATTCTTGGATCCAGCCTACCTCCAACGCTACCTGGAAACCCCGTCCCGAGCCCATCCCGGTACAACGATGCCAGCCATCCTTCCGGAGCAAAACAGGGAAGCCTTGGCCAAGTCCCTCTCTGCATATCTCCTGGCCCTGGTAAAATCACCGCCGCCAAAGTTCCCCCAAGGCAGCAAGGAAGAAGGCCGCAGGCTCTACCACGAAACCGGATGCGTCGCCTGCCATTTCCCCATGGAAGGAAAACCAGGCCATAAAGCAACCCTCTCCCATGTTCCCCGGAAATACACCCACGACGGACTCGCCGCCTTTTTGCATGACCCGCTTCACTCACGCCCCTCTGGCAGGATGCCTGACATGAGGCTTACCAAGCAAGAAGCCTCCTCCATAGCGACCTTTCTGGGAGCCAGGGACGGAACGGCCCTAAAGTACGATGGCGCCCTTGCCAAAGAAGGCAAACAAGCCTTCCTTGACCTAAACTGCGTTGCCTGCCATAAGCTGGAAGGCCAAGGGTTTACAGTAGCCAAGCACTCCCTTCCGCTGGCCAAACTGAACCTGGCCAAAGGATGCTTGTCGCAAAAACCCTCCCCTGCCCCGGATTTCAACCTGGATTCCGATCAAGTGGAAGCCATCCGCGCCGCCCTCAAGGGCCAGGAAGCCAAACCGGCCCCGGAAACCCAAATCGAACTCGCCCTTACCCGCCTCAACTGCATTGCCTGCCACAAACGGGGTGACTACGGGGGCGTGGCCCCAGCTATCGACAAATATTTCCACTCCACCGAAGAAGCCCTCGGCAACGAATCCCGCATCCCGCCGCCCCTCACCCTCGTCGGCGCAAAGCTCCGCCCGGATTGGCTCGACCAAGTCCTGCACAACGGCAAATCCATCCGCCCCTACATGAAAACCCGGATGCCCCAGTTCGGCAACGTTGCCCTGGAAGGCTTACCCGGACTCTTTGCCCAAGTGGACAAAATGGATGCAATCGAACTCCCCGAGCCAGGCCGTTCCGAAAACCGCGCCACCCGCGATGCCTCCCACAAGCTCCTCGGCGACCAAGGCCTCAACTGCATCGCCTGCCACAACTACAATGGCAAGCCCGGCCCCGGCCTCAAAGGCCTAGACCTCATGACCACCTTCCAGCGCCTACAACCAGCTTGGTTCTACAACTACATGAAAAACCCCGCCGCCTACCGCCCCGGCATCCTCATGCCCAGCTATTGGCCGGAAGGAAAAGCAGTGCGGACGGACATCCTTGGAGGCGACACCCATGCCCAACTCCGCGCCCTCTGGTACCACTTCTCCCTCGGACGCTCCGCAGGGGATCCCTCCGGCCTCAAGTCCCCGCCCCAAATCCTGGAAGCCAAAGAAAAAGTACAAGTCTACCGGGGACGAAGCCAAGTAGCAGGATACCGGGGCATCGCCGTCGGGTTCCCCAAAGGTCTCAACTACGCCTTCAATGCCAATAATGGAGCCCTCACCGCCCTCTGGCGGGGTGGATTCGTCAGCGTCGGTTGGCGCGGACAAGGCCCGGGCAATTTCAACCCTGCCGAACGCCCAATCCAACTCGCACAGGACGTCGCCTTCCTCCACGAATTGCCATCCTCCTGGCCATTGCGCCCCCAAACCACCAAGGAGAACCCCGTCGACCCCGACCCGCTCTACCCCAAAAACCACGGCTACCAATTCCTTGGTTACATAGTCGACGCCTCCGGTACCCCAACCTTCCGCTACCAATGCGGGGACATCCAAATCCAAGACCAATCCCTCGAATCCGGCGGCATCCTCCACAGGACTTTTGAATTCACCTCCCCTGCAAAAAACAACCTTTGGTTCCGTGCAGCAGCCGGGAAAATTGAAAAAGAACCCAGTGCCACCTACAAGGTCAACGGCCTCCGCCTCCATTTCCTCCAAGGCAATCCCCAATTACGCCCAACCCAGGACGGCCAACAGGAACTCATCATCCACATCCCCGTCCCTGAAGGACAATCCCACTTCGCCATCCACTATGAACTCCCCCGCTAAAACTTGGCTTTCCGTAGCCACGTTGGTCACAACGTGGATTCCGCTCCAATCCGAAGAAGTCGGCGACCGCTGGGGCACCGCCGTCCGTGAACGCGAATACTACCCCATCACCAGCCTCCCCATCCCCAAAGACCTCGTCATCGAGGCCGGTGCCTTCGAAACGCTCCCGGACGGACGTGTCGCCGTAGGCACCCGCCACGGCGACATCTACTTCATCTCCGGCTTCGACTCCCCAAAACCCTCCCCGGAGTACCACCTCTTTGCCAGCGGCCTGGATGAAATCTTCGGCCTGGCCTGGAAAGACGGCTCCCTCTACGTCACCCAAAGCTGCGAACTAACCCGCCTGACCGACACTGACAACGACAGCAAGGCCGACACCTTCGACGTCGTCTCCGACGCATGGGGCTACGCCAACTACCACGAATACGCCTTCGGCTCCAAATTCGACCCCGAAGGCAACCTCTACGTCGCCCTCGGCCTTTCGGCCTCTTACCACTCCCGCGCCCTCTACCGGGGCTGGGGATTCAAAATCACCCCGGATGGCCAAAGCATCCCCTTCGCAAGCGGAATGCGCAGCCCCGGCGGCATCGGCTACAACGAACACGGCGCCCTCTTCTATATCGAAAGCCAAGGCCCATGGAACTCCTCCTGCAGCCTCAAGTACATCCCCGAAGGCGGCTTCATGGGCCACCCCGCCAGCTTCAACTGGTACGAATACGCCAAACAAGGCAAAGCCCCCACCGTCCCCAACTCCCCGTCCCGCATCCTCACAGAGAAAGAACGTGTCCCCGAACTCGTCCCCTACTCCGTCATCTTCCCCTACATCCGCATGGGCCGCTCCATCTCAGGGTTTGTGGTTAACCGCACCAAAGGCAAATTCGGCCCATTCGAAGACCAAATCTTCCTCGGCGACTACACCCTCTCCATCCTCATGCGAGCCACCACCGAAAAGGTCAACGGCGTCTGGCAAGGCGCCTGCTACCCCTTCCGCGAAGGCCTCTCCACCGGACTCCTCAACATCCACTTCACCCCCGAAGGCCACCTCCTCACCGGCGGCACCAACCGCGGTTGGCCCGTCCGCGGCCTCAAAGCCTTTGCCCTCGAACGCCTCGACTGGAGCGGCAAAACCCCATTTGAAATCCAAAAAATCACCATCACCCAGGACGGTTTCCACATCCAATTCACCCAACCCGTCTCCAAGGAAACCGGTACCAACCCGGCCAATTACATCGTCTCTACCTTCACCCACCAATACCACGCCGGCTACGGAGGCCCCGAAATCGACCAGACCACGCCAAAGATCCTCAGCGCCAAGCTCTCCCCCGACGGCCTCACCGCCACCATCCGCCTGGAAACGCTGACTAAGGGCCACGTCCACGAATTCGACCTCGGCAACCTCCGTGCCAAAGACGGAGGGGAACTCCTCCACCGCCACGCCTACTACACCGTCAACGAAGTGCCCTGACCGGAGGGGCGAACTTCGGTCGCCCCTCCAATCAACCAAAAGCCTTCCGCAGCATAGCCAAGCTCTTTGGGATGGCCGTCCGGTGGTCTTCCTTGCCCTCGAATTCCAGGGATATGTAGCCTTGGTAGCCTGCGTTTCGTAGGATTTCCGCAATCCTGCCGTAGTCCAAATCCAGGGTGTACCAAGTCCCTCCGCCATAGTAGGTCTTGGCTTGGACATAGACGGTACTGGGAGCCATGCGTTCCATTTGGCAGTAGGGTTTTTCCAAAAAATTCCCTGTATCAAGGGTGGTTTGCAGCCATGGGGAGTCGATGGCATCGACAATCTTCATCACCCCATCGGCGGTGCGTCCCAAACCCCAGTGGTTCTCAAGGCCGAGGACAACGCCACATTCCTCGGCACGCGCCAGGCATTTTTCCAGGCTGCCGATGACCCAGCCAAAGCCGTCCTCATCGGTGTACCCCTTCAAGCGGGGTTCGATGCCCCTGTTCTTCATCAATTCGTTGAAATCCTTGCTCGTGCCCCAGCGCCCCGTGTTTACCCGGATGGTCGGGATACCGAGTTTGTAGGCAATTTCGATGCAACGGAGGGTGTGTTCCACATTCTTCTTCCTGAAGTCCGGATCCGGGGAGACAAAACTTTGGTGCGTGGAAAAGCCGCAAAGGTCCAGGCCATGCCGGAAGGCCCGTTGTTTGAGGGATTGGAGGTGGCCATTGGACTCGTCCTGCATCTGGACGTGCAAGATCTCCACCCCGTCGAAACCCGCCTCCGAAGCCAGGTCGATACACTCGGCGATGGAGAGCTTGGAGTCCCGGCGGTAGCGCCAGTACGAATACGTGGAGACCCCGATCCGGTTCGGGCGGCGTTTTGTTGGTTCTTGGCCTTGGGCAAGGCTGGCACACCCCGCCAGGGCGGCTCCGGATTTTAAGAGATTTCTACGGGAAAAGGACAT